>JBMOKV010000254.1:0-2203 GCA_049325495.1 Candidatus Rifleibacteriota bacterium | reverse complement strand
ACTCCCCTGCACATTGCAACGATAAACGGGCATCTGAGTGCGGTAAATGTGCTGATCAAAAGTGGAGCAGAAGTTAACATTCAAGACCGCCTGAAGGCCTATACCCCATTGCATTACGCCGCTTTTTACAACTACCCGAAAATCGTGAAATTCCTTTTGTCACGCAGAGCTGATCCCCATATTCAGGATAAAGACGGCTATTTCCCATTACATCTGGCTTCGGCCAACGGCTGCAGTTCGATTGTTGAAATCCTGCTGGATCACCGGGCCAATCCCAACTGCCTGAACTGTTACGGCCAGACTCCTTTGCATCTGGCAGCAATGGCAGGAACCATGAGCGATTTTTCCCCATTCGCATCCACAAAGAAAAAAGATTTTCTCAAAACAGCAGAGCTTCTTCTGCAAAGAGGCGCTTACGGTTACCATAGAGATTTTCAGAACGACAACCCGGCAACCATTGCAGTTCGGCATTTTCCCGGCAGCGACTTTCAACAGCGGTTTGTCGATTTGCTTGAATACTGGAAACACTTGCGATAATTCTTTACTTGCAGGCTCGGTTTTTATTAAACTGTTGGTACAAATTAATTTTGCTTGCTTCAGAGTAAATACAACAGGAAAAAAATATGAACGGCTTTCCTTCCGGTGAACAAAAAGAGACAGCTGCTGAATTCTCTTTTTTCAGCAGCATCAAATTCAAAGTCTGGGTCGGGGTATTGGTTCTTACCATTTTACCTCTGATCAGTATCGGGTATTATTCCTTCAACGTCTTAGCCGATATTTCCCGGGGATTGCTCATCGAAAGCAATATCCAGGCATTTCAGCAGGTAAAATACGAAGTCGATCAATATGTATCGATGTACGAAGACCTGGCAAGATTTCTCGCCAACGATGCCAGACTGCAGCAGCCAGATTCGGAAGCCGCCGGCCAGGCTTTGCAGCAGCTCGACCAGTCTTACGAGTATGTCGAAAGAATTGTGATCTGCAACCCCGAAGGCAGCTTACTGAGACATTCAAAACCTGAAAAAGAAGCGATCGCCGAACTGACAGTGCCAGAAAAGATGCTGGCCCGCTCGACTCAGACCATAATGTTTTCTCCTGAAGCATTTCTGGTGCGTGCCCCAATTGGAAATGCCTCCGAACCCAATCAATTGATTGCAACCATTTCTTTTCTTAAACTTCGCAAATCCCTTGAGGGAATAACTTTCGGCACCAATTTTCGCTATTTTCTCGTAACCCAGGAGGGTGAAAACCTGCTTGACCAGCCGGATTTTCCCCAGGAAATGATTTCCGATCTAATGCAGCGCCCATGCGGCGCTTATGATGTGGCTTCAACCCGCTCTGAAGAACAGACTCAGGTCGCCATTTCCCTGCCAATTCTTCATTACAATTTGAGAATATTCGTTTTTCAGAATGCCGGCGAAGTATATGCCGTTGCAAGAACCATCAAGAACAAGACTTTCAACTTTGTGGTTCTGATTGGCCTGGTTGCCCTGTTGCTTGCCACTTATCTAAGCTTCAAGCTTACCGGCCCGGTAATCGAAATTGCAGGCAAAGCCAATGAATTGAGTGAAGGCAATCTTGAAACTCAGGTAAAGATGCAGCGTAACGACGAGCTTGGATTTCTTGCCAGTTGTTTCAACCTGATGGCCCGAAGAATTCGCAACAAGGTATTCGAACTTTCTGCGCTTTACCGTGTTTCACAGATAATCAACACGTCTTCAACCTATCAACAGGCTTTAGATGAGTGTCTCAGTCACATCGTCGAAATTTTCAAGGCCAAGCGCGGCTCGATAATGCTGCTTAACGATGATCGAACCAAACTTAGCGTTGAAAGTTTCAGACAAATTGGGCAAATCGACCAGGAAAACCAGAGTAATGAACCGGTGCGAAAAACTGAACTCGACGTTGGTGAAGGTATTGCTGGCGAAGTAGTCGCAACCAGTCAGCCGATTCTGTGCATGGACTGCAGTCGCGACGAAAGATTCAAAAATGACTCCAGAAGCACTTTCAAGGCCCCTGAAACTCTTATTTCAGTGCCTTTGATCGTTCATAATTCATGTGTCGGTGTTCTCAATCTGTCTGATCGCTCCAACAGTCAGCCATTTAACCAGGAAGACCTGGCACTGCTGCAGGCTATAGCCAGTCAGATGGCAATGTCGATAGACAATGCCAGGCTTCATGAACTGACGATTACCGATGACCT
>JBMOKV010000253.1:0-2204 GCA_049325495.1 Candidatus Rifleibacteriota bacterium | reverse complement strand
CGGAGCCTGTCTTCTGATCACAGTGTTTCTGTCTTGGCGGGGTATAATTAAACCCTTTCTTCGAATCAGCTTCGGCTGGACATTTCTCGGCGATTGACACTGATTGGAAAACCGCTATAGAGGTGATTCCGCAAAAGAATAAGCCAGCTGAGGCATTTGCTTCAGCTGGCTTAAAATTTTAATTAAATGTTTAGATAATTACTTATCATCAACCTTGATAAGTTTATCACCAGTTACTTTCGGGCCTTTGAGAATGTTGGTGAATGAAGTGTCGTTGGGGTCGACTTCACCGGTGCGGCTTTCGGCACTGGCACTGTTGTTCTGAGATGTGTTACCACCCTGCCCTTCGTTATTATCACCGGGGGGGATAACCGGGCTGTCCTGGCCGGAAGTAGCCTGGCTGATCAACTCTCTTTTTCTTGCCGGATCTTTTTCTTTAGCAATCTGTTGCATTGAAGATTTATCGGGGATAATGATGACCTTGCCGTTTTGAATGGTACGCGGGTTATCGATTCCATTCACTTCGAGAAGAACCGGGTAGAGAGTCGGGTCGCCGTAGTGCTTGGCTGCCAGATCCCAGAGGGTGTCACCACTGCGGAAAGTATGGGTCGTCACCGCCGACAACACCGAAGAGAACCCAAGAAACACCAGTATCACAAGTAATTTTTTATTCATCAGCTTCCTCCTGCTGCCTGGCGAGCCAGGTTCCAGTATTTTTCCTCATCGCTGAGCGCCGCGGCGTTGAATCTCGGATAGAGAAAAGCCTTGACCTCAACCTTGTTGCCTTTACTGCTTTCACTGCGGTTATCAAGCTCCGCATCCTTGTCGACAATGATACGAAATCCCAGATATTGATTTGCCGGATCGTCGGATTTTTCGATGATGAAATCAGCAACCTTCGCCAGGCTGATTGCCCGCTTTTTGCCCGCCAGGTCGCGATAAACCGTTCCATCATCAAATGAATATTTGACAATCTTACGAACATTCTGATCGAGCATGCAGAATTTCAATGATGCGGCACCGGCAGTGGTGACAATTTCGGGTTTTTCATCCTCAGAAGCCGGAACTACAGCGAGGCGCAGGTCATTTTTCAAATGTTCGAGAATGACGCTGGCCGAGCGAAGATTGGTAAGCTTTGCCTGGCTCTTGGTAAATTGCGAGAAAGTGCCGGACATCAGCTTGTAAATTACGCCAGACAGCAGTGAAACGGCGATCACCACTACCATCAGCTCGATCATCGTGAATCCGTGTTTTTTCATAGTTCAGTCCATGACCATGGTATAAAGGGTAACCCGGTCTTTTTCGCTGCTGTTACCCATACGGGGAAATTCAACCTTAACGGTAATCAGGTAATTGGGCACCGCCTGACGATTCTTGAGCCAGTCGCTGAGCCAGCCGAACAGGCGCGCATCGCGGCCCTTGAATTTACGCACCTCAATGCTGCGGGTAAAAGGCTCTTCGCAGGCAGGTGGCGGCTTGATGTTGTTGATGCGCTTCAAAAATGACGAAATCTGGCCATCACCGGTCAGTTTGAAATTTTCAACCGAACCCGCAGCCTTGGCAAACTCGAAGAAACTTAGGTCGCGCAACAGATTTACCAGATCAGATGCGTAATTGGTGGCCGCCACTTCCTGAAGATTGTTGGTGGTGCCCTTCTGGCCGAAAGAAAACAGGTTATAGAGAGGCAGAAAGGCCAGGCTGAGAAACACCATGGTTACCAGCACTTCGATCAGTGAAAAAGCCCTGCAGTTTCGCTTGTTTTTCATATTATCAGTTTCCATTGATCAACAGGGGTTTGTCAAGAAAAGGATTGACCGGTTCTTCATTGGGGGCAGTTTCAGAAGCGGGCAGCTGTGGTTCAGCTGCTTCAGCGGTGAAGCTGGCAACCGGCAGTTCAACGGGCATTACCTGATCAGGTTCCAGGTCCTCAATTATTTCAACCGGGTCTGAAGCCGCCTTGGGGATAGTTATGGTTTCAACCGCAGATGTGGCAATCGACCGGTCAACCGGTTTCAATTCACCAATCACCTGGGTTACCCCCTCAACCTTTACGGTCACCGGCTCACCTGAAAGCAGATTGAAAGAAGCGCTGGCCTTCACGAACTCAATCGCCTGGGACTCAGCTTTTACCAGGGTCGAAACTCCGCAGTGCTCGAATGACCAGGGCTGAGGACCGACACTGGTGAAAATGAAACTGCCACTCA
>JBMOKV010000252.1:0-2218 GCA_049325495.1 Candidatus Rifleibacteriota bacterium | reverse complement strand
ACATGGGGACCAAAGCCGTAATCCCAGACACCAATTCCGTTAAAGGTTTCGAATTTAGCGGCGCTGGTAGAGCTGTTGGCATCGCGAACGAACTGGGCTTCAAAAGAGAAGCTCAAACTGGCCGGCGCTCGGTCTTCGATCATGCCGTAACCGGTTTCACCGGCTGCATTAACATCGGCTTCAAAAATCGCACCGGTATCGAGAGTTATATTGCTGATGTAACCGTCGGTAACCGTATTTGAAGGCGATTGAACGTGGTAAAGAACTTTCTGAACCATGCTGGAGGTTATCGATTTGGTGCCGATATGGTTGATCAATTCATCGGGGCGGGCACCTGCGGGTAAATCTTCATATTTGAAATAGCTGTAATCGAAAGTGGCATAAACCGCATAGGTGCCGGGTTGGGGAAATTTGAATTTGAAAAGTTTCTGCGCGCCGGCTTCCGGTGGCAGGTCACGCCATTTCTTAATTACCTGGCTTTCTGAATAGTTGGCCCCCGCACTTGGATCGATAAGGTCTACATGCCATTTTACATCAAGTTTGAAACTTGAATTGTTTTCAAACATGCCTGACGGGAAACTTCCTTTTATGCCATCCCCGTCTTCGTCGCGGTTTTCATAGGGTGGAATCAGGTTTACGTATACTTCACCGATACCAGGTACGTTGCCTACGTGAACCAGATTTTGAATGTTACCGTCAGCGCCGTAGGGGCGATATCCTTCAACTTTGAAAGTTATCTCTTCATCATCTTCAGAAATTGGCTGACCTGAAGAAACTCTATCATATCTGCAGATTGAGTATTTGTTGTCATTTTCGATGTTGCTTGGGCGTTCAGCGATGTTGACCACCGCGAATTCAGCATCGATGTTTGCACTGCGGCTGCCAACCCCGTATTCATGATACCAGGCGTTAACCCAGTCAAAAGTTCCTGCGCTGGTAAACTTTAGATTACGCTTGATGCCGTCAAAACCGCTTTCAACATAGCCACGATCTTCAACCGAAGCGAGACTGAAGCCGCCGCCGGCGCTCGGGGTGTACTTTCTGGCAACTTTTTTAACTCTTTGTTTGAAAGTCAGAACAACGTAATCGTCGGCCTGTGAAGGCCCGGCAATTGCTGTGTCGGGTCCGCCAACTCCCGGTCTCATCCATGAGCCACAGGTGAGATAGTCAGGATGAGAAATAATAGAATTTCCCGGAACCTTGGGGTCAACTTTTTCGAGATCAGGACCCTGAGGGAGCCCAGATTCGTCAGGCCAGCTGGGCAGGTTGGCACAATCTAGTTCAGTGGTCAGAATATACAGATTCCCATGACCATCGACCGCTATTGCATCGATATCGCCTGCGAAATGGCCCACGTCCTCTGGAACCGGGCTGTTGGTTTCCAGATAATTCAGGCGGTAGATATGACCGGCCTTGAAATCCATTCCATCGGTTTCCACATCTTTTGAAAAATATTCATAGGCAATACCACCGTTGCCCCACCACGAATCCTGAATACAGAATTTATCTGCAATTGAGGCATAGAGATGGTCAGGTGCCGCAGTAATCGGGGTTACCGGTGCCGCAAAATTCGAAGAAACGCCAACGATCGTTGCGCTTTCAAGCGGAAGCTTCAAATAGTTGGCGAAATAAGTCGCATTTCTGATATTGGAAGAATTGAAATTGAGATTGTAGGTCGTGCCAAGGTGAACTACGCGAAGGGCTGCATCATTTGTTCCAAAAGGAGCAGTTTTCTTGCCGAACGGGTTGAATCCATAACGCCGCCCGGTTGTTGAGGTGAAAACCTGAACACATGATTCAATTTTTCCAATGGCTTCTGGATTAAGAGCACCACCGGGGATACATCCGTCGGCGCAGGTTTTGCCATACTCTTCAGTAATTTTCAGGTCGGTTGCTGTAAGAACGTTTGCTGCTTCAAGTCCGGGGTAGCTGGAATAAGGAGGGGCAGCAGGAGGAACTACGTTATCAAGATAGGCATAAAGATCGAGTGACCGGTCGCGTTTTTCATAAAGCCTTCTGACAACGGTAGAAATGTATTTGGCATCCCAGTAAGGGCTCATCAGAGGAACCTGTCCGGCTGCCGGAATATTGTCGTGTCTGAGGCGAAAGTCGTTGTTGGTCATCTCAGGGCGCCCGCCCTGCCCATTCATCAGCTTGCCAACGTGTTCTGCAGGCGCTTTCGGCGAACCAAATGCATACCAGGAGATTCCACCCCATT
>JBMOKV010000251.1:0-16789 GCA_049325495.1 Candidatus Rifleibacteriota bacterium | reverse complement strand
AAATGGTATTTGCCGGCAGCGAGGTTCCGGTCGGCACCAACCTGATATTCAAATGCCGAGAAGTGCCCGACGCCCAGATTGCCATAGAAATCTGTGAAGATCTCTGGGCACCCATTTCTCCGGCAACCTTTGCCTGCATGGCCGGCGCAACCCTGATCGGGAACCTGTCGGCGAGCAATGTCGTAATCGGCAAAGCGGACTACCGACGCCTTATCGTCAGGTCTTTCTCGGGAAAAAACATCTGCGGCTATGTTTATTCAAGCGCCGGGCCCGGCGAGTCAACCACCGACCTGGCCTGGGATGGGCACGCAATCATTGCCGAGAATGCCAGTATCATCAAAGAAAACCTGCGTTTCGCCGCCTCTGGCACAATAACCTGCGCTGACCTCGATGTAGATCGCCTGGCCCTCGAAAGAATCAGATACAACAGCTTCAGAGATTCGGCCAACGCCTGGAAAGACCGCACCCGAGATTTTCGCATAATCGACTTCAACCTCGAAGAACTGCCCCACGAAATGAAACTCAAGCGTGAAGTCTCAAGATTTCCGTTTGTTCCAGATGATCCCGCAGCCCGCAACGACCGCTGTAATGAAGCGTTCCAGATTCAGGTTCAAGGCTTGACCACCCGCATGAAAGCCACCGGTATTGAAAAGCTGGTTATTGGCGTTTCGGGAGGCCTTGATTCGACGCTGGCTCTGATCGTTGCGTGCAAAGCGGTTGATTCGCTCAATCTCAGTCGGCAGAATGTCATTGGCTGCACCATGCCAGGCTTCGCCACTTCCAGTTCCACCAAAGACAACGCTCACGAACTGATGCAAAGCCTCGGGGTCAAGATAATGGAAATCGACATCATTCCATCATGCACCCAGATGCTGAAAGATCTGGGGCACCCTTTTGCCTCTGGACAAAGAGTTTTCGATGTAACCTTCGAAAACGTTCAGGCAGGCGACCGAACTTCGCATCTTTTCAGACTCGCCAATGCATGCAATGCCATGGTAGTCGGCACCGGTGATCTGAGCGAACTGGCTCTGGGCTGGTGCACCTATGGGGTCGGCGATCACATGTCGCATTACAACGTCAATGCTTCGATCCCCAAAACCCTGATCCAATACCTGATTCGATTCGTGGCCGATTCTTCAGATGTGGGCAGCACCCTTTCTTCGGTTCTTTACAAGATTCTACAGTGTGAAATTTCGCCTGAACTGGTTCCGGCTGATGATAAAACCGGAAAAATGCAGAGCACTCAGGATGTGGTGGGCCCTTACGAGCTTCAGGATTTCAATCTGTATTATCTGACCAGATTCGGTTTTTCACCCTCGAAGGTGGCATTTCTCTGCTGGCACGCCTGGAAACAATCGGGCAGCGAAAAATACGATCTGCCAACCATCAAAAAATGGCTGAAGGTTTTCATCACCAGATTTTTCGGGCAATCTCAGTTCAAACGCAGCTGCGTTCCAGATTCACCCAAGGTTGGTTCGGGCGGCTCATTGTCTCCCCGTGGAGACTGGCGCGCGCCCTCAGATCTCAAAGCCGACCTCTGGTTAAACGAGCTTGAAACCAGGGTTCCATAAATCTCCATTTTGCCTATTGCAATTTCCCCAGATTTCAGTATCATTTAAGTATAAGATTTAAAAGCTTTTTGAGATACGAAAAAAAATACGGGGTGATTGCATTTAGTCAAAGAAAAGTTCTGCTTTCCCAAAAATCTGAATTAATCGCCGATCCAGCAATGGATTTGCGTTTAAGCCTGCTGAAAACTTCTTTTCAGCCTGACCTTATCTTTTTAAGGTCATTATAACCCAACAATATCCCTTTCAGGGAGCTGTTCAACAGAGCAGCTCCATTTTTTTGCCCGTTCGATAACAATTCGCAATCTGAAACAAATATTTGAGCTTTTCTGGTACATTTTTGTATAATCCATACAAAAGCTCATTGGAAAATTCGCATTACCACATCGCTTCGACCTGCTTAGCCGGTCGAGGCAGCGTTAAAGGATGAAATTTCATATGAGCTTTTGAATTGAAGCATAATAGAAGAGGATAAAAAAATGAATACTGATTTTCCTGAAATTATCTGGCTTGGCCACGCCAGCCTGCAGATTAAAACAAGTGTCGGCAATTTTTTCATCGATCCCTGGAAAATTACGGGAAAAAGCAAGGCCACTGCCGTGATGGTCACCCATGGGCATTTCGACCATCTGTCACCCGATGATATTAAAAAGTTACTTGAACCTGGCAAGCCTCTGATTGCCCCACCCGATTGCCTCAAAGACCTGCACCAGTATGATTGTCATGCCATAAAACCAGGTGAGACATTAAACTTCACTGGCTGGTCAGTTACAGGCATTGCAGCATACAATCCCGACAAGCAGTTTCACCCCAGAAACAATCATTGGGTTGGTTACCTTCTGCAAGTCGACAATACAAGAATTTATGTGGCCGGCGATACGGATTTAACCCCGGAAATGCAGGAAGTTAAAGCAGATATAGTAATTCTACCCGTGGGTGGAACTTACACGATGAATTACCAGGATGCGGCCCGGGCGGTGCGAAAAATCAAACCCCGGCTTGCGATTCCAATTCATTTTGGAGATATAGTCGGTGAGCCTGAAGACGGAAGAAAATTTGCCGACGAGCTAAGGGAATTTCAGGTTAAAATTCTTCAACCAAAGCAGGTTGAGCCCTAGAAGCCTTTCAGATTCAGAGTTCAGGAACTTGGGCAACCAGACGGTTTATTTCCAGGGCGCTTCTTCTTGAGCGACGGGTTGCCTGCTGAACTTTGTTGCGCAGACTTTCAAAAAGCTCCTGGCGCTTTTTCATCTCATTGAGCCGCTGTTTTTCGGGGGTGAGAACTTTTTCTTCCGAAATTGTTTTTAATTCTGAAATTTCAGATAGAGATGCTTCCATATTTGACAAATGATCATTTAAATCAATTGTTTCATTAATTGGGGCATCTCCTGCATTTTCACTATCATGAAAGAGTACTGTCACCGCCACATCTTTACGATTTTCAAGTTCTTCGCTTATTTCTTCAGGCTTTTCTTCAGGTTTTGCCTGAGCATTGGAGATTTTTCCGGTCTGATACTCCTTCAAACGGTTCCTGAGCTCTTTAATTCGATTGTTAATCTGATCACGATCGATGACTTTCTGGGCAAAAATCCCAGGATTGCTCATCAGAACAAACGACAAAAGAAAAAAACCCAGAAATGAACGGCGCATCATTTACCTCCGGCTGCTGCAAATGTTTCTTTTATGAGTAATCGGCATGCCAGCCCCGAAGACTTAGAAAGTTTTATGGAAAAACTGTTCTCGAGAGCTCAGTTCTCAGGTTTCCGAGCCATAGGCTCCGATCTGGCCATTTCTTTCAGACGCTGTAAGAGCAGGCGACCCTGGTCTTAGATGATAATCATATTCGCCACTGCCGCCGACGAAAGACGGATCGACATTCTGAATCGGGCCACCATTCTGATCGCAGTTAAAAGTCGCTGCGGCATATTTGAAGATGATGTTATATGAATAACTTCTGCCCAGAGTTTTATCTTCGATTCCATAACCGGTGCCTGGTTTCTGACGATTATACACAATACAATTTTTGATCACAGGCACATCTGCCCCATTCACGACAACCCCTGCCGGCGCATCGATGGTTAAATACTGATAATCAGAGGCTGCACCACCTGCATCCAGCCCGGTGACCAGTGCATGCAAAACCCCGTTGCGAAGTTTGAGCCCCTCACGATCCCCAGTCTTTACCGCAGTTTTATTGGTATCGCGCACGTCGAATCTGCTGACGCTTAAATTTTTATTGCCAAGCAGAACCATCCCGTTTTCAGCATCTCTGATGGTTACGTCATTCACCTGGCAATCAAGCGAACTTTCTACATAAATGCCCGTTTCACAGTCGCGACTTTCAATATTGCCAATTGTCACCCCCGAGAGTCCGTTGAGCGAGACCCCGGTTTTGCAGTAACGAACCAGCAAATTCTCTGCCTGCACCTGTGAATTGTACAAAGCAATCCCCTTTTCCGCACCGGCAATTTCAAGATGCCGAAGAACACTGGGATTCTGCAATGATGAAGCTATGATGCGAACTCCATCCCAGTCAGTACGGGTTGGTGAAGAAGAAGCGCTGATCATACGAATCGGCGCGTCCGCAGTTCCTTCGGCGATCAGCGTCCCTTCAACGATAAACTCACACGAATCTCTTTTGAACCCGGTTTTGCCATCATCAACCCCGCTGACGACAAGGTTTACGCCCGCCTCAATCGTCAGAGATTTTCCGGCGGGAATAGTCAGGTCGCCATTGAGCCTGATCGGACTGTTGGCGGCTTTCCAGGTCAGATCCTGCCTTATTTTACCGGCAGGTATAATGCTCAATTCAGAAGTCAGAGATGAGATATTACCTTCCAGATCAATCGATTGAATGGCATAGCGATACAGTCGGCCAGGTTCGGCCGTGTCATCGGTTACTGAACTCTGGGCTGCGAACAGGTAACCTTCGTCAAAAATCTTCTGCATGGCTCCGTTGTCGATTGCCCGATAAACCCGATAGCCTTCGAGAGGGTCTAAACCACTGTAGGCCCATGAAAGAATCGGCCCGTCGGGACTCTGGTTCAATCTGAAGTTCTCTGGGATCGCCGGTGCTCCGCTGACATCTAGCGGATTAACAGTCGCAAAGCTGATCTGATCAGAAACGAACTTTCGCCCGTCGGTAGTAGTGCCTTCTATCTGAACCAGATAATCAGCACCAGGGAAAAGCCCCTTCAACTCAATCTGATGCAGCAGAGCCTGCTGCGTCGGCATGGTCTGCAGCCGCGCCGCGCCAACCTGACGCCAGGCCGCAATCACCGACATGCTTTCGGCACATTCCACTTCCAGCACCGCCCGGTCTTTTTCCCGCACCGAAACCTGAACTTTGATCAGATCCGGCAGATTTTCGACGGTTATGTTGATACTCTCAAGCACCTGGCCATAATCGAGTTCAACGGTACGCGAGGCCAGATAGAACCCGTTGCGTTCTACGGTCAGGCGGTGTGAGCCAACATCCAGAGAGGTGAACTCGTAATGGCCATTTTCATCGGTTTCCGCCTTGAACAGCGACCGATGCGAAGTTACCAGAGCACCGGTAATTCGATTGCCGCTTTCATCAAGCACCAGCCCGGATATTACACCTCGCTGGGTGCTCATCTGGTTCTCGCAGCCAGCCATGAAAATGATCAGGGTCACCAGCGCGAAAACTGCGAGCCGGCGCCGGTTCATTCCCTGCCTGAAAGTCTTTGAAAGAACCAGTAAACTCAACATATTGCTGCTCTCACAATCTTGAATCGCCGTAACGGCCCATTTCTGAGCCAAAGCGATCCTGAAGGTTCAAAGATGATTCCGGCAACAGGTCGTAATTGAACGGGTTGCCGCCGATAAACTGCGGATCAAGACTGACTGCGCCAACTCCGCCGCCACAGCCCAGATACCTGGTTTTGAACCCGAAAACGTTGTTGAACGGGTAATCGGGGGTAAGAACCGATACGTTATTGATGCCGGTATCGCCATAACCATTGCGGTTAACGACGATGTTGTTTTCGATTTTTACGGTGCCCGAGCCGATAATGATGCCATTCAGACTGTCAAAAGTGCAGTGGTCGATGACGTTTTCTGATATATGCAGCACGTCGGTAAGATTAATCGCATCGCCATCGGGGCTGACAATCAGAACATTGGTTATCGATGAACGCCCAAAAAGCCCCTGAATACCCACACCCGAGCAATAAATATCGGTATTGTGCATGATCAGCTGATCTTCATCGTCAGATGCCTGGCAGATCACTGCATTCTCAACCGACGTAAAGACTGAATCGCTGATATTGACCTTGCGACAGGCTTCTACCCTGAATGCGGTTCCAGTGATTTCGTTGAAGCGGAAATTTTTGAGAACCAGCGACTCACGCAATCCCTGCATTCGCAAACCGTTTTCGCAGTAGGAAAATGCCAGAGCGGCAAGTTCAACCCTTTTTGCTTCAACATCAAGACCATAGCTGCTGCAGCCTGCAATTTCAACATACTCAAGCTTGCTTACACCCGTATCGGAAGAAAGAATTTTGATTCCGGCCCAATGATCGCGTCTGCCACCGCCATTCAAAGGAAGAAAGCGGGCCGGCATGGCCGCAGTTCCATTCATCACCAGGCGGCCGCTGACCAGAATCTCTACCCGGGCTTCATCGATGCCCGAAGCCGCCAGGTCTTTTTCGCCGACCATGAATTCCACTCCGGCTTCGACCTCGAGCGTTGTTCCTGCTGCAATAACCAGGTCTGAATTGAGGATAACCGGTGAATCAAGATAGGTGATTTTCACACTGCGGTTTACCACCCCGGGAATAAAGACGTAAGATGACATTATTTTTTCTGATTCGCCAATAAACTGGTTTACGGAAACGACCGCATAGCGTGCAAATGTTCCGGCGGCCGCAGTAGAATCAACATAAGAAGTTATATTTGCGGCAAGCGGCTGAGCTGTCAGCAAAAGCCAGTCTGAGCCTTTTTCCTGACGATAAATGTTGTAACCGGTGACCGAAGTTGCAGTAGCCGGGCCCCAGGTCATTTCTACCGTCTGAGCTGCCCTGATCGGCTGAATGCTGATTGCACCAGGCGGATACGGAACATAAGCCGGCTCGGTTTTAAACGAATAATCATATGAGTAATGACTGATATTATTTTCATCGATATACTGAACCCTGAAATGATAAAGGGTTTCAGGCAGCAGGCCGGTAAGCTCAAACTCATGGTCGGTTGCCGGGCGGGTTTCGCGGGCAAGCTTCCCGTAACCCTGAGTCAGACCGTAATCGATGTTGCATACAACTTCGCGATAGGTTAGCCATCTGATCGTTGCCGAGCTTTCGGATCTGGCAATTACCCTGATATCGCTTATGCGGTTAGGAGCGTTGCTGCGGTCAAGCCTGATGGTTTCGAGCACCGTAGTTTCTGCTGATCTTATTTCGATCTGCCGCTCTTCAAGAGCAAAATTCGGGTGAAGAATCACGATGTTATTGAGACCGGCAGGCAGCTCAGCGAGATAGAACCCACCATCGAGGCCCGAATAAACTTTTTCCTGTTCTCGGAAAATGGAAAAAACCTCAGCATTAACCACCGCATTGCCATCGGCATCGATGATACGGCTGCTGAGACTGCCGGTTTGCGACTGGCGCAACCCGCATCCCGGAACCAGCACAGCTGCAAGAACCAGCAGCAGCAACAGGCCGGGAAAAAGTTTCCGACGATTAATCCGGAACATCGATTGCCCCCACATCTTCACCATCGTAGCCCGCTCCATTCAGGGCGCTGCCAGGCGATGGCACATAACTGTAAGTCAGGCTGGGAAATTCCACGAAAGGATCGCCACCGGCAAGTGACGGGTCGAAACGCAGATCCGTCGATATTCCCGGAAGAGATGTGCTGTCTGAATTTGAATAACGACGGGAGTTACCGGTTGTGATATTCCAGATCATGTTGTATTGAATCGAATTGTTGGCCGCAACATAGGCCGCAGTGCCACTGTAGAGAACTCCGATCGTATTACGTGAACCATCGGCAAGTATCAGATTGCTGCGAATCTTTGCTTTTGCAGTTTCCTTGATTTCGACGCCAATGCCTGAATGAATGGTGTTGCGCCGCACTTCATCGTTTCCACGGCAGATTATGCCACTGCCATTCGAACCATAACCAACAAGGTTGCCACGGGTTATCGAAGATGCATTGCTGTTTTCAAGGTCGATGCCCGAAACGCCTGCGAAGCTGACGCTGTTGCGCAGAACCTCTGCCAGAGTATTTCGTCGGGCAACGATGCCGTAAACGCAGCGCAAAAGTTTATTATCGTAAATTCTTACGTTAACCGGGTTATCGTTGATCAGCATGCCTGAAGAGCAGGTGTCGATTTCGACATTGCGAACGACCACTTCCTGGCGGGCGGCGGCTGAGCGAACCCCGGCCTGTCGGCAGCTGAAAAATCTCGATTCTTTAACCTCAGGAATGCCCGCCAGACCGTTTACCCCATCAACGGCGTATGAAAGTTTCAAGCCTTTGATAAGCGAGGTGTTCAGGTCAGAAACCAGATCGAAAGTTATGCCGTTCCAGTCGCCCGCCTGGGGCGAACCGCTCGAAGAAGTCATGGTTACCGGATAATCGCTGGTTCCCTGGATCATCAGGGTTCCCTGAACCAGAATATCGATCAGATCTTCGGCGGCATCCGCATCCCACTGATCGCCACGGCTGATGTTAACCGTGACTCCCTTGTCGATTACCAGGCTGATGCCGGGTGCGATCGTCAGGTCGCCCGTAAGGTTGTATGGCGAGTTGACTGCAGACCAGACGGCATTCTGATCCATGCGGCCGGGCAAGAGAAAGGAAACTGTTTCCGATTGCGGGGTTTCATCTCCCGCGCCAGAAACACGGGTTACCCGGTAATAGTATTTCCTTCCAGGGGTAACTTCCATATCTGAATATGAGTTTTGCATGATCATGCCGGTGCCGACCTGAACATAAACAGAATCAGGGCTTTCGGATCGGTAGAGTTTGTAACCGGCAAAATCCACGGCCGCATCGGAGTTCCACTCGATCTTGATTGAAACGGAATCGGTGGGTTTACTGGCTTTCAAGCCGGTTGGCGGGCTGCCGCGCACCGTGAATTCGGTGGTAAAATTCTGCAGTTCAGATTCGAGAATACGGCCCAGATTGTCGAGAGCCACGCATTTAAAACGGTAGGTGGTAGCGGGAATCAGGCCGGTCAACTGGTATTGATGCAGAAAGGAATTTTCGTTGTCCTGGGGAGTGTATGCATTGATCAGACCATTGGTGCCGTATCTGATATAACCCTTACTCTGATTGCGGGTATAAAAGGTTATGGTTGCCTTCGTAGAGGTGACATTGGCAACCCTGATGTCGTAGATTTCGCTGTCGGCGGCCATGACGAAGTTAACTTCGGTGAGGGTTTCACCACTCAGAACTTCGATGGTCTTCGTTTGAATCTGGTATTTTTCACGGCTGATGGAAACCTGGGTCAGCTGTGGCGTCAGGGCTTCAAGTAAATACTTGCCGTTGACGTCAGAAAGAGTCGATGCCTCTGAGGTTGAGACTTTAACGCCGCTGAGCGGGTTTCCGCCTGAGTCGCTGACTACCCCGCTCAAGCCTCCACGCGCGGGCGAATCAGTGCTCATGCAACCAACATGGGCAACAACCAGCAAAAAAGACAAAATGAGCGCTATACGTCTTAGTTTTTTCATTCAACCATAGTTTTCGGAAAAAAAACTGCTAAACCTTAGAAACAAAAGGTTGAAAGTAAAATAAAAATAGGGTTACATTGCAGTGAGTCAGTTTTCTCGACTAAAAGCGAAGAAAACGAGGGTTATTATTGTTCAGGAAAGGATTTGTGTCATGAAAAAGATTTCAACCCGAGCCAGAGACATGCAGGCATCACCGATTCGCAAACTCATTCCTTATGCGGTAGCGGCAAGAAAACGCGGTATCAATGTTTTCCCGCTCAACATCGGTCAGCCTGATATCCCGACTCCTGCACCAATCAGAGAAGCCATCAGAAATTTTGATCAGGAAGTTCTTGCATACAGCCCGTCTCAGGGTGAAGATTTTCTCGTCGAATCATTCGCCGGGTATT
Organism: Candidatus Rifleibacteriota bacterium; assembly: GCA_049325495.1. GTDB lineage: Bacteria > Muiribacteriota > Ozemobacteria > Ozemobacterales > Ozemobacteraceae > DYKG01. Next base: position 7,135 of record JBMOKV010000251.1, on the reverse strand, counting down.
ATCGCAATAATCGCATCGACCTGGCCGCAGAAGACATCATCGTAACCACCGGTGGCAGCGAAGCGATCTTTTTTGCTTTTCTGTCAATCTGTGACGCCGGCGATGAAGTTCTGGTTTTCGAGCCTTTCTACACCAATTACAACGGCATGGCTTTCGAAACCGGCATCACCCTCAAAGCTCTGACCACCTACGCAGAAGATGGTTTCCAGCTTCCACCCGTAGATGTCATTGAAAAAGCAATTACCCCCAAAACCAGAGCAATTCTGATCTGTAACCCCAATAACCCTACCGGCACCGTTTATCCGCGCAAGGCTCTTGAAGACCTTGCCTATGTTGCCAAAAAGCATGAAATTTATGTAATTGCCGATGAAGTATATCGCGAATTCACCTATGACGGCCTGGCTCACACATCAATCCTGCAGGTTGAAGGAATGGCCCAGAACGCAATTCTCATCGACAGTATCTCAAAGCGCTACTCAGCCTGCGGAGCCAGAATTGGCGTAATTGCCAGTAAAAACAAAGCGGTTATGGAAGCCTGCATGAAATTTGCTCAGGCCCGCCTGAGTTCGCCGACAGTTGAGCAGTGGGGTGCTCGGGCTGGAATGATGATGGATCCCAGCTATTTTGAGCCAATCCTTGAAGAATACCAGCGCCGCCGCGATGCGGTCATGGAAGGCCTGGCCAAGGCCGAAGGCGTGATCTGTAAAACCCCTACCGGCGCTTTCTACGTCATTGTAAAGCTGCCGATCAAAGATGCAGACAAGTTTGCTCAGTGGCTGCTGACCGACTTCAACCATAACGGCAATTCGGTTCTTGTTGCTCCCGCTGCCGGGTTCTATGCAACTCCGGGAATGGGTCTCAATGAAATCAGAATCAGCTATGTGCTCGAAGTACAAAAGCTGAAAAAAGCCATGGAAACCCTTGCGGTTGCAATTAATCAATATAAAAAGATTGAAGAAGGCCAGAATAATCAGGCCTGTGCAGCCAATGGCTGATCCGGTAGTAAAAATTACCCTTGAAGCCCACCCGGGAGTTAAGCTTCCCGAGCGGGCTACTTCTGGCGCATCCGGTTACGACCTTTGTGCCGCCTGCGCCATGGTAATTCCCCCGGGAAAATTCGCCATGGTACCCACTGGCCTGCGAATTTCAATGCCCGAAGGTCTCGAAGCCCAGGTAAGGCCAAGATCTGGCCTGGCCGCCAAATACGGGGTTACGGTTCTGAATTCTCCAGGAACCATCGACAGCGATTATCGTGGGGAAATCTGTGTTATTCTCATCAATCACGGCAGTGAAGATTTTTCGATTCTTTCGGGAATGCGCATTGCCCAGCTTGTGTTTTCGCGGGTTACCAGCGTGAATTTTTCCATCTGCTCGAGTCTGGATGGTTCAGACCGTGGCAGCGGCGGTTTCGGGTCAACCGGAACAAATTAACCTCTGAGGAGAATCATGAATAGAAAAAAAGTCGCAGTAATTGGTTGTGCAGGAAAAATGGGCCAGACTCTGTGTCGTTATCTGCTTTCACATGATGATTACACCCTGGCCGCCGGCATAGACGTAACCAGAGTCGGCGATGATCTGGGCGAAGTTATCGGTTTCGGGGCAACCAATGTAAAGGTCGCTTCAAACCTTCAATCAGTTCTCACCGAAGCGCAAATCGACATCGCCATAGATTTTACCACCCCCGCAACCGTGGTCAACAATGCGGCAATTTGTCTACAGAACCGGATTCCAGTTCTGATTGGAACGACCGGCATTTCTTCAGAAGACGCTACCAAGCTGGAAAACCTCGCAGTTAAAATGCAGGCCTCAGTTCTGATTGTTCCGAATTTCGCGATTGGTGCAATTTTAATGATGGAATTCGCTCGTAAGGCAGTGAAATACATGCAAAACGTCGAAATCATCGAAATGCATCACCCCCAGAAACTCGACAAGCCTTCTGGCACTGCCATAAAAACAAGACTTGGCATGCTGGAAGAATTAGATCGCCTCGACCGGGCTTCAACCGAGGACAATATTCCGATTCACTCAGTAAGGCTTCCGGGATTGGTTGCTCATCAGAGTATCATTTTCGGCGACATTGGCCAGACACTTACGATCAGGCACGATTCGCTGAATCGGGACTCTTTCATGCCCGGCATCGGACTGGCCCTTAAACAACTGACAACTTTTACCGGATTACGCATTGGGCTTGAGCTGGATTAATTTTTGTAAAAATGTATTAAAGTTGAATCGAGTTTTGTCGATAGATTTTTAAGAAAATTAAAAAGCTGGAGGCATAACAATGATTCTTCCCAATACCCCCCTATACCAGGCAAAGACCGATGCTGAATTCCGGATTCGCATGATGCATCACATCAAAACCGCTTACCGCGATCTTGTTGGCAATGATGTTAATCTGCTCGATCTGCCCAACGGTCTTGACCTTCTTCAGGCCAAGGTACAGCAGCGCCTGTATGATATGAGCAATGGCGAAATCAACCTGATTCCCGAAGAAATTCGCAACCAGAAACTCGCCGCCTGATAGAATCAATCCAACCTTTTACCAACCTGAAAATCAACTCATTCGGAGCGACAGTTATGAATTTTAGGCAAACCGCCTTCGCAGGTCTTTATATCATCGAACCCCATGTAATAAATGACAACCGCGGTCATTTCATGGAATTCTGGAACCACAGAAAATTTGCTGAGACCGGCCTGGAGCTGAATTTTGTTCAAATCAACCACAGCCGTTCAATAAAAAATACTTTAAGAGGGCTTCATTACCAGGTTGAAAATATCCAGGGAAGACTGGCATGGGTGACTTCAGGGGAAATTTTTGATGTTGCCGTCGATCTGCGCCGGTGCCAACCCACTTTCGGGAAATATTTCTGCACCCGACTATCCTCTGAAAACAAAAAGATGATATGGATTCCCCCAGGATTTGCTCACGGTTTTCTTGTTTTAAGCGAATTTGCCGAATTCCAATATTGTTGCACCGACTATTACAACCCGGCAGCAGAAAGATGTATAATCTGGAACGACCCACAGCTTAAGATAGATTGGCCAGTTGAACATGAAAATCAACTGATACTTTCAGAAAAAGACAAGAAAGGCTCATTTTTTTCTGAAGCAGAACCTCTTCCATGATTTTCTGGCCATTTCCAGCAAAGCCATCATTTGAATGATGACCGCCTTTTGTCGGTCGCTGAGCCAGCTTAGCGGGCGGTTGGTGAGCCTGTCGAGCCATCAAAGCGACGTGGTAATGCGAATTTTTCAATGAGCTTTTGTATAGTTGAAATTTTCCACGCCCTTCAGCTTTAGGTTATAATCTGCAAAATAAAAATGAAAAAGCAATTCAATGCCATAGGGCTGGTTGTGACATTTCTTCTGCTTTCTCTACTGAATGCAGAATTGGTTTTTGCGGCACCTGCAAGTCACAATCCAAAACGTCAGATTAAAGAAATCGAAATAAGAGCGCTGCTCAGGCAACCTTTCTCGTCACAAAGTCTGCAGTTTGCTGAAAATCTGAGTCGCCAGTCGATACGGGTAGAAAAAGAAATTGAAGAATACCTGATCGATGGTTATATCCATCTTAACTTGCCCGAGAAAGCAGTTATAGCAGCCAATCAGCTATTGCTTAGCCACAGCTCCGAAAAAGTTGAGCATTTTCTCCTTAAATATTCGATTGAAAAGAAAAATCTGGTCAAAGCCCGTTATCATTTAAACCGCCTGAAATTAAACATCTTTGCCGATTCCTTTTACCGTTTTGCCATTTTTCGAATTCAGCACAATATCCCAGACTGGCTACTGCTGTCGATGGCATCAGCCTTTTCCGTCCTGGTTTTGCTTGTAACCCTGCGAATTTGTATTGAGAAAGAGCTGATCAAAAAAGACCTTTTCAGAAACCTCCGTGGGGCTCATAAGCTGGGCAATCTTTTCTCAGAAACTGTTATTTTATTGAGAAAAGCTAAGCACAAACTTCAGCCCATCGGTAGTTTTTTTCGAGGATCGATGCATTCCAATCAGGGTTCCGGCGAGCCTGAAGATTTTTCGAGCGAGCCTTTCGAAATTTCGATGAAGCTCAAGCCGGCGACTCATCTTTCTGAGGCCACCACTGGCGAAACAATGAAAATCCTCGACAAGTCTGACAGTTCATTAAACTTTGAGCTTGAATTGCCAGAAGAGAAGTTCGGCGATCTACAGCAGGAAACACCTTTAATCAGTCAACAGCCGATTCGGCTGATTACAGAGATTTTTCCGGTCGAGTCAGAGCTTGAAAACTCAACCGGAAAAGAGGCACCAATCTATTTTATTGCCGACCATCTAAGACCCATGCCGTTTTTTTCACAACTGCTATGGCAGCTTCAAGAATCGGATCTGCAGCTTGTCTGGTATGATTACCATGAATTCGCCCACCGCCTGAAAAGGAAAATGCTTGCAGTAGTGCGCATTTTTTTCGAAACAGAAAACCGAACTGCCCCGGAAGATTTTTTGCTGCCATGGAAAGCTTTTCCACTCACTTTTCAGGATTTTTCGAATGCTTATATCAACGACAATCTTCCCACCGAAATTCAATCAGAAAATTTAAATAATTTTTTAGAATCTGAAAAAAATTCGTTCTTACCTGTCAATTCAAAGATTGAACCACCAGCAACCGAAGAAAAACCTTTTTCTATCGACCCCGGTTTTTCCATAGACCTTCTTCCACCTGTAGACATGAAGAGCAGCGAGCCACATCTTAACCAAAGCCTGAGACCAACCGGCGAAATTCAAAAAATAAAAGCTGATTTGAAAATCCACCGGCGCAAAGAAGAAATCGAACCAGTTATGGATAGAGATTTTGTGCCGCTAAATAACAAATCCGGCAGTAATCTGAAAATTCACGAGCAGGCTCAGTCCCCAGTCGAAAAATCAGAAGCCGGTTCCGGCTCGTCAACAACAGAAACCACTGCTTTCGACACGACCAGCTGGGCAGGCAACCCTGCCTCAGAAAGCTTTATCGAACGTCTTGCCGCAACCCTCTGCAAATCATCAGATAAGGCAGAAAAACGTGTCTTTGCCGTAACTTCAGCCGTTGAAATTCCAGAGCGCACCAGTTTCTGCTTTCAGCTCGGCAAAGCGTTTGCAAAATCAGGCAAAAGAACATTGATTATCGACGCCGATTTCGATAACCCGCGTCTTAACATGTTCACCGACATGCCCTGTCTGACCGGCCTCAAACATCTGCTTAAACCAGACAAAAAGCAAACTTTTTCGGCCACCCAGACTGAAATAGAAAATCTTAAAATTCTCGTTTCAGGCAGCCCCGATGAAAATGCAAGATCCCAGATGAACGAAGAATTCTGGCAGCTCAGCATAAAAATGTGTCTGCAGAAAAAAGACGTGATAATTCTTATTTTACCAGCCTTCAACAACTTCGAAACAGTCAGAATAAGTGGCATAAAACCTGAACTGCTGGTTCTTTCAGACGAACAATCGGCCAAATCTTCGCGCGAGCTGAAATACTGGCTGGGCTATTTCCAGAAAAAGGGCTATTGCGTAAAGCAGCAGATCAACTGTCGGACTTAATCGAAGGGGCAGCGGTCGGGAGCCTCAGCTTCCGACTCTTTTTGCCCAAGATACCATCGATAAAGCTCTCCGGCCCACAGAACCACCGAAGTCAGTCCGATAATCGCGACCCAGTCGGTGATTGTCAGACCTTGAGTCCTGAACATGGTACGGCCAAACTGCACGATAAGAATCTGAATCAGAATAATCGCAGGTAAAATCACGACAAAGCCACGATTCGAAAAAATGTCCTTGAACGCCGAATGCCTGAACCCCAGGGCTCTTGCATTGAACATGTTCCAGACCTGCAGCATGACAAAAATCGTGAAAAACTGTGAAAGTTCGTAATCAGTCACCAGGCCATCTGCCTGATAATATTTCAACAAGCCGATCAACAGAACGAAGAATACCGCACCAACCCCAAAGATATGGCGATACATCAGGGGAGTTACCAGAAAATCTGAGGGCTTGCGGGGAGAACGGGCCATTACTTTCCAGTGGGGGGGCTCGGTAGCCAGAGCCAGGGCTGCGAAAGTATCCATTATCAGGTTTACCCAGAGCATCTGCACCACCGTGAGCGGCATTTTTACCCCGATAAAAGGCCCGGTCAAAGCCACGCCCAGAGCAACAACATTGATCGTCAGCTGAAACATGACGAAGCGTTGAATGTTGTCATATAAAGAACGGCCCCACATGATGCCTTTCACGACACTTGGAAAAGAATCGTCGAGCAGAATGATGTCACTTGCCTCTTTTGCAACCGAAGTGCCGGTAATACCCATCGAAAGACCGACATTGGCATGATTGAGTGCCGGCGCATCATTGGTTCCATCTCCGGTAACCGCAACCACTTCGCCTGATTGCTGCAGCAGTTTCACCATTTTCATTTTATCTGCCGGGCGGGCCCGCGACAAAATTTTAATTTTTTCAACTGCTTCCATTGCCTGTTCTGTTGGCAAAGCCTGAAAATCGGCACCGGTCATGTGTATTTCGCCGGGAAAGTCGTTTTCTTCGATAAGCCCGATCTGCCGGGCGATTTCAAGAGCGGTATTAGAATTATCACCGGTAATGACCTTTACCTTAACCCCGGCTTTGCGGCAGACATCGAGAGCCTTTGGTACTTCTGGTCTGATCGGGTCTGCAATCGAACAAAATCCGAGCCAGACCATGGAATTAGCCACATCTACAAGCTCACCGTCCGCGACACCTTTTATATTGCGACGGAAAGCAAGCCCGAGAGTTCGCATTCCGCGACGCTGTGAATCTTCAAGACTGGCAGAAATCCGCTCACGAAACAGGCCGATATTCTGAATTCCCATGTCGGTAAGAATCTCGGTGCAGCGGCCCAGAATCAGCTCTGGAGCCCCCTTAACATAAAGAATTCTTTCGCCGCCCTGCCCCGATTCACCCAGTGAACCCATCATTTTGCGTTCAGTCGAAAAGGTCCATTGCTTCTCTATTCGGAAGCGATGGCGCAGGTCGATATAATCGATTCCCTGTGCCTCAAGCCAAAGAAGCGCCGCTCCTTCAGTGGGGTTGCCCAGAGCCACAGTCTGAGACCCTTTCAGGCGACTGAGATTAGCAGTACTGTTAACAGCCAAAGCTTCGG
>JBMOKV010000250.1:0-2219 GCA_049325495.1 Candidatus Rifleibacteriota bacterium | reverse complement strand
TGGAAAGTTCAATTTTTGCCGTCTGAAGTTCAGTTTTATCGTTCAGTTTGTTGGGCAATTGAATAATATTGGCAGAAGAAGCCTGGCCAATTTTTTGCAGCTGTTCCTGGCGCGCTGCCAGGCTGTTTTTCCGATCCGGGGGCACTTTCATGTGTTTCAAAACACGGTCTAGCATGCGGGCGAAATAGGGGGCCGCGACCTTTCCACCAAACAGGGTTTTTTCATCGCCTTTGGGTTCATTTACCCCGACATAAAGAACAATTTTCGGATTCATAGCAGGTGCCATGCCGATGAAAGAGGTGACTACTTTTTCATTGAAGTAACCCCCTCGCGGATTGGCTTTCTGGGCGGTACTCGTTTTTCCACCGAGAGTGTAATCCTCTAGTCGGGCAAGTTCTCCCGTTCCGTCTTCTACGACGCCCAGCAGCATTTTGCGCAGCCATTTTGCCGTTTCAGCGGAAATGACCCGGCGAACCTGAATCGGCTTGATATCCTGGCTGATGTCATTATCCGGGGATGAAATTTTTTTCAGCATATGCGGTTTTACCATTATGCCGCCATTGGCAATTGCAGAGTATGCGGCAACCAGCTGAACAGCGGTGGTAGTCAGTTCCTGGCCAAAACAAAGTGAGGCCGCCGAGAATCCTGACCATCTCGATGGTGGATTGAGGACCCCGGTAATTTCTCCAGGTGCTTCAATTCCGGTGGTGTCTCCAAATCCAAAGAGCTTGTACGTTCGATAAAGAGTATTTTTGTCGACCATCTGAGAAATCTGAGCCATTGCGGCATTGCAGGATTCGGCGATTGCTTTGTCGAGATCGACCAGACCATGTGCCCCATGGCATTTTATTCTTCGACCATCGAGCTCTCCATAGCCCCGGCAGTAAAACCTAGTTCCATGATCGGCTTTGCCCGATTCGACGGCGCTGGCAACCGCGCATATCTTGATGCATGATCCCGGTTCAAAACTGTCGGTAACCGGGCGGTTTCGCCGGTGCTCTGCCCTGCTGGCCCCGAAATTGTTGAGGTCGTAGCTTGGCAGGCAGGCCATGCCAAGAATTTCTCCGCTGTGCGGATCCATGGCTACCGCAACCGCATCGATCGGGTCATATTTTTTCACCAGATCTTCCAGTTCCCGTTCAAGGGTGTGTTGAATGAAAGAATCGATGGTCAGATTGATGTTGCTGCCACCCATTGGCGGAGTAACGATGCGCATTCTTGCTGGTCCACTGTTGCTGATGCTTATTCCTTCCTGAACTGCCAGACCCGGATACCCGCGTAAAGTCTGATCGTAGAGGAATTCAATGCCTTCGAGTCCGTGCTGATCCTGACCAGTAAAACCAATAAGGTTTGAAGCCAGAGTTTTCTGGGGATAGTAACGATGATAATTGCTTTCAAGTACGACGCCGGGAATGGCAAGCTTTTCCAGTTTAACCGCCAGATTGGGTTCCAGGTTTTTGTAGATTGGATAATAACCGGTTCGATCGCCAATTCTGGCGATGATTTCATCGCGGGAAACGGGAAGGACCGATGCAAGGCTGGTTGCGGCTTCGCCGACCGATTTCAACTCACGTGCGAAAATGGAAACGGTGTAGGTATCGACCGAAATGGCAAGTTCGACCCCGTTGCGATCTAGAATGCTGCCGCGTTTCATTTCAAGAACTCTTTTGGTCGCGTGATTGTGTTTTGAACGCAAAGCCCACTGGTTGTATTGAAATACCTGCAGCTGGATCAGTCTTAAAACGAAAACCAGGAAGATTGCTGATGCCATTGCCATGAGCAAAAGCAATTTGAAGGTTCTGGGGTGAAGTTTTCCTTTTGCCATATTATATTTTTCTTGCAGCCCTCAATCTTGCCGACCGGGCTCGGGGATTTGCCGCGATTTCTTCATCTTCGGCAAAAATAGCCTTGCGGGTCAACAGTTCCAGATCAGGCTTGATTCCGCAGTTACATACCGGGAAACTGGGTGGGCAGATGCAACCCTTGTGATGTTTCTGCATAAAATTTTTCACCAGTCTGTCTTCGAGCGAGTGAAATGAAATGATGCATAAATGGCCTCCGGGGTTGAGGCAGGAGATCGCTGAATCAAGGAATTTTTCAAGTTCTTCAAGCTCGCGGTTAACCTCAATTCGAATTGCCTGAAAGACTCTGGTTGCCGGGTGAATGGGGGAAGTGGCCTTTGAGCGTGCAGGTATTGCGGCGCTGATAATCGCGGCCAG
>JBMOKV010000249.1:945-2224 GCA_049325495.1 Candidatus Rifleibacteriota bacterium | reverse complement strand
AGCGGTGGTGTTTTCAACAATGGTGGTCGGCAGAGTCAGAGCAGCAACGGTCTCGATAACGGTGGTGCCGAGTTTAACTTCAGCAGCAACGGCGGTACCGGCAGCGGCTTTGGCTTTCAGAGCGTTCAGGGTAGCAGTTGGGACAACAGCCTTGAAAGTTACAACGGGGTTACCGCTGGCATCAAAAGTGTGGCTGTCATATACCATGGTGATACCATCAACGACCAGTGTCAGATCCTGAAGGTAAGCAACAGTGGCGGCTTTGGTTGCGAACTGTCCGGCGGGGAAAGTGCGGGCCAGTTTGAGGGTGCTCTGAGCTACTGGATCAGAATCATCATCAAAATCCCACAGTCCATTACAACCTACGGTAAAGGGTACGAGAGCGACAAGAAGAAAAAGAACGAAAAGCTTTCTCATAAATTAGAACCATCCTCCTGGAAAATTGTGTAAGGAATTATTAGCACGCAGCAATTTATTCTGTCAACTTTATTTTTTTAAAATTGTACATATTTTTCTCGCCGGTGCCGCGCAAGCCTGCTCAAACAGGCATAAAACCTAGAAAAGACCGACGAATCCCATAACGTTCAAAACGATCAGCGGTAACATCAGGAACGACCCGAGAAACATGAGGGCAGCCCATTCTTCCATGACCATGAACGAATCGAGGGCAACCTTGTCGTCAGGCGCAACAGTAAAGCGAATGGCGGTGGGTACCATGGCCCGCCAGAACATTCGGCCGGTCTGCTGGTAAAAAATCGCCTGAGCCGTCGCCAGCCCGCCAAAGAAAAGGGTCATGACCAGAAAAACACCCGCAACTGCCATTCATCACACCTCAAAAAAAGATTGCCTCAAAGGCTATCGGCAGTTTTTTCCCATTCCTGAATCAGAAAAATCCAGATCAGGGTTTTTCAAGTATTTCGCTGTTGGTGAGATAGCATGCGGGGTCGGGCATCCAGGGGTCGTTGAAAACCCGAAAGGCTCTGACTCGGAGTGAGCCGCCGCACATTTTCAAGAAACGGCATCTGGCGCATTTGCCCTTTAACAGCGGCACCCGGTTTTTCAGGCCGGCCATCAGTGAATCGCTGGTGTCGAGCCATATTTCAGAGAATTTGCGCTGTCTGATGTTGCCAAAAGTGTAATCCTGCCAGAACTGATCGGGATGAACGTTGCCAGACCAGTCGATGTCAGCGATTCCCACGCCGGTAGAGTGGGCGCCGCCCCCGTTCCATTCGAGCATCTGTCTGATTTCTTCAGCCTTTTCTGGGTTTTCTTTCAAAAG
>JBMOKV010000249.1:0-935 GCA_049325495.1 Candidatus Rifleibacteriota bacterium | reverse complement strand
GGCCATCTACATGGTTGTCTACCGTGAGTATGTCAAGATCTATTCCCTGTTCAATGGCCTGGCGGGTGCGGCGGCAGATGACATCAAGGGCCTGGCGTGATTCTTCATGACTGAGATCATCATCTGATTTACCTCTCCCTGAGTAGACAAGATGGTAGAAGCAGGCGCGGGGAATTTTCTCTTCAATAAGAAAGTCAAATATCCGATCGAGATCGCGAACGTTCTGCCTGGTTAAAGTCAAGCGCAGCCCGACTCTTTGGCCAACTGCCACGCAGTTTCTGAAACCGGACATTGCTTTGGTGAAGGCCCCTTCCATGCCGCGGAAGTGGTCATTGGTGGCTCCGATGCCATCGAGCGAGATGCCGGCATAGATGAATCCGGTCTGTTTGATTTTGGCCGCAGTTTCAGGAGTAATCAGCGTTCCGTTGGTTGATAACACCGGGCGCAGCCCTTTGCTGACAGCGTATTGAGCCAGTTCGAAAAGGTCGGGGCGCATCAGCGGTTCACCGCCAGAGAGCAACAGTGCCGGAATTTTGAATTCGGCAAGATCATCGATCAGCGCTTGCCCTTCGGCAAATGTCAGTTCATCAGGAGCAAGACTGGTGTCTGAATTGGTGTAGCAATGTATACAGCGAAGATTGCATCGTTTCGAAACGTTCCAGACCACAACTGGCCGCCGTTCACCGGCGCTTTTCGCAACCCCGTGTCCTTTGAAATGGTGCGAATGGCTGACCCTGCTTTCATCCTTTTTTCCATATCTCAGCGGGTCACCGGTGGTTACATGCCCGGCATATATTCGGCTGATGTTGATCATTAATTATCTCCAAAAATCGTAATATTCATCGTTGTCATCGTTGTCGTGGTTGTCGTCGTTTTCGTCGTTTTCGTAGAGACGGCCAAATTGGCCGTCTCTACGAAAAATGTTTCAGCATGGC
>JBMOKV010000248.1:0-16898 GCA_049325495.1 Candidatus Rifleibacteriota bacterium | reverse complement strand
CGCGCACCTATTTTGGTTTTACCAACATTAAGGTGCAGAATACCATCGATAAGTTGAACATCGAAATCGCCCCTGAAAAGGCCGCTGAACTGGTTGGCCGGCCCGGCGAAGATTATGAGCTGAATCTTAAGGTTACCGATAAAAATGGACAGCCGGTTGTTGCTGAAGTAGCTCTTTGTGTAGTTGATGAGGCGATTCTTTCTTTGACCGGCTATGTCACTCCTGCGCTCGAAGCCCTTGCAGATTTTATGCTGCCGCTGAAGGTATTTACCGGCGATTTGCGCACTTCATTGATCAGCCAGGAGCTGTTCAGACTTATTTCAACCCGGGCCCTGACCGGCGGTGACGGCGGAGCAGGTGCCATCGCTGCAGATCTCGATGTGAGAAAGGATTTTCGTCCGGTTGCATACTGGAACCCGGCATTGAAACCTGATGAAAAGGGTTTCATTAAAGTCAACTTCAAGTTGCCGGACAGCATGACTGCTTATCGTGTTTATGCCGTTGCAGTAGATAAGGGCGCTGCCTTTGCTTCGAAACAAAGAAACCTGAAAGTTACCAAGGAATTCTACATCGAACCAGGTCTTCCACGCTTCCTTACCGCCGGCGATCAGGCGATTTTCCCGCTGAATTTCAATAATAAGACAGATCAGCAGGGAAATGCTGAATATCAGGTTCTTCAGGCCGAAAACCTTACCATGTCGCCAATGAAAAGTGAAATTTCAATGACCGGATTCACCAATTCCGTTGCCAGACTTGAATTGAAGGCCGAAAATGGAGCTGGAAACGGAAAGATACTGCTTTCTGCAAAGTTCAATGGTTTGAATGATGCAATTGAGAAAAACCTGCCGATTAAACCGTCACAGACCATAATAAATCGATTGCTTTCAGGACATTTTAAAGAATCGATTAAAATAACTGCTGAAATTCCCGCTTATGTTGCCGGCCTTGCACCATCGCAGAAAATTAATACCATTTCCGCAAAACTGAATGTTTCTACCAGTCGCTGGTCAAGAATTATACCCACCCTGCATTACCTGTTAAGATATCCTTATGGATGTCTTGAACAGACCAGTTCCGTGCTTATTCCCCTGACCGCCATGCGCGATTTGATTAAAGACGGGCGTTTGCCAGGTTTTGCCATCGATCAGATAGATGCCTACATTCAGAAGGGAATTGATCGACTGCTCATTATGCAGCGCCCTTCGGGTGGCTTTTCTTACTGGCCCGGCGAATATTATGAGACATGGTGGGGCAGTCAATATGCGGTTATGGCCCTGACCCTGGCCAAAAAATCAGGCATTGAAATCGACCAGTCCCGTCTTGATAAAGCCCTTGCAAGCGTAAAAACCGGGCTGTTTGCCAGAAATAACGACAGTTATTTTGAGCATGGCTTCTATGCCATGGCAGTGGTAAACCTGGCGATGAATGACCAGCTGAAACCCGCTGATCTCGAAACTTTAAAAAATAGATTTAAAACAATTTCTGGAGAAGCATCACCGCTGATGCTACTTGCCGAAGCTTTCTGCTCAGGATCAGATAAAAAAGCTCTCGCCGCCAAACTCAAGCTGCTTAAACCAGAAAAAAAATCAGTCGATCACAGCTGGTATTATTCTTCGGTTCGCCTGAACGCTTTCTCGTTGATGGCAATAATAGCCGGTAATGGTGATATGAAGCAGGCTGACCAATTTGCCGGCGAACTGCTTGATGGTCTGAACAATCGCAGTTACTGGAATTCTACCGCCGATACCGGCATCGCTCTGCTAGCTCTTTCCCAGTATTTCAAGCAGGATACTCTGGTTGAAAAAGAAAAGGTTGATATCACGTTAAAATCAGCAGCAGGTGAAAAGACCATAAATGTTGAAAAATATGGTGCAACTATCGAATTGACCGAAGCTGAGCTTATTGCCGCCGAAGGAATTTCATTGAATTGTTCGGATAAGGCTCTTCTGAGCTGGACACTTGATTATACTTATCCCGATCTTGAAGATAGAACCGAAGATCTGCAGAATGGTTTCATCATCGAAAAAACGGTAAAGAATCTTAATGGCTCCGATGAAATCAGAGTAGGCGATCTGGTTAAGGTTGTGGTCGAATTCGAAGATAAGTTCCATCAGGATGACCGGCACCCGGTTCTTAACTATATGGCTCTTGAAGACCCGATTCCCGCAGGTTTCATTGCCGTAAATTCTTCGCTGAAAAATGACAGCCTTCCAGCCTCAGAGCGTGAAAATGAAGAAGCTTACTGCGGCTGGGAAAATGGAGCCTGGAATTTTTATGCCGATCACCATGAAATACAGAATGACCGCTTTGTTGCATTTAAAAACCGCTTCTGGTCAGGCAGATTCAGGGTGGTTTATTATCTGCGGGCTGTCTGCGAGGGTGATTTCAAAATGAAACCAACCCGTATTTCTTTGATGTACGATCCCGAATTCTTCGGTATGACAACCGCTCGCAGGGTGAAGATTCTACCGGTTAATTGATCGTTTAAAAAACTTTGAACCGATTGACCGGTTTTCGGTATTAACTTTCAGGTAGACCTGCAGGATTTAAAAAACAGGAGTTGTTTATGACCAGAAAAAGTCTGTTTATCGCGATTGTTCTTGTTGTCTTTGCATTCGTTCCCGGTTTCTCTGCGGAACTCGAGCCGATACCTTCTGGGGCCAATGTAGTGTTGCTGGTTAATAACCATGCCGGACTGCCGCTTGGCGATCTTCTCAATGCCGTACCTCTTCCACCGCCGGCAAAGCAGAAACTCGATGAGTTTTTCAGCGCAACTTCATTCAATCCCCTTGAAGATGTTGTAAAGGTTCAGGTAATGGTAAAGAAAGGCGAAACCAAGCGTGAAGACAATGCGGTAATCGTCCTTTCAGGTAAATTCAATCAGGATAAAATTGTTGGTTTCATCAAAGAAAAAATAGGCCAGGCGATCGATGAAGAAAAAATGGGTAACCTTACCGTTTATCGGTCAAAAGACGGCAAAGGTGGTCTTTGCTTTATCGATGGAGGCAAAGTTGCATTCGGAACTTTGCCGGCGGTTAAAGTTTTTCTTGAAGCCCGAGATGGAAAAGAGTTGAGCTCTGACTTTGATGAATTGAAGCCGATTTTAAGTGATAAAGCTTTCGTCGCTGTTATGGTCGGTGGTGCTGAATTCATGAAAAAAGAAATGGAAAAGAACCGGGAAAAACGCCTTGCCCGCCTTGAAAAGCTGCAGCGGACTCAGAATCCGGTTGCCAGGATAATGGAAGAATACATAACCGAAGGTGTTGAGCCGACCGGGTTCATTGCCCAGCTGCAAAGCAGTCGTATCGATGTAAAATTGAACTATCGTCGTAACGGTCAGGAAAAAAATCAGGTGCAGGCCTCAGTCGAAATTGCCGACCCCAAACTGACTATCGAAAAACTTTATGGAGAACTGGTCAAAGCTCTGGCAGAAGCCCCAAAACCTGGTTTTCAGCCAAAGGCCGAGGAGAAGGCGCCATCGACGGGTCGCTGGTAATCAATACAAATTGCCAGAAATAATTTTGTCGGGGCGGGCCACTGCGCCCGCCCTTATTTAGAGATTTTGAAAGGCAATATGTAATAAAATTACAGCATGAGAAGAAAAGTTCTGGCTGCGCTGCTGTTTACTGGAGTTCTTGCGGGAAGTTTCTGGTTTTTGCGAGCTGTATGGTTACCATGGGTTAGTATCAGTCCTGAAGAGTTGCTGCAGACAAGATTTGTTTCGGGGGGAGCCTGGCTTGATTCTGACGACAGGCCGCTCAGGCTCTTTCCCGATGATCAGGGAGATTTTCTCTGTTATACCCCGCTGGCCAGCCATTCAAAAAACATTTTAAATGCTGTTTTAACTGCTGAAGACCGGTCATTTTTCAATCATGCCGGGTTGGATGGGGCGGCGATCATGCGGGCAGCCTGGCAGAACCTTGCAAGCCGTCGCATCGTTTCAGGAGCTTCGACCATTTCTCAACAGCTTATCAGAATTCTTAAACCTCGAAAGCGAACCTGGTCGGCCAAAATCTCTGAAGCTCTTACGGCATTGCACCTTGAGTGCCGTTATGACAAGAAACAGATTCTTGAGTATTATCTCAATTCGGTGCCGATGTTCGGTAATGTCAGAGGCTTTTTTCTTGCTTCTCTACTGCTGTTTAAAAAAACGCCCGATCTGCTGAATCTGGCTGAATCAGCCACTCTGGCAGCTGTCCTGCAATCGCCCGGCCGTCTGAACCCATTTTCTGCAGCGGGTAACAAGCGGCTGCGAAAAAGACGCGACTGGGTGATCAGAGAAATGCTCAAAGCCGGCAATTGCACTATTAGAGAAGCTGAGCTGGCATTCTCAGAAAATATTCCTGAATATCGTTCTCAGCTTCCTTTCAAAGCTCCGCATTTTTGCGATTATATTACTGCGGTCCGTGGTGCTCCTAAAGGAAATCAACGAACCACGATCTCGCAGGCAATGCAGGATATGTTGCAGAGCTCGATCAAGTCTCATTTGCCAAGACTAGCCAGATCCGGTGCCAGGCAGGCGTGCGGAATGATAGTTGAAACCCGCAACATGGAAATCAGGGCGATGGTTGGCTCTGCCGAATTTGGCCCCATTTCTGCCGGATTTAACAACGGCTGCCTTGCCGGCCGCTCGGGCGGCTCGATTCTGAAACCTTTTCTTTACGCTCTGGCCCTCGAAAAAGGGTTTTATCCTTCTTATGTCATTGCAGATACGATGCAGCCCTTCAAAACTCCGCAGGGTGAGTATCTTCCCTACAATGCTGACCGCAGGTCTTATGGCCCTGTAACCATCAGAAACGCCCTGGGAAACAGTTTGAATATCTCAGCCGTCAAAATGCTCAATAAAATGGGAATTGGTGATTTTTTCGATTTTCTCGTCGAATGTCAGCTTCTCAAGGCTTTTACCGATGCTGCAAAATTCTACGGGCTGGGACTTGCGATTGGCAATCCGGAACTGCGGATGCTGGATGTAATAAGGGCTTACGGAATTTTTGCCAATGATGGCCGGTTGAAAAGTATCAGTTGCCAACCGGAAGATGTGGTTGCCGAAAAGCAAGTTCTCAGCGCCGCAAATGCCTATCTGATTTTTGACATTCTCTCTGATCCGGCGGCAAGATTACTGACTTTTGGCACTCCTTCATTTTTCAAATTCCGCAACCGTTGGGCATTGAAAACCGGAACCAGCACAAATTACCGTGATTGCTGGCTGGTCGCTTTCAACAAAAAATTCATTCTGGCGTTATGGGTTGGGAATTTTGACGGTTCTCCGACCAGAAGCCTTTCCGGGGCAACCGCCTGCGGTCCTGTCGCCCAGAACATCATCGATGAGCTCGACCGCTTGCCAGACCAGGAGATTTTTTCAATGCCCGCTGGAATCAGGAAAGTGTCTGTTTGTTCTGCATCGGGCCAAAAGCCCTGTCATAACTGTAAATTGACGGGTAATGATCTAATTTTTGGCAATGAGAACGATCTTCCCGAATGCCAGTTTCATCAAACCACGGGAACGGTTCATGAGCTGCCGGCAGATTATGCCCGCTGGATTCAGGGGCGATCTCGGGTCAATGATGCCGACCCTTTCAGATTGTTCGGAAATCTCAGGAATTTTGACGCTTTTGAACTGCTGGGGATTGAGGAAAGGCATGACGGGCAGATGATCGCGAGCGGACCTCTGGTTATCAGAGATCAGGCTTATGATGCCGATTGGAACAATATCAAAATCGTTTCACCCCACGAGGGAGACCATTTCATTCTTTCCAACGTTACCGACAATTTTGTGCAATTTCGCGCCATACCCGAGAAACCGGTTAGCGAGATTGTCTGGCTGGTAAATGGTCGGGAATTTATCAGAACTCCACCTCCATACGAAGCATACTGGCCAATGCGTGAGGGAAAATTCACCATTACGGCGATTACCGGGGGTGAAGCGGCGTCAGAAATTTCGATAACTGTTGATCGCTAGTTTGTCAGCCCGTAGACCTTTTTATAAGATTGGCGATATTTGCTTTCTCGGCCGGGCGAAATTTCGAGTCCGGTTTCTGCAAGAGTCTCTGAAATCAGTTTTTGAAATGTTTCCAGATCTTTAAGAAAAGCAGCCCTTATCTGCTGCAGATAACTCTTTCTTTCTTCATCAAAAGATTCTTTAAGCGCTTTATTCAGGGCAGACTCGATATTTCTTTCAAACTCAAACTCCATTTCATAAAAGCAGACGACCGGCTTAAAAGAATTTTTTAAACGTCGCTTTAATCTTTTACTGTAAGAATTATGGGCAATGGCAACCCTGGAATCGAAATACAGATCAATAAAATCAGGTGAATATACTTCTGAACGATCCAGACTCAACAAAAAAACCTGGTCGGCATTGACAATTGAACCCATGCCCAGTTCTGCTGCAATTCTGCCGAATTCATTTGGCAAGCCAAGGTGAATTCTCCGTCTCGTAGTTATTACAACCAGTGCCGGCTTCATTCTGAGGCTGGTGATTTCAGGGGCTATTTTCCGTATTTTTTCTGCCAGTTCAACGGTGGTGATTACGTTAAAACCACCATATCTTCCTGTAATGGCCGGGGGTATGAAACTGTCGAGGCGCCATGGAGCGGGCGGGGCGGAAGCATCGGACTTGAAAGGAAAAGAATCATTGCGGAACTCGAATCTCGTTTCGCTGCAGCTGTTGAAAGAATCTTCCCATTGCTGGTCATAAATTTTCAGCTGATATTCGCAGCGGTGTGGGAAATCGCTCTGGTTGTCGCTTCCAAGCATGTGGCGAAAAAGCGCGCCCCGGGAATGCCAGCGATAGCGGATCCTGTAAGAGATATTATTTTTAAAATTTAGTCCGTCTTCTGTGTCCAGGTAAATATCCATGAAACAGAAGGTTCCTAACCCTGTTTCCATTACACGGTAAGAAGATGAGAAAAAGCCGGGCGATTTCCAGAGAAGATCATTGAAGAAAGACTTTTCCAGGCGGCCGCGGCACTTTGCAAGCAGATATGAATTATTGTCGAGCAGTTGCTGGTCGCCATTCATAACCAGCTTGTATTCGTTTTCTTCGCGAGGTGGAGTGCCGGTCGCAACCATTTCAGCCAGTTCCTTAACCGGCATGACAATTGAAAAATCGGGTTTGTGATGCAAGCCGTCGGCGGCGCAAAGAAAAAGTGGTATATTCATAACCATGAAGAGAAGTATTCTGGCAATTTTCATAATTTTCTGCGGTTTCTCACCTGTTTGCGCACAAAATAACGAGAGGCTGCAACAGGAGCTGCAGTATTTCGAGCAGCAGTTGCAGAAGTTCCCCGAGGATGCTGATCTTAACTATAACATGGCGCAGGCAAGTTTTTTACTGGGAAAAACCGACCAGGCGATAAAATATCTTGAACGCACTCTGTTTCTTGCATCAGAAGATGTGGAAGCCTTGTTGAAACTTGCTTCTCTGTACCGCAAAATCGGGCGCCTTGCCGATTCCCGGCAGCTTCTAATCAAGGCATCGAATCTGGAGAAAGAGAGCGCCGATGTCTGGTATGAGCTGGGCGTCGTCTATTCTGACCTTGCAGATTATCAGAACGGCATTTCGGCATTTCAGAAAGCGCTGCACTTCAGTCGAAACGAAGAGCAGAAGTTTTTAATCATTTATTATACCGGCCTTCTTTATTTAAGTGATCGTGATTACGAAAATTTTAAAGATTGCCTGCGCCGATTGCGCAGCAGCCAAAAATACTATGTTGAACTTGAGAAACTTGGCAGGCTCTGGCGTAGTGACTAAAAATCGCCGGGCCCGTCGACCATCGAAGCGTGTTGTGAAAAAATATTGGCTCCGACCGGTCATTTCGACAGGCTCAATGACCGCCTTCCCAGTTGCTGAGCCCGTTAAACGGGTCGAAGCGCCCGGTTTAAAATCATAATCCGTTAACCAGGCGCAATTTCAGAATGCCGTTTGCATACTTTGAAAAACTGCACAGTTCAGCTTCAATTCTGTTGAGTTCGTGCAGCAGAAACTCGGGAATGGCGGTATAGCTTTTAATTTCAAGTATCATTGGCCAGTTCTGCCGTCTGGCAAGTTCTTCAAAGTTCAATTTTTCGGCAGCCTGGAACATGGGGGCGCTGATTGCGGCAATATTAGAATCAAAAGTTATTCGCATGCCGGTAATTTGAGGAAAATGCCAGGCATGGCGCTGGTAATATAAGGCTGCAACCGGTTTGAAGCCTGCTGTTTGAGAGTCAAAAATATATTTGAAATGTGAGTTCTCAGAAAAAAAATCCTGATCAACACTGCCTGCCGATTCTCTTCTTTTGCTGGTTAAGTCACCGGTTTTCATTTTCAATTCAAAATGAGGGTCATGCCAGCTCTGTTTTTCTAAATTGCGGTACTGACGCAGACGAAGTTTGAAGCGTGAATACTCTCCATTCAGTTTATCGTAAAAACATTTATAGTCAGCGCTGTCGAAATAAAGGGTCAAAACCTCATACTTTCCGGCGCAGCCATTGCTGTCAAAAACCGTGAAGGAACTGAGAAATTTTTTCAGCTCATGAACCCGGGCTGTCGGAACCAGAAACTTCTTTTCAAAATATGGTTTAATTCTGGCCATTAAATTGGTGGCTCCATGAATGAATGACGTTTGCAGATTGCGCTATGCTGTCGAAACCGCTGTTTTCAATTTTTTTAAGCTGGACTTCGGTTTTTTTTCTGGTAATTGCATTGCAGGTCTGTCTGATAAATTGATCGATCCAGGCTTTACAGTGCTCCGATTCTATGCCTATACGGTAAAATTGCCAGTCAGGTTCAAGAGCGAAGTTGGCAAAGCGACGTGAAACCATGAGCCAGTGAGGAAAATCTCCGCCAGTCTCTCTTAAAGCCGGGTAAAAAAGAACTGGCTTTTGATTATCGATAATCACGTCGAGTCTGCCGTCAAAGTCAACATCTGCAAAAATGCTGGTGCCGGTCTGATCTGGCGGCAATTCAACCGGACTGTGTCCCCTGACGGCAATGATTATGCTATTGCAGACTTTGTTGTCGAAAGTGCTTTGCTCATCAGTTGTTAGAACCATTACTTCACAATTTTCGAGTAATTCAAGAAGGAAGCTTCGTCTGGCTTTCATGAAATCAACCAGTCGATCAGCATCTTCAAGCTGGGTCCTGTCGGAAACAGGGATTTTTCTCGAAAAAAGAACCAGAGGAACATTTACCAGAGCTGCTGCATAAGGTTCTTTGGCGAACAGGGGCCGCAGTAAAGAAAGATATTGGTCTCGAAGATTCTTGAACTGCTGTGGTTCGAACTGCTGGTTTAAAAGTTGGTAAAGAGCAAGGTTTCGCAGATAATGACATTCCGGAATTCGTAAAAAAGCATTTAAAATAGGTGTTAGAAATTCGTTGATTGGGACTTTAATATCTATTTCATCGTGTTTTGCCGCCATGGAGGTGATGACTCCGAAACCGGTTGAATCGGCGATTGCTGGAAAAATTCTTGAACTCTTGTGGTCGAAAATAAGAACATTACCTATGAAGTCGTTTGTGTGAATGCTTGCAATTGCAGTCATCAACGCCGACCACTGCGCATACTTTTTTACATCGATCAGCTTCTGAAGCTCAGCGATTTTTTCAAGGTCGACGGGAGTTTTTACTGCTTCAAGTAATTTTTCGAGCATCAGCCTTGCCTGGCCTTCTAACCTGCTGTCTGCAGATTCAATGGCCCAGGCCTGCTCGTCATGCCAGATCTTTGAATTTCTGATGTTTCCTTCGATGATCGAGCAGTGGTTGAAGCCCTGTAATTCAAGTGTGTGACGGTTGATTGGTTCTGCCAGATGATAAAGGCCTTTGTAGTCGAGATTCCAGGTTACCGTGCAAAGTCTGGTTCTTGGTGAGGGCAACCCGATTTGACGGGCAATGTTGTCAGCCAGCAGATTAGCCAGCATTGAAGCATCGTCGGGATTGATGAAGTCGAGCGTATTCTGGCCAATAAGCTGCCGCTTTTTCTTCAATCTCAGGCGAAAAGAAGGCTTGCGCCAGTCCCAGTTCCAGGCGTGGGTGCCACGTAATCTTATTTCTGCATCGTATTTTCGGGGCAGCCGGTTAATTGTCATTTCAGCATCATGATAAGTGTACAGGCTTTCCGGTCGGTCCTTGAAAAATGAATTGAAATCGGAACCCCGCATGCCTAATGAAAAGTGGATCAGTTCGAAATGGTCGAACTGCAGCCGGCTGGCCTGCCCGGTCGGCGAAGTTTTGGCCGGAAGAAAAAATGCCAGAACAAAAACCAGCACACCCAGTGCCAGAAGCTTAAGAATGCCGATTTGTGTGGGCTTTAAATACATCAGGACTGGTTAACGACCACCTGAGATGAAATTTCACCGGAAATCTGGCCGATTTCCAGTAATAATGATGCAACTTGAGCTTCTTCGTAAAGGCTTAACTCGATCAGCATTTCGGCGCGTTCGGTTCCCGAAAAAGATTCCTGACTTAACAGCCGGTAGCCTGAAGCCGTTGATTTTATCTTTTCAAGAATTTTTCCGGAGTTACCATCGCGTTCAGGGAATTGAATTCTGATAAGGGAATTGCGCAAACCATTCCGGTCAGCAAAGAGCCTTTCGGTCAAAACTGAGAATAGAATAAAAAGGCCTGTGGCACCGGTAGCAATGGCAAGATAACCACTGCCGCATGCCATTCCCACTGAAATGGCCATAAACAGATAGGCAAGTTCGCTGCTGCTCTTCACTGCTGTGCGAAAGCGAATGAGACTCAGGGCGCCGATAGCTCCAAAAGCCCTTGCCAGGCTGTTGCCGATAACAGCCATGATAAGACTGACCACGGTGGCCAGTAAAACCATGGTGCGGCTCAGATTAC
Organism: Candidatus Rifleibacteriota bacterium; assembly: GCA_049325495.1. GTDB lineage: Bacteria > Muiribacteriota > Ozemobacteria > Ozemobacterales > Ozemobacteraceae > DYKG01. The sequence continues at coordinate 6,070 of JBMOKV010000248.1, read as the reverse complement.
AGTCGATTGAAGGTTTTCTTGTTGCGGTCTGAACCACCCGGCTTAAAATTGCTGAAAGAAAGAACGCGAGCAGCATTCCAAGAAAAACATCTATGGCATTCAGGTCGATCAGTTTTAGCAGGGGTTGATTAAGCTGGTTTTCAGGCATTTTGTCGTTCACCTTTACGAAATCTTTTTTTCATTGAAAATTCCATCTCTTCACACGTCGCTTCGACCTGCTGATACAGAGCCGCCTGAGAATCGAGCTCGACTTGTAAAATGCCTGCCTTTGAGAATAGTGAATGAGCTTTTGTATAGAAAATAGTATAAGGCTTGTCAACCTTTAACTCCACCGTAAAAACAGCAATTTTGTTTAGTTGGTATCAAAGATTGAATGTGATATTTTATTAGTCATGAAGAAATTTTTGGCAAAACAAGTTCTGGTTAGTGCTCTGATTTTGTTTTTCAGCGGCAGAGCCTGCGCTTGCAGTCTTGCTATTCATGACTGGAAACTGGCAGGTTTCTGGAAAATTCCAATTGCTTCGCCGGTTTTTCCGTTTTCGGAAATGAATTTTTTAAATGCAAATTTCAAGCAGAAGCCTGCGCAGACGGTCTTATGGGTTTCAGACCATGGTCTGTTCGGCGTTTTTCTTGCCGGTTTCATTAAAGTAATTCCAGGTCTGGCCTCTGGCCTTGATTGGAGCTATATCAAAGATACCAGATCGGTACTGGCTCTCGCCAGACAAATGGCGGCAGCCGGCCAAGCTCCAGTCGTATTGGGAAGCGACAGGAATTTTTTGAAGATTGCATTTTTTTCAGATCGAAACTCTAATTTGAACTGTCATCAGCTGGTTTTTATGTTAAACAGCCGGATAAGGGGAGTGTTGATCGATGATAAGCAGCCCTGGGCCCAGGAAACCAATGGCATGGCATGGGTTTCGCTGATTTTCTATCAGATCCCTTTACCGGGCAGAATTCTTTCTCTGTCGTTCTTTCCCCATGATTTTACCCGAATCAGTTTGTTTGAGGATCATTCTTACGTCGAAGAACTGCTTGGTCAGAAGCTGCTGAAGCGTCGTCTCGATCTTGAAGTCGATCCCTTTGTTTTTGATTTCCCGGAGTTGCCAGAATGAATTGTAAAAAAAATTTGCATTTGTTAAGTTTTTTTGTCCTGATTTCTCTTTCGGCTTTCGGGCAAACATTCAGCTCCTGTGATTTTGAGCGTCTGATTATGCAGCATCCGCTGATGAAACAATATGACCCCGAAAGCGGCCGTTTTCGTGACACACCCGGCGAGATCATTGCCCCTGAAGAGGTTGATTCCAGAATAGCCTCTGCCCATGCTCAAATTGGCCAACTGGAGGAAAAGCGAAAGATTATGCTGGCAGATTCCCTCAAATCAGGTGATGAATCCCAGGAAAATGAACTTTGGGAAAACCTTGCACAAAACAATCGCCGTGCCATGGAATTAAAGCAAAGTCTGATGGAGCTCGATGAATTGAAAGCCACCGGGGGAATTCCTCCGGTTTCAAGGAATTTGCCAATCTCTCGAAAGATTATACTCGATACGCGGCAGAATTTTCCCAAGGGTGAGCTGTTGTTGAACCGCTTGCCCCGATTTTTCATGTATCCACCTGAATTTGGGGAAAACAACCTGAATCGGTTTTTTCATAAACCCCGGCAGAGTGAATTGTTGAAGGACTATTTAGAGCAGGTGCCGGCAATAAGTCTGCTTTTTCCTGCAACTGCAGAGCCTGTGCTGATAAAGGGAAGGAATGAATAAATGAAGAAAAATTCAGCTTTCTGTTTGCTGTTGATCGCTTTTATTTTAAGTCATTTTCAGTCTGTTTGTGCTGCAGCAAAAATTGGAAAAGTTGATCTTGGGCTGGTTGTCAGCATTCACCCTGAAATGGCGCTTTTTGATTTTTCAAGAATGGGTTTTTTTAAGGTCCCACCAGGTCTTTCAGCCGATGATTTTGCCATTGCGGTGCAGCAATTGAAAGATCGCCCGATTTCGACTGACCTTCAGGATCAGCGGCAGAAGCTTGAATCGGATATTCGCATTATTGACCGTGAAAAATCTGTTCTGATGGAAAAGCTTGCTGGCTTGTCGGCAGAAGAGGGCGAGAAGGTTTCCATTGATCTGAATAACCTTGCGAGAAAGCAGGAACAGCTGTTTGGAAAAATTTCAGATCTTGAATATCAGCAGAATTGCCCCGATCTTACATCTCCGGAAGAAACGAGAGCACGGCTTGCGGCGATTGAAAAGCAGGTGATTTCTGAACTTGAAAAGATGGCTGCAGAAAAAGGTTACGAGATTGTTTTTAATTCATCGATAACTGTTCCCTTCAATTACCCGAAAAGGTATCGCTCTGGATCGCAGTATGGAATCGGGGTGCCAGGTCTTGATTACAGCCTTTTCTACTCATTTCTGGCAAACCGCGATCATGTTCTGCCGTCAGATGATACGCCCGAATCTCGTCGCCTGATAAACTGGCTTGAGTTGATCAATTTCCCTGAAGCGCTCAATCTGCTGCCGTTGAAACCCTATCCACTGGTTCTGCAGGGCGGCGAAGACATTTCTGCCGGGTTGATAGAAAGAATCTACAGAATTCACCGGGTGGAAGAAAAAGTTATCACCACGGTATTGTCTATTACAAGTATAATTAAGAAGCACGAAGAAAAATTTGATACAGACATAGAAAGTATTGTGGGGCCCAGATAACCAAAATACCTGGCATTAAATTTGCTGTGTACACAGAACAGGGAGAAACTATGCTTAAATCAATCGAGAAGAAGACGGGCTTTACCTTGGTCGAAATTCTGATAGCGGCCGGTGTTCTGTCGCTTTTTATCACTGGCGTATTCTCCTTTTATCGCATGGGCAGCAGAATGTTCGTTGCAGGTTCCTGGCGGCTGCAGAAGCAGAAAGAAGCCGAACGCTTTCTCAACACTCTCAAAGAAAGAATCGAACAGGCGGCAAATGCATCCGGAATCAACCCGGCGGGAGATCCCCAGCTGGTGGTCGTTGAATCGCCATTTGTAACCTTATCGGATAAAACCGAGGTTCCACCCCAGACCGAAGATAAACGGCTGATGCTGTTTACCGTATGTAAGCCCGATATGTCTGCATTTGGTGCGGCAGTAGGTCCTGGAAGGGGGCCTGGTCTTCTGTTGTATCATTGTCTGCTGGCAAAAAAAGCGGAAAAAAATCTTTACACCCTTTACCTGCATGCCAATACTTCGAGAATTGCTCACCAGGGAATCGATTATTTCAATTCCGGTGCGACTTATTATCCCGATACTTCAAAATTTTCTGCGCCTTTGGGCAATTTCAATGCGAGTCCCCTTGATTTTTCTCTGATGAATGCTCCGTTTACCATGAAGCTTGACGATGTGGCTTCATCGAGCTTTTCAATTGAAATTGCTTCAGGCACCGATGCTATGACCGAAACCGAGAAAGTAGTCGGGATCGTAGTCGGGATGCAGCACCCCAAATATCCTGAAACGACTGTGGCTCAGGGAGTCAAGGCCAAGATTGATTTTTCCGTTCCTGTTGATATCAAAGACCTGGGGGATTTCTGATATGAAACAGATAATTTTCAGACTTTGCAGCAGAAAAGCCATGAGTTTGACCGAGATTATTATGGCAATGGCTCTCCTGGCCACTGCCTTCATTCCCATCGTCGGAGTCATGGGAACTTCGATGAAGGCTACAGATAAGGATGATCGCACTATCAAGGCGGTCAATCTCTGTCAGGAAAAACTGAATCAGGCCTTGCAGTTTCCTTTTGGAATTCTTGAGCCCGGACCGAATGGCTCGAAAACCTATGGCGACGGCGGTGCTGTCCAGGAACTTACTTCCAGTGGATCCTCCAGTAAAATAGTGCTGCGGGTTGGCCCCGAAAACATTGACGGTTTTGCTTACAAAGCTGTTTTAACTGTGGTTGACCGCCCGGGAAGTTTCAACGTGCCGATGTATGACCCCTTTCAGAAGTCCCAGAATCCCACTGACCCGACCAAATGGGGCTGGTCATCTGAGATTCGGGCCTACGAGGGAATGTTTTTTCAATACACCATGACCGTAACCTGGCAGGATAAAGGGGATGCCAAAGTCAAGGAATATACTCTTTCATCGTTTAAATCGAGAGTGAGGGACACCAAATGAAAAAGTTAAACCGCCGAAACGGCATGGCTTTGATTCTTGCCCTCGTTTTCGCCGTTGTTCTGCTGCAGATGGCAATTGCCTACAGCAGCATGACCAAAACAACCAAGGTCCAGACCGTGCAGATCGATGAAAGAATAAAGCTTGATTATTTGGCTCAGGGCCTTACCGAGCTGGCTCTTTTGAAGTTCCAGCTTTATCCCGGCGATTATTACGCATGCTGGGAAGCCTTCAAACTTGGTAATGCCAACTATCTCAATGAATTCACCATTGGTGCAAATGAGTTTACCATTGCCAACTTTGGAGATTCCAAATCTTCGTTTAACAACCAGCAGATTGGCATTCAACTGGCAAGCATGGCCATTTATACCGACAACAAATGGAAAACCGAAGCTTTGTTTATTCAGGCTGGCGCTGAATATACCGACCAGTTTGGCCGGTCAATTTCGAAAGACGCAGTAAGAATCGTTTCAATTGAGCGGGTTTTGCAAAAATAACAGATGGGGAAGGAAATGAAGAAGCAATTGCAAAAAATCGGATGTTTTCTGGTAACAGCGTTTATGCTGCTTTCATGCTGTGGCGTTGAAGCTGCTCCCAGAGCTTCTATCGGCAAGGTCGATCTCAAAGCTCTGGTATTGTTGCACCCTGCCATGCGGTCTTATGACCCATATGTGCAGGCCTTCAAAATAGATCCGGCAAGGGTTGCCGGTGGTGCTAAACAGCGTTCTGAAGAGCAACAGAGTGAGATTAACCGCCTTGATTCTGAAGTGAGGCTTCTCCAGGGGCGTATTCATGAAATGCGTCGTAATTTTGATCGTGAAATGGAGCGCATTGCCAAAAACTACCTTGATGGAATCGAAGATCTGGCAACTGGCCCCCGGGCTCTGAAGAAAAAAGAATACGATATTGCCCAGAACAGGACAGAGGTTTCTTTCAACGCGAAAATTCAGGCCCTCGGAGCTCAATTGAGCCAGGCGGAAGATAGAAGATCCAGACTCGAAAAGGTGGCTTATCACTCTGGCTATTCGGATCCTGAAACAACTCAGAAGCAATTTGCCGCCATTATTTCCGAAATCAGACAATATACTCAGCAGATCGCAACGCAAAAAGGCATTGAAGTCGTTCTGAATTCAAAAAGCCGTGAGTTGAAAGCGGTTGCCCGGCGTGAAACGGTAATGGCCCCTGATTTGAATTACGAGAAGATTTTTCGCATGCCGTTTCCCAATGAAATCAGAAATGATTCGGCAGCAGTTAACGGCTATTATCAAAACATTACAAGTCTTGCGGCAAACTGGCTGGGGCATGGCTCAGACATTCTCGAGCCCTTTTCCAGTCAGGTTCTTGATAATGATGTGTTTATCGGTGGGGCTGATCTGACTGTAGAAGTGCTGGCGGCGATATTCAAGGCATATAAGATAGACCCGAATGTGGGTAATGCGGTAATTCAATCTGTAACAGGAAACTAGGTCTTCATTGCGAAGGAGGGAATATATGAGAAAATCTGAAATTAGGTGGCTGATTCTGGTGCTGGTGTTCAGCCTGTCTGGCCTTTCGGCATTTGCGGCACTGAAGCCCGAATATCGCCGAAACGGTGAGTGTTACCTTCTGATTGGTGAAGGCGATGTTTCTTTGCGTGGTATTTTCAGGTTGAATAACCCTGAACAGAACAAGTATTTCAGCCCTCCCAAATATTTGTTTAAACCAGACAGTTCAATCGGCTTTTCCGTCGACCTTGACCGCAAGATCTACACCTTTTCTGAAAAGGTGGTTCCCGGTTTTGTTCTGCTTTCTGAGCCTCTGCAACGTCAGGTCGTAGATTCTGGCAGCACCGATCTTGCCGACTACGGTTATCACCAGTACATTCACTATGACCACCGTTCATGGGGAAAAAATACTGCGGTTTATCGAACCGGCCCGGCCGGTCGT
>JBMOKV010000247.1:0-16935 GCA_049325495.1 Candidatus Rifleibacteriota bacterium | reverse complement strand
AAAGGGGTCATCCACCGGTTCGACCTGGTTCTCAGGTTTCACCGAGATTTTAAAGGGCTGGTTTCAGAAAGAATCATCGGAAAATGATAAGATTGAAGCATTTTCAAGAGCGGCTGAGCAGGAAAAGGAGGCAGTGAAGACGCCCCGGGTCTGGTTGCAAAAAAATTCTTCAAATCAGCCCGCAGGAATTTTTTCAAAAACTTTGCCGTGCTTGAGGCAATTGAAGATTTAAAACAGGCATTGGAAATTGAGCCAGAGAATGTCGATACAGTTTTTTTGCTTGGTTTTGCCATGAATGCTATCGGCCAGGGCTCGGAAGTGAAGCAGTATCTTGATCGATGTAGAAAAGGTCTAGATGATAAAAGGGAAAAAGAGATCGACAAGCTCGAACTGGTAAGAACTATCTTCATCGGGCGAAATTACGACGAGGGGCGAAAAATTTCTCTGCGCCTGCAACAGATTTATCAGGACGATCTTGATTTTTCTCTTGCATTGTTTTTCTGCTATGAAGCACTGGGAAATTACCCCGAGGCCCTGGTCGTCGGTGAACAGCTTCGTCGCAAGTTGCCGGACAATAACATTATTGCTGTAGCCATGAGTGAATGCCACTTCTCAATCATGGATTTTCAACAGGCAATCGCAATTTTGAGAGAACCGATAGAAAATTTTTCTGACTATCAGAATCTTCGTTTGAAAATTATTCAAACTTTGCTTATCAGCGGTCACTTTTCAGAAGCTGAAACCGAGGTAAGGACAGGTCTGCAGAAAGATCCGATGAACATTCTTCTGCATTTTTATCTGGGTCGCATAATGCTGCTTTGCAAAAGATACCAGGATGCTGTCGCCGCATTTCGCCAGGCAATAAGCGTGCCTGGTGATGATGGTTTGAAAGCAGCGGTTTTTTATTACCTTTATCGTCTGATGTTTTTTCTTGATAAAAAAGAAATGGCTGGGAAATACCTGAAACAGGCAAGAGGGATGAAAAAAAATATGGTTTTTCCGAGCCTTGAAGAGGTTCGGGGAAAAATTGATTCGGAACTTCTTGCTGGAATTAGAGACGAAATCGGCAACCGTCCCTGGCTGCAGACCGCGCTCGAATGTGCTCGTGAAATCTGCTTTGACACGGTTGACCTGCACACCTTCGCTATTGGCAATTATGGCTGCACATCTATTTTTGAAATTTTGGCCGATGGCAGCTATCTGCATCATGCCATTTTCAGCAATTTCAACCTGTACGACAACGATGAGCTTTTTTCTCAGATCTGGTTGCCGGAATACCCCAAAACACCCTTTATTGATGAAGAAGGAAATATTCTTACCTGCCGTTTCTTTCAGATCAATCAAAAAGGCGGAATCGCTTCTCTGACCTTTGCCAGGCCGTGGAAATGCGGAACCGGTTCATTTATCTACTGCAGACTCAGCGATGGTCGAAGCGAAAAAAGAAAAGGAAGTTGGCGTTTTACTCTGCCGCCTCTGCAAATGCCAGCCTGCAGGCGACACGATTTTGTTATTTCGTTGCCGGCTGGCCTGAAATTGCAGGTTTCTTCGATTGCTGACTTTACTGTCAATGCTTTTTCTGGAGGAGAAACTCTGGTATTTTCTCCAAGGCTGGTTGCCGGCGAAATTTTTGAGCTGGAATTGGTTCTTGAGGTCTTATAAGTTAAACCATTGCAGAGGCCAATGGTATTCTGGTTGATTTTTTTTCTCCCTTCCAGTAATCTTATCTGTAGACTGAGAGTCAGGATACGCAAAAACCGGGGCAGAAAAAAGTCAGACACAATCAGCTTTAAATTTCATTTTAACTTGAAAGTTAATGATTTTTTGAGTGCAGTCGTAGAAGATAGAATTTTAATGGCCCGGTGATCTTGAATATAGAGGGTTTTGCAGATAATGGGCTTTTTTACATCGGGGAGCATTAACCGGGCGATTGCCTTGTTGATTTTGCTTGCAGTTCTGCCGGCCAGTTTGATTTTATTGAATGAGGGGCTTTCTCACCGGAAAGAGGCAATCAACCTTGCTGAAAAAGAATTGCTTGGCCTGACCGGGCAAATGGCTCACAATCACCGTGAGTTGATAAAAATGACGAAACTGCTGTTTTCGACTCTTGCTCTGGCTGAACCCATAAGGAAAAAGGACCTCGTTCAGTGCGGTGAGATGCTTAAAGCCCTGGTTGAAAAAGGTAGTCTTTATCAGAATTTTACTCTACTCGATGAAAAAGGGTTTGTTCTGGCTTCCGCCAAGCCCATGGCGAAAAACTATCTGGGCGACCGGAAAAACGTTATTGAATCAATGAAAAACAAGTCTTTTATGGTAGGAGAATTTGTTTTTTCAAGGGCGAAAGATGAATTTCCCGCCTTACCCTTCAGCCTGCCGATTCTGGATAATGACGGCCAGCTGTCGGGAATTCTTACCGGTGCCGCCAATCTAAACTATTTTAATCATTTATTTGAGATGGTCGAACTCCCCATTGATTCCTCAATGTGTATTACGGACCACAAGGGAATTGTTATTTATTCATATCCGGAAAATGCCCAGGTGGAAAAAATCGGTAAACCCTTCAATTCAGAGATGTTTTCAATAGCCCTGAAATTTACCAAACCCCAGGTCATAACAGGAAAAGGCATTTCGGGCGAAACCAGAATTTTTGCCTGCTATCCACAATTTGAACCTGCCTCAACCTTTCCTGTCTTTTTTATCTGGGCCAGTGTTCCGCAGCAGATAGTAATACAGCGTGCAAATTCTGAAATGATAAAAAACCTGCTTTTTCTATTCATAACCGTTTTATCTTCTCTGCTGCTGGCATGGCAATTCGGGCGGGTTACCATTCAAAAACCCGTTGCCAGGCTTATCGATCTAACCGGCGAATTTGCCGAGGGGCGCTTTTTTGCCAAAATTGAACCTCATGAGTGCCCGGATGAGTTGATGGCATTGACCAGATCATTTTACAGCATGGCTGACAGCCTTGATAACATTCAGTCAGCACTTGCCCAGGAAACCGAAAGACTTTCAGTGACCCTCAAAAGTATTGGTGACGGAGTAATTACCACCGACACCCAGGGTCGGATTCTCATGATGAATTCGGCGGCCGAGGAAATTACCGGCTGGACGCTTGAAGATGCAATTTATAAAGACTTGACTGAAGTTTTTGTAACTTTTAATGAGTCCACCCGGCATCCTGGGGTAAATCCGGTAGAACGGGTTTTGGCAACCGGTCGAATTGTATCGCTTGAGAACCACACCATACTGGTTTCAAGGGATGGCAGGGAAAAAAATATTGCCGACAGTGGGGCGCCAATTAAAGGAAAAGACCAGAAAATTCTGGGGGTAATTCTTGTTTTTCGTGATGTTACCGAAGAGAACAGAATAAAACAGGAACTCATCAAGATTGGCAAACTTGAATCTATAGGGGTGCTTGCCGGAGGTATCGCCCACGATTTCAATAACATTCTGGCCGCAATTCTTGGTAATCTTGAGCTGACCCTGCTCGACAGAAATTTAAGCTCAAAATCAATCGGTCAGTTGAATAGCGCAATAAAAGCCTGCTTGCGGGCCAAAGAACTGACTCTTCAGTTGTTGACCTTTGCCCGGGGCGGTGACCCAATAAGAGAAACGGTGTCGTTGACCAGACTGCTGAGAGAAACGGCCGATTTCGTTTCTCATGGATCGAAATCGCTTTGCAGATATGAGATTCCTGAAAATCTCTGGCCTGTTGAAGTTGACCCCGGGCAAATCGGCCAGGTGATTCAGAATCTTGTCATCAATGCGGGGCAGGCAATGCCTGATGGTGGTGTAATAAATATTTCATGCCGCAATGTCGAAGCCCTCGATCATGAAATTCCCGGCTTGTCATGTGAACAGCGCTATGTGGAATTCAAGATTATCGATGAGGGATGCGGGATACCGCTGAATCTGATCGACAAAATTTTTGACCCGTTTTTTTCTACCAAAGCACATGGGCATGGGCTGGGGTTGGCTATTTGTCATTCGATTGTCGGCAAGCATGGTGGAAACATAAGTGTTTCTTCTAATCCTGGAAAAGGTAGTTGTTTTACCGTTCTGTTGCCGGTTGGCAAATTGGGAAAAATGGCCGCCGATTCGGTCAGATCTGAAAAAAAAGCAGTTTCGGGCCGAAAAATAATGGTTATGGATGATGAACAGATCGTAAGAGATTCCATTAAAATGTTGCTGGAAGAAATGGGGCATGAAGTTTCTATGGCTGCAAGCGGGGAAGAGGCGGTTGAACTTTGTGGACAATCGATAGGCGCAGGCATGATTCATGATCTGTTCATTTTTGATCTTACCGTTCAAGGGGGGATGGGCGGCAGAGAGGCAGCTGAAAAGATTCTGTCTATTCTTCCTGGTGCCCGCATTGTTGTCGCGAGCGGTTATTCTAATGACCCGGTTCTGGCAAATTTTTCAGATTTTGGGTTTAAAGGAGCTTTATCAAAGCCTTTCAGTATGGCAAAACTCACAGAATTAATAGATTCCGTTTTAGGTTTGGGTATTGATTGACGAAAATAAATTCGTATGATAATCTTTGCCAGGTTAAGTAAATTCAATCGCCAAATAGAACAATTGATTGAATAGCCCAGATTAAAAAGGCTGCCAGTTTAGAAAGGAATTAAGTTATGACCAGCATTCAGGAACCCAAAATTTATTATACTAAAACCGATGAAGCACCAGCTTTGGCAACAGTTTCTTTTTTGCCGGTAATTGAGGCCTTTTCGGCCCCCGCCGGTATCAAGGTTGAGCTTCGTGATATTTCTCTTGCCGGGCGAATTCTCGCCAGTTTTCCTGAATACTTGACAGCTGAGCAGAAAATCAGTGACGATCTGGCTTTTCTTGGCGAACTGGCCAACCGACCTGAAGCAAATATCATTAAACTGCCTAATATCAGCGCTTCCATTCCACAACTGGTGGCAGCGATTAAGGAATTGCAGGGGCAGGGTTACAAAATCCCAGATTATCCAGTTGAGCCCAAAGATGATAAAGAAAAAGAAATTCAGGCCCGGTATGCAAAAGTGCTTGGCAGTGCCGTGAATCCGGTTTTGCGCGAAGGCAATTCTGATCGTCGTGTGGCTGCTCCGGTAAAAGATTATGCCCGCAAACATCCGCATTCCATGGGTGCCTGGGCCAAAGATTCCAAATGCCACGTCGCTCACATGCAGAGCAACGATTTCTTTGGCAGCGAAAAATCCTGCATTGTTGAAAAAGATGGCCCGGTAAAAATCGTTTTTTCTGAAAAGAACGGTGGAGAAAAGGTTCTTAAAGAAAAACTCAATCTGATGGCCGAAGAAGTTATAGATGCTTCATGCATGAATGTCAAGGCTTTGCGTGCGTTTATCGCCGAGCAGATAGAAGATGCCAAGGCAAAGGGAGTGCTGTTTTCGGTGCATCTGAAGGCCACCATGATGAAGATTTCTGACCCGATCATGTTCGGGCATTTCGTCAGTGTTTATTTTAAAGAAGTATTTGAAAAGCATGGTGATACTTTTAAAGCCATTGGATATAACCCTAACAACGGTCTTGGCGAACTTTTTGAGAAAATGAAAAATCTGCCTGAAAATCAGCAGAAGGCTATTCAGAATGACATAGATGAAGTTCTGAAAAAGCAGCCACCAATGGCCATGGTTAATTCAGATAAAGGCATTACCAATCTGCATGTTCCCAGTGATATTATCATCGATGCCTCGATGCCGGCCGCAATCAGGGCAGGGGGCAAAATGTACGGCCCCGACGGCGGAATGTATGATATGAAGGCCGTTATTCCTGACCGTTGCTATGCCCGCATATACCAAAGCACCATCGATTTTTGCCGCGAAAACGGTGCTTTTGATCCGCGAACCATGGGCAGTGTTGCAAACATCGGTTTGATGGCCCAGAAGGCCGAAGAATACGGTTCCCATGACAAGACTTTTGAAATGCAGGCTGATGGCGTGGTGAAAGTAATCGACGCCAATGGAAAAGTTCTTCTGGAGCACAATGTGGAAAAGGGCGACATCTGGAGAATGTGCCAGACCAAAGATCTGCCGATCAGAGACTGGGTTAAACTGGCGGTTACCAGAGCAAGAATAACCAACACACCGGCTTATTTCTGGCTTACCGATGAGCGCGCCCATGATCGCAGCCTGATCACCAAGGTAAAACGTTACCTTCATGACTACGACACCAAAGGGCTCGATATTCAGATCCTGTCGCCACGTGATGCCATTATGGCCAGTTTGCAGCGCTGCAAAGAAGGAAAAGACACGATTTCGGTTACCGGCAACGTATTGCGTGATTACCTGACTGACCTTTTCCCGATTCTTGAGCTGGGAACCAGTGCCAAAATGCTTTCTATCGTGCCGTTGCTCAATGGTGGCGGTCTGTATGAAACCGGTGCCGGCGGGTCTGCTCCCAAACATGTTCAGCAGTTCGTCGAAGAAGGACATCTGCGCTGGGATTCCCTCGGGGAATTTCTTGCACTTGGCGTTTCGCTCGAAGATTTTGGCCGGCGCCAGAACAACCCGACTGCTGAAATTCTCGGTAAAGCGTTAAATGATGCGATCGGCAAGGTTCTTGAAGAAAACATCGCTCCTTCTCGCGATGCGACGAGAGGTATCGATAACCGTGGAACCCATGTGTACATGGCTCGCTACTGGGCTGAAGCAATGGCTGCCCAGAATCAGGATAAAAAGCTTAAAGACCGCTTTGCGCCCCTGGCACAGAAATTGAGCGAAAAATGTGATGCAATACTGGCAGAAATCAATACTGCCCGTGGTCGTGTGCTCGATATCGGCGGTTATTACCACCCTGATACCGGAAAAGTCACTCTGGCAATGCGTCCCAGCCAGACTTTCAACCAGATTCTTGCTGATTTTCTGAATAGCTGATCTTTTTTGTCCATGGCCGCTTCGACCCGCTAAGCGGGCTCAGCGACCGAATAAGACGGTCATTGAGCTTGTCGGACGCGCAGGATGAGCTAATACAGAGTCGCCGCAGGATAGCGAGCGACTCGTAAAATGACCGTCTTTGAAAAAATCAATTAGTCTTTAAATAAGATTCATTGCTGGCCGTCTCTGCATTTTTTTGCAGAAGACGGCCGGTTTTGCATTACGAGGAAATTTAAAAAACTTTGAAGTGTGTACATTTAGTGGTATTATCTTTTAGCTAAAAATGCAGCTATGAATGTTGAGGAATGTGATTCGCGTGAAGGTTAATTTCAGCCCGGAAAAGATTTTGTACAAAGCAGATACAGGTATTTGCCCCTGTCATTATTTATTCTGAGCTTTTATTGAGTTTGTAATAATGGTTTGAATTTCAGCAGCGCTGAAAAAAAATAAAAAGGGAGCAAACTTGTATGAGGAAATTTCTCTATTGTTTTCTGGCAATATTTTTATTGCAGTTTGTGCCGGTCGCCATGGCACAGGTCAGTTTTACTGACGGATCGCAGACCGATGTTGTAGTTGAAGTAGATGGTGTTGAAGAAGCTTTTACCATCGTTCGTGATTTTAGAAAAAAAGAACAGTTTTACTATATCCCCAATCGCCCACAATTTGCCACCAGAGGCAAAGGCACCCAGAAAAAACCGGTTTTTCATCTGTTGAAGTATCAGGCTCTTGATGAAGAATCCAATGAGCTGGTTGAAGGCGGCATCATGCAGTTTGCTGTCAAATTTGCCCCCGATGGAGAAGTGGTAACGAGGATCAGAGATAAAGTTGCTGCGCAATTCAGCATGCCTGCTGATACCTTGAAACTCTCTGCTTTGCCATTCAAAAGCGCTGAAGTAACTGTTTATGATCTTGAAGGCAATCTGCTTTCATCGACTTTTCAGACACCCGGTATTGCTCCGTCTTTTGCCAACAATGAAATTCCCTTCCAGGTTATGCTGACCAAGCTTTCTTCAGATGTTTATGATGCATTGACCACTGGTGGTGGTGGTATTCCGGTTTATATTACCTATACCTTTGACCAGGTAACTTCGCCCGTTGGCTTCAAAGTCACCGTTGACTGGGACCAGACCTTCTCCCATTTCAGCAAGGACGAAAAGACCAAACAGGCTTATACTGAATGGTATTATTACCGAACCTGGTGGGGTGGACTAAGAGCCAGAGGCAGAACCGGCGTACAGGAAACCCACAATGAGACACTTTCTGAAAATCTTCAGGAAAGCAAAAGCGTGAAGGTTGAAGCCGTTGCCGGTGAAGAATTTACCCAGGAAGAAATAAACAAATATCTTGATCCAATTCTTGAAACAATCAGTAAAGAACTGGTAGAAAAAGTAACTCCTCCTGAAAAAATCGACCCAGCCGCCGCAAAAGAACCTGACAATCCGGGTTACTGGCGCACTTCTACCAATGTGTCGGTAAAAAGCGTCAATACCGTGAAAAAGGGCACTCAGGTATATGATTTTTCCCGCCGCTCAGTTTTCGAAAGCAAAAGCACCTATGGCTCAATTCTCGGCATTGGTGGCTATTCTGATGCAATTAAAAAAGAACTGGTAACCATTAAGCCGGCTGGCAACTGGGATTATGCATATTTCCTGGTTCCCGCAGTTGGCGATAAACTTGCCGATGCGATCGACCAGATTACTCTTCAGGTTACCCCCAGAAAAGTAAAAAGAAACAGCAAGGGTGAAATCGAAATAGATTCCAAAACCAAAGAAGAAAAATTTGAGCAGATTTCAGGAACCGTTGCTCAACTTGTAACCTGGACAAAAGACAACACTTATTTTGCCGACAAAAACGGCAATGAAGTTAACAAAATTTTGTTTCCCCTTCAGGCTATTACCGACAAGCTGGCTCAGGACAAAATTCCGTTGTCTGATTGCCGCTACGAAGTAGTTATAAATGTGACTCAGGGCAGTAACAAGATGAAATTTGAAAGCCTTGAAGAATTCCTCATCGGCGGTATTCCAGTATCAACCCCAATGGCAAGAATTGAAGCCGTTGAAGTTGATTGTGACATAGGTCTGACTTTCGGTGAAAAAGGCTCAAGTGACAAGAATACTCTTGCTGCTGTAATCATTAAAATCGTATCAGAAAAGCCAAGCAAGACTTATAACCAGACTATTAAATCTGATTCTGACGAAAAAATTGCAATCTTTCTGGTCGAAAAAGAAGACGAGGGCATCAAAAATCCGGTTAAGGCAACCATCAACTTTCAGCTGTTTAACAGCAAGAAAATTCCCTGGAAGAACAATGGCCGGAATTTGAGAGACGATGATCTGGGCCTCTCGATCATGCTCTGGGATGAAGACTGGCAAGCTCAGAACTAAAGTGGTGCCTTCTTCTCCGAGAAACTGAATTATTTTCATGCCCCGGCAATTGCCGGGGCATGATTTAATCTGTTTTTACAATGTTTATCTGAATTTTCAAATTTGTGTTTTAAATCTAAGTTCAAAAAACAAATTTTTTAACTCGAAAATGAGGCTATTGTATGTATTCGATTAACAAAAAAATGCCGCAGACGATTCGGAAATATTACATATATCCCGTTGCCGAGGGTTTTTTCCTGGCTACTCTTGCCCTGCTGCTGACAGCCATTACTTCTTATTTCATTTATCATCATGCGCTTTTAGCCATCAAGGAAGAGATTAAGGATGGCCTGCTGAGAACAGCTTCTGGGATAGCCTCATGCCTGGATGGCGATGTGATCGCCACCTTCGATTCTCCCGAAAAGAAAGATCTTCCTGAATACCAGGCCGCGATAAAACTGCTGCAGAAAGCAAGAATTGCTACCAAACACTGCACTTATCTTTACATCAACAAAAAAGTGGGTGATTCGGTCGTTTTCATCATTGACCCGACTCCGGTTGATGAAGAAGGTAAACCTCTTTTTTCCGACGAAAAAAATCTTGAGCCTTCGATTCCCTTGGCTCCTTACGATAACCCCAGTGAAGAATTGCTCAGGGCTCTTGCCAGCCAAACCGCTGTTGTGTCGGCAGAAGCATATTCTGACAGTTGGGGAACTTTTTACAGTGCTTTTGTTCCAATATTTGATTCAAAAAAGAATTTTGTGGGCACCCTTGGTGCAGATCTTCGCATCAATGACATGCTGGCTCGCTGTAAACCCATCGAAGATGCAACCAAACGGGCTTTTTTCGTTTCCTGCGCGTTGAGTCTTCTTTTTGGTACCCTGATTTGGTTCACCAGAAGGTTTTCCATGCAGCTCAATGCAAGCCGTTTTCAAATTCTCGAAAGTTTTTTGACGGCCAGGGATTTCGCCGATCAGTCCTCGATAAGAATAGGCAAACAATTGAATAAAACAGCCATTCTGATGGTAAACATTGCTGAAAGACTTGACCGGCTTGCTCTAAGCCCTCAGGATAATCTGGTCAGCCAGATTAAAGAAGAACGCGACCGTCTAACTTCCCTTTCAGATAAAATTCATACGGTGGCTGAATTGAAATGCGGCGCCAACAACCTTGAGCTCGGATCTTTGAACGTAGCAGAGATATATAAGAACATTCTGAGCGGTTCAGGGATAAAAGAAGGCGATGAAGAGCGTCTGACCCTTGGCTCTGACGAAAAAATCCCTCAAAGCTTGTTTGGCCCACGGCACACATATGAAGAGCTGCTGCAGCAGATGGTGTCGTTTTTTCTCAAATTGTTCAAAGGAAAAGTTGAATGTCGAAGCATACTTGCCCAGGAGGGTACGAGAGAGGTAATCATCAGACAGCTTATGAAAGCAGATGTTTCAGGAGTGGATCCGACTGGAATGGATCTGCTTAGAGTTCTATGTGATCGTGGAAAAGTTAATGATTTCTTTTTCGAGGTAGAACTGGCAGAGGCAGCTGCGATTCCAATCGCAAGAGAGCTGATTTATCTGCTGAACAGCGATATAAACATCAGGCTTGAGAATGACAGTTTCGAGATCTCATTTGACAGCATGTTTCAGAAATCTCCGGAGGCCGAGGAAGACCAAGAGGAATAATTTATGACAACCAGCAGAGTTCCTCTTTCCATTTTTATCGTTATACTGGCAGCGGCAACCTCAGAAATCTGCGCCGGCATCAACTCGGTTCTTTTCCCGGTAACTCTTGAGTCATTCGGGTTGAGCAACAGTATAATCGGTGCCATTCTTTCGGTTGAAATTGTCGCGGTTGTTTTTCTCAGCCCTTTTATCAGTAAAATAATCGGCAAGCTCGGTCTTTTCTGGGCAACGGTTTTTGGCACCATCGGCCGGGTTGCAATCTTGTTTGCCCTGATCGAAACCAATAATCTGCTGGCCTGGGTAGTTTTATTGTTCTTTTTTGGCGTTTTTTCAACGATTCTGGGAATAGCCCTGCAGACCTGGGTAAATTTCGCGAAATTACCAGGCGTCAGGGGGTTTGTCGTCAGCATATTCAGCGCTTCTATGGCGATAGGCATAGCTCTTGGCCCGGTTATTCTTCAGTTTATCGGAAACAGTCGATCTTTGGGCTTTTCAACCAGCGCCATCGTTACTCTTATCGCCCTTATTCCAATTCTTTTCGTTAAGTCCCAGATTCCTGATTTTGAAGTAAATGATAAGCCACGACTTGGATTTGTAATTAAAAACGGGAAATATGTAATGTTCAGCGCCGTAGTCGGTGGCATAACCTTTTTTGGTCTTCCATCATTTTTGACTCTCTACGGCATGGAAGCTGGATTGACCATGGAAGAAGCATCGCTGCTGATTACCATGTTCATGATGGGCGGTCTGATCATGGGCCCGGCGATTGGTTATTTCTCTGATAAATTTGAGCGCAGTCAGGTGATTCTGATAAGTTTTCTGGTGAGCCTTCTCTGTTCAGTATTTTTGCCAATTGCCATCATGCAGAAGATTGCTGCTTATGTGCTTCTGTTTCTATGGGGCGGCACCATGGAAGGAGTCAGTTCAGGCGGCATGACAATGCTTGCAGAGCTTTATCGAAGAGAAGACCAGGTTTCTGCCAATATTGCCTATTCTCTTATGGATGCGCTTGGTGGAACGATCGGGGTTGTTCTTATTGGTCTGGCAATGGATTGGCACGGCAGCGAAGGGCTTGTCTATGTCGTTGTCGGATCAGCACTTATTTATTTCAATTTTGCCCTGACCCAATACAAGGTTGAATAATTCAAATCGGTTTTTAAGCCCTTTTCCTGAAGTTCAAATAGAAAAGGAAGTTATATGAAAATTTCAATCGTTTGCTTGATGATGATCACCCTGTTTTGCCTGGTTGCCTGCTCTTATGCCGCCGACCCTTCTGCCGAAGGTTTTAAAACTTTGCGGTTGACCATGGCTGATGAAGAGAAAGGCATTGCCTGGTATGTTCCAGTTAAACCGCAAATGAGCGGTCCCGGAAATGCCACTGCCCCGATCAGGCTTCTTCTTGGTTCGGATTATCTTATTCAGGGAATGCTGAGTTTCAAGGCAGATGAAAAGGAAGTTAAAAAACTCGAAGAGATGATGACCGGAAAATACGGCAAGGAGATGGTTGCCCGGCCAGACCTTACCAGAACTTTGTCCGTTCACGTTACCTGCGATGGAAAGACTCTGTTTGAGAATCACATTTTTGCGGGTGGGAAAGGTTTCCCCATACAGATAAATCTGGCTCAGGGTTCAGACAATCGGGTGAAAGTGAAAGTTTCTTCAGGTGGCCAGGCCGTGAAAAGCATCGCAAATGATAGATTCATCAGCGTTGCTCAGAACAAAACTATTGTAATGGATAATCATGGTGTAATAATGGCTTCTGAATCAGTAATTGCCTCAGGTGCAATTGTTCAGAATGACCTTTCACCTGCATCATTCACCGTTGAGACTGAACTGGAACTGTAAAAAAACGCCGCATAATGCGGCGTCAATTTTAAAAATACGTTTAAACAGATTTCTGGTTAATCTGCCGTTTCCCAGTCTGAGTCAAAAAACATGAAATAGAGAGAGGGGTCGGTTTCGCGCAGGTCCTTTTCGTTTCCGTTCCATTTTATATCTCTTTTTGTTTTTGAAGTAAAAGTTATGGTTGGCATGAGCTTTTCAATTTTTTCAGTTTCCTTCGCCGCAGCCGGAACGATGAATACCACGGAGGTCGTATCGCTGTTCTTTTCCGGGAGCGAAAATTCAAGAGTCTCTTTGTCTCTTTTGACGACCATTTTGATCTTTTTCAGTCCATTCTCTGAAAAGGTAAGGGCTGAAGCATCGAAAACAATGTTGTCTACCAGGTCGACGGTTGGTGGAAGAGGCAGGTCGCCGTCAAACATTGGCACTGAGAAAGAAACTTTTACTGTATTGAGCTTGGTCAGCTTTTGCTCGATATTTACAACAACCTGGAAGCTATATTCTTTTTTTATTTCTTCAATTTTATTGTTATGCTTATCGAAAAGTGACATCAGAGGGAATTGGAGACTGAATACTTCATCTCCGTCTTTGTTTTTCCAGGTTGTCGAATCCCCGGCGGCCCAGCTCGCAGTATCACTTAAAGCAGGAGTAACAGGATTTCCATTTGAATCGACAACGTTGGCCGTCATATTGACCGATTGTATTTTCAACTCGGGGCTGTTCTCGATTCCGGGCAGCATGAGAAAAGCCTTGGCCCATGAATTCATGGGCATGGTTTGAATCAGTCTCTTTTTAACCTGGTCAGAATATGCGTTTATGCCGATGAAGCTGCCACAGGCTGTTTTTCTTTCAACTACCAGGGCTTGATTGAATTCAAATGTTTCGCTGCCTTTTCTGGCCTGACTTTCACTTTTGATCTCAACGCTTTCAGCCACTCTAACCCCAAAAAAGCATTTGCTCAGCTCATTGGGTTTACTTTTTTCCGAAAGATCTATTTTTTCCGGGGGATGGATCTTTTCTATCAGGGCTTGCTGCATTTTTTCAAGAATCGGATCCATGTATCTATTCATCTGTTCGGCTGAAATTGATTCGCCGGTCAGGCTTTCAACTTTCATGCAGCCTTCGCTGATGAGTTCTTCACGGATTTTTTCTTTGCTGATTCCGACATCAGCACCGACAAAGTAATTGCCCACGGAGATACGCAGATCGCTGGATTCTTTAAGGGTTCTGTATGTCTGGTCCCAGTTGATGGTGGCCTTGAATCCACCCGGAGGAAGAACGCCTTCAAAAGCCAGATTCATCAAAATGCCGACTCCCGAGCCTTTCTTGTCAATCAGAGCCGAATACAGGTCTGAGCCGAAGCGATCTAGTTTGAGCTGAAAGGGCAGGGCGCCGGTTATATAGGCTGGGCCAATCGATGGTGCATGGGTTCCTTCGGTTTTCTTATTGCCGCTGGCATCGTACATAACCGCCTCGGCCTTGTTAAAAGGCAATGGATAAAGGGAAACATCCTTTAGTCCTTTGGTTTCGGGGTGCTCTTTCAGAGCTTTTTCAACTTTCTGCCTGACATTTTCAGGTAAATTAAGAGTTACGCAGAATTGCAAAACACCGCCATCGTATTCTTCATTTTCCGGGCTCTGATAGGTTACCAGTTGAAACACCGGTTTGGGATCGTTTTTATTTTTCGAATCCCTTTCCTGCAGCGTGGGTTTTTCGGGAATGTAATACCACTTGGCAGGATTATGGCTGTCACGGATAACCGTTACCCCTTCTATAGTCATGGTGTGCTCGGGCAACAGACTCACCTGAGCAAGAAGCATTCCTGCCGGCAAAGACATGATAAAAAGCAGAATCCAGAAAAGCTTTGAAAGAATTTTCACACGCATTTTGTCTCCCTTTCGCGACCTGTTCTACTAAAAGAAATCGGGAACCATGTAAAAACATGGCTCCCGATTCAATTGTTCAATTGAAATTCAATCGTTTTTAACGATTAGAATTCATCATCCGGATCCCAGGCTTCATCGCCCGGATCAACTTCGAGTGAGCCGTAGCCATCATCGCCAAGGAGGTTTTTGCCATTGTATTCCCAGGCAACCGTATTTTTACCGGCGCTGTTTTTCTTGTGCAGGTAGAAATTAACCTTGGGAATATACTGGAATTCGCCTTCTTTGGGAATGAACCAGCTGTGGGTTGTTTCGCCCTTATCAACTGTGGCGAAATCAAAAGTATATTTATAAGTTTCAATCTTTTTCGAACCTTCGGCATCCTTGCGGTCGATTTCAAACTGTACTTTCTTGAGGCCTTCTGATTTATCGATGCTCAGGTAATCGGCTGAGACGATAAGCGAGTCAACAAGAGCCATCGGGTTGGTGACGGGTTTGTCGCCGGACATCATCGGCAAAATTTTAACAAGTTCTACTTCATCGACTAGAGCACCTTTGCCTTTGGAAGTAATCTTGATTTCGACTTTGTATTCAACGTAATCGTTGATATCTTTGCCGGCTTCTTTAGCTTCAGCATAAAGAGCCTGAAGAGGCCAGGCAATATTGCTCACAGCTTCGCCGTCTTTGTTGGCCCAGCCGGGTTTGCCTTCAACCGCTTTCTGACCCCAGGTAATCAACTGTGGGTTTTCGGCACCGGAAAATCTCGGATTAGAACCGGCGGTTTTGCCAGAACCGTCTTTGTACTGAACATACTGGTTCAGGGTGATTGAAATCAGACTGGGATCATTTCCGACAGCGGGAATGGTGTAATAGGCTTTTTCCCAGTTGCCCGGATCCATTACGATGTTGCAGGCGTCGATAATGTCTTTGTCATAATTGCCGATGCCGATGAAAGTGCCGCATGAAGTGGCGCGGGTAACGATTTTGGAGCGTTCAAAAGTAAAGGTTTCTTTGCCTTTTTTAACAACATTCTTGTTTTTCATGGCATAAGATTCGCCACCACCGTAAAACATCCCGATTCCGTAGCTGGGTTCAGAAGCTTCGGCCGGATCAACCTTTTCAGGAGGAGCCATCTTTTCGATCAGTTCGCTGTTGATTCTTTCAAGAATCATATCCATTACTTTCTGCAGTTCTTCAAGCTCGTCTTCACGGCCTTCCATTGAAGTTTTGATACACTTGTTTTCAATCAGGCTTTCAGAAATTGAAGCAACGTTGGTGGTTTTGGTTCCACCGGCGAAAAGCAGAGCATTCCAGTAATGCTTTTCTTTTTTATTGTCGCTGAAGTGGTTGAAAGTCTGATCCCAGTCAACTTCAATGGTCAGTTTTGCCGGGGGCAGAACGCCTTCAAAAGACATTTCATAATAAACACCAAGACCGCCCTGGCCTTTCTGGGTAAGGGCTTTCATGGCATCGGCGCCGAGGCTGGTCAGATTGATCTGGAAAGGTACAGCCTGGGTTGAAAAAATCGGGGCGATTGCGGGCTGCTGCATACCGCTTGACAGCCATTCACCGCTCGGCTGATAAATTGAGATTGAAGCAGAGGAAACGGGAAGAGGCATCAGTTTGATATCGGTAGTATCAGTGGCCTGACCAAGTTTCTTGAGGCCTTCAAAAATCACATTCTTGGCCTGTGAAGCGGTTTCAGGCTGCAGGTCCATGCGCAGAGAGAACTGAAGAAGGCCTTCTTCATAAATGTTTTTGTTCTTTTTGGTCTGCAGGGTCATGAGCTGGAAAACCGGTTTGGTAACTTTATTACCGTTTACTCTGGTGGTTGTTTCTGCCAGCCTCGGGCGGTTTGGCACATAATAGAAAACCAGAGGTTTTGAAGAATCTCTGATAACCGTGATCATGCTTTCTTCAGTACTGTTGCCGACTTTTTCGTCAACCTGAATGGTTTGCCAGTTCTGGCCATCGAGACTCGGAAGAGCCATTACGGAGTTGCCGGCAAAAATGCCGAATACCACGGCCACAAGGCCGATAATCAATAAATTTCTAATCTTCACACTATTCTCCCTTTAAATTTAATTTTACCGCACCCGTTGCCGGGTGCGGTCGATACCTGTTGTTAGTTGGATTTCTGCTCGGTCAAAGGTACAAGTGCATCTTCTGGCGCTTTGCTGCGGTCGAAGTTTGCATCCCAGTCGCCGTCAAAAATCATGTAATAGAGGCTTGAATCAAGTTCGCGCAAGTTTTTGCCGCAATTAATCCATTTCCCTAGGTTGCCGCCTTTTTTGGC
>JBMOKV010000246.1:0-2250 GCA_049325495.1 Candidatus Rifleibacteriota bacterium | reverse complement strand
AGAGAATGGTTCGGTACCGTCGAAGAGTACATTATAGACAATGATCAGCAGTGGATCCTGGAGCTTACACAAAAACAGGCAGAATTAAACGAACATTTTATCAATTGAAGCTCGCATTGAAAGGGAGTTAGGGTCACTGCTGTAAGAATTCCTGATTTTTTTCCAGAAAAAATTGTCATTTTACTGCAAATACAATAAACTGACATATCTGGAAAAATCTCAGGATTTTTTTATTCGGAGCGGATCAATGGAAAGAATCAAGGTTCGATACGCAGACGAAAAGGGGCGGTCAAGAGAAGAAATTTTTGAAATCCGCTCGATTGCCGAAATGCGCAAGGCTTTTCAAGCGCAGGGCTATTATATTATTTCCGAAGAGAAAGAAGAAATAACCTGGTCTGAAAGATTTCAGAAAATGTTCAACGTCGGCCAGGGCGCATCGATTAAAGAGCTTAACGAGTTTACCAAGCTGCTTCGAACGTTGATTAAATCAGGAATGCCGATCAACGATGCTTTTGATGTTCTTCTGGAAGGGGCGGCAGATACCAGACTGAACCGTTCTCTAAAGCAGGTTAAAGAAGACATCAGCGAGGGAATTGCCTTGTCAACAGCTCTTGGCCGTCATCCAGATGTTTTTCCCGAAATTTATATCAAGACCATCGTGGCTGGCGAAAAATCTGGTGCTCTTGAAAACATTCTTTTGCGTTTAAGTGAATTTTTTGTCAGCACCATGACGATCAGGCGTAAGGTTGTTGCCGCAATGATCTATCCATGCATTCTTCTGATGGTTACCATCGTTGCGGTTTCATACATGATAGTGGCGGTTGTGCCTGAGTTTTCCGCATTTTTTCGCAGCGTAAACGTGCCGTTGCCATTGATGACCACCATGCTTCTCTGGGCCTCTGATTTTCTCAGTGAATGGTTCTGGGTTCTTGTTTTCGGCCTGATCCTTGTTGTTTCTGCAGTCTGGAGTTATTCAAAAACCATTGAAGGCAGAAAGTTTCTCGATAATTTAAAACTTGCCATACCCATTATTCGCGACCTGGAAACAAACTATGCCTTCAGCCAGTTTTCACGAACTCTCAGTACAATGATCGAGGGTGGCATTCCCTTGCTTGACAGCTTGAACGTAGTTCTTGAAACCCTTGAAAACAAGGTGCTGGCGACTCGCTTCTCGGTTCTTCCCGAGCTTCTTGAAAAGGGGCTTGGCTTCGGAAAAGCCCTGAAAAAGGTGCATGGGGCACCCGGGGTTATGGTCAAGGTAATTCACGTTGGAGAAGAATCTGGCAATCTCGGTGAGATGCTTGATAACCTGGCAGACCATTATGATGAGGAAATCTCCGAGACTACCGAAGCGATAACCGCATTGATTGAGCCAATTCTCTTTCTTGGCATTGCAATGGTTGTGGGTACAATGGTTGTGGCCTTGCTTTACCCGCTGCTCACCGCGTCGACTCACCTGAATTGAGGCAAAAATATGGAAAGCTTTAAAGACTATCTGATCAAACAGAAAATCGTTGATGGAAAGACGGCTGAAAGGCTTGTTGCCGAATGTTCGGGTGACGTGGTTCGTTGCCTGAGAAAGCTGGAACAGGATCCTGATGTTTCTGATCAATCACTGATCAAGGCCTACGTTACTACTTTCAAGAAGAAAAGCCTTTGCGAGATACTGGTAGAGGAAGGCTATATTTCCCTGGAATATATTCAGGGGATTATCACCGAATTTGGTGCAGTTCCTGCCAACATCGGGCAAATTCTTGTCGATCGCAAGGTAATATCCGAAGAAGATTTTGCCAGGGCCGTTGCCATGGAACTGGGAATTGAATACGTGGATTTGTCGCATTACCAGGTTAATGATGAGCTTTTCAACAGCATCGATGTCGCCCTGATGAGACGTTACTGTTTTATTCCTAATCAGCGTGACAGTCGGGAAATCTACCTGATTATGGCCGATCCTGGAAATGTGGATGCAATCGAAGAACTTGAGGTTCAGCTTGGTCAGCCCATAGTCCCCATGGTTGCATCAAGAATCAGTCTGCAGAAGCTTTTGTCTCTGATGGTAGAAACCAGCCTTGATTCAAAAGTGGTGTTTGCTGAACTTGAGAATTTTCCACCTCTTGAAGTTGTGGTTGAAGAAGATGACGATGACGAGTCTCCCGCGCCGGGCATCGCAACTGCATCGGGTTTTGGCTCAGATACCACTGTCGTTCGCATGGTTGACGCCATTTTGCTTAAGGGTGTCAGAAAAAGAGC
>JBMOKV010000245.1:0-2254 GCA_049325495.1 Candidatus Rifleibacteriota bacterium | reverse complement strand
GCAGATCGACCAGTCTGACATCGCGACGTTCGCGAACCTCGATCATGTTTTCTTCGGCGCCATCCCGGTAAGCTTGTGAAATTACATCCAGGTAGGCGTTGAATGCAAGAACCGACTTTGCGGGTGCCTCACGATAAGCGGTAAGCGTTGCCCGGCTTTTAATCACCAGATTATAACCAGCATTATTGGCAATTTCCAAGGTCTGCTGCGGGACGAAATTGGACAGTAGAACGATTTCAGTTTTCAAATCAGGGGCAGAGCCACCTGAATCAGGAAAAACCGATCGGAGTTTCGCAAAAATCTGGGAATCGAGCGCATAGTTGGCATTGCTGCGAATAATTGCAACAACCTCAGCATTTGCTGACTGGGCCAGCAAAGTGAGACGGTTCTGGTCAACATTTTTGGCCAACTGCGTAACGGTTCCGCTTTTGAGGCTGTTCAGGGCAAAAGCAAGAATTGCCAGTGCGAGAAGCACCGTCACAACAATGTACAGGATAAACCCGTTTCTTTGTCGAACACTCATCAATCTGCCCATAAATACGATTTTAAAACAATTCTCCGGCAAAGTAAAAGCATTTTACCGACGCCCGGTATCTTCGGAAATCTTCGCCCAATGAAAAACACAAATCATTTGCAGATAATTCTGGATATGCTAAAATTTGCCGGAAAATATATTTGGAGGACGACATGAACAAAACTTTGCTGATTAGAGGCCTGGCATTTATTCTTATGATTTTGTCCGGTGCACTGGCCTTTGCTGAAAAGGTAAGCTTCACCAGTATTCCAGACGCTGAAGCAAAGGCTCCAGGGCGGGTTCTGATCGCCTTCAAGGCCGAACGCACCGGTAATTTTCTGGCAGAACCGGGCAATGTGCCCATTGAATTTCTTCGCAGAGCTGGCAGGGAGATCAACAAAAACTGGCAGGCTGACGAAAAACAGCTAGAAGCTGCATCGGTTTTTGAAGAAGAAAGCTTTGGGCAGAAAGATTTTCTGAAGCCCAAAAAGTTGATTGAACTCAGCTCTGGGCAACAAAAAGACGCAAAAGCCCTTATCGACCGCTATTCTTCAGAAGCAGACGAACTTCTGCAGGAAATCAAGCCCAACGACAACTGTATTCTCATGAAAATGGCGGCAGAAACAGAGCCAATAATCGAACTGCTGAAGAGTCTTATTGAAAAGAAGCAAAGTGTCGGACGTCTTCGTGAAGACCAGATTTTTAAAATCCAGCATCAGGTTTTGCCGATGCTTGAATGCTCTGATTATTTAATCGGCGCTGCGATACTCTCTGATCAAGGGTTTGAAGCAAGACTCAGGATAAAAAGTCTGAGTGGCCGCCTTGCAGACCCAAGAATAAGCCATTCCATCAGCATTGGCAAGTTCATTAATCATGATGCGCTGATGTTTTTTGCTCAGACCCATCCAGTTGAAGACCCTTCCGAGCTGATGAAAAGCATGCTTGAAATACCCCAGACATCAACAGTTATATCAATGGTGGCCTCTGCCGGCCTCGATTTTGAAAAAGATCTGCTAGCCAATAGTGCTCGCGAAAGTATTTTTTACGTAAATCTTGAACCGACAGAAGATTCGGGGTTACCCGACCTTCGTTTCGTTGCTCCTGTTCCAGACATCAAAAAACTTGAAAGCAATCTTGAAAAGCTGAAAACTCTTTGCGTGCAAAGTGGAATTTTTGTGAAAAATCTTGAAGGTAAAACCCCCGGGGTAAGACTAAGCCATTTCATGTTTCCGCAATATGGCGTTTTTGCAGCTCTTTGCGATGAATTTCTTGTGCTGGCATCTACAGAAGAGAAACTCTATGAAGAAATTGATTTTCTGCGATCCGTTAAAGCAGGCAAACCTTCGTCAGATTTTCCCAATGAAAATCTGCAAAGATTCTGGCGAATTAACTTCAGTGATTTCAATCTGCAGCTTCAAAAACTGCTGCAGTCTCCACTGATGGCTGACAAAGGCGTGCCGCCAATACCAAACCTGGCGTTTCTCAATGATCTTGATGACATGAAAATTCTTACCAGACTTGAGCCTGATCGATTAGACCTTTCTATGTTGTTACCGATTAAAGAAAACAAAGAAAAGTAGATTTAAAAAAAGATTTTATGGTATACATAAAACTACAGTTCTAATATGGGAGACATACCATCGATGAGGAAAACGAAGCTGCCAGTTATTTTTATGGTTCTGGCCATCGCCGCAATCTTTTATGGATGCGGCAGCGAACCAAAGAAACCAGATCAGCAGG
>JBMOKV010000244.1:0-2257 GCA_049325495.1 Candidatus Rifleibacteriota bacterium | reverse complement strand
CTCTTCGAGCTTCAAAGCCTCAGATCCGAACATTCTTTCAATTTCAGCATCGGCGGGACGCTCAGCGGGAAATTCAAAAAGCTTTTCGTCAAAGAATTCCTGCCGCCAGGCCTTTTCAGCCCAGGTTGGCGGGTGCGGCGGCCGGCATGGCAATTCGTCGAGCAGCGATTCAAGGGGGCCGTATGGGTAAATCGGCAGCATCACCCAGTCATCGCCCCATTCATTATACTTTTTGTCTTCGTCGGTAGCATTTCCCTTGGCCAGGCGTTCTTTGCGCTCAAGGTTGCGGGTTGCATAAACCTTTTTCATCAAACGATAGTTTGGCACTCCGTAACCTTTCATGCCGAATGTTCGTGCGCTCTCAAAGCTGAACAGGGTAAAATGAATTTTACCCTGGTATTTAACGAACAGGGCATTGCTGTTGATCAAGAATTCGCTGAAGAACGACAAAACAAAGATGGTTATAACCAGAATGAACGAATAATAACCACGCTTCAGGCTTTTGAACTTGTTCCAGCGCCGCTTGAAAATCGGGCTGGCAAAAAAGATTCTGAAAGAGCCCAAACCCGATTCAATCAGAGGGAAAATGTAAATAACCGAAAAAACCGCCAGAATGAAGCCGGCAAGCCCCTTGATGCTTTCACCAGTTGATGCGGGGTTTCCGGAATCGGGTAATACCCATGCAAACAGCCAGTAGAAAACGAGAAAAGCCAGCAGACGCACGAAATAGTATTTAATCGAGTTCGTATTCATCATGAAAACCTTATTCTCGGGTCAATTATGCAGTAGAGTATGTCTGAAAAAATGTTGCCGAAAAGTTTGAGCAACGATCCGATAACCAGAATTCCCAGAGTTACCGGGTAATCACGGGCGATCAGCGACTCATAACCGAGCAGCCCGAACCCTTTGATGTTGAAAACTTTTTCGATCAGATAAGAACCGGCAAGAATAAGTGAAAGCATGTGCCCCAGACCGGTGGCGATGGGAATCAGCGAGTTTCGCAAGGCATGCTTGAAAATTACGGTTTTTTCAGAAAGCCCCTTGGCAAAGGCGGTTCTGACGTAATCCTGCCCCAGGTTTTCCATCAGCGAGTTTTTCATCAGCACGGTCATTGAGGCAAACATTCCAAGAACATAGCAGAATACCGGCAGAATCATGTGTTTGGCCTTGTCGAGAAAGCGGCCAAAACCGGTAAGGTCAGCATGACTGCCCGTGGCAAGCTTTGCCCTTCGATCAACCGGCAGATGCTGAAAAGCCGGATGATTGGAGTTGATGTATTGATCATCTTTCAGGTTGGGGTGCTGACTGCGAATTTCAGCGGGAAGATCTGCAACCTTGCCGCCTTCAAGCAGATAACCGACCAGAATTGAATCGGGGGTAATCGTTGTGCTTTCGACTCCACCCAGAGGCAGAACATTCCAGAAAGATCCGCCGCCAAGCAGCATCAGCAAAAGTACCCCGGCGGTCCACCCCGGAACCGAATAGGCGATAAAAACGAAAACCGAGCTCAGAGTGTCGAACAGCGACCCGTGTTTAACCGCTTTCCAAACCCCGAGTGGAATACAAATACTGTAAGAAAGAAGAAAACCGGTCAAGCCAAACCAGATAGA
Source organism: Candidatus Rifleibacteriota bacterium (assembly GCA_049325495.1). Taxonomy (GTDB): domain Bacteria; phylum Muiribacteriota; class Ozemobacteria; order Ozemobacterales; family Ozemobacteraceae; genus DYKG01. The sequence continues at coordinate 647 of JBMOKV010000244.1, read as the reverse complement.
AACGGGAAATTTCTCTTTGATCAGATCCCAGACCGGGCGCGAATAAGTATCTGAAACTCCCAGGTCGAAATGCATGACGCGCCATAGCCAGCGGGCATAGGCAATATAAAAAGGCTTGTCAAACCCATAAATTTCTTTGAGTTTCTGCATCATTTCTTCGGAAATCTGGCCGCGCTTGTCAAGCGATCCACCGCTGCCTGCCCCACCCTCGCCTTCCTGGGCGGCGGCCTGCTGAAACCGCATCACTGCCTGTTCGACCGGGCCACCGGGAACGAATCGGGTAACGGTAAAACAAAGAAAAGTAATTCCAATGAATGTTGGAATAATAAGGAGAAACCTGCGGATAAAATAGCTCAACATTACTTCATTTCCCCTGCTTTGGTCTGATCTGGTGGATAATGCTCATCCCACCAGCGCACGATTTCAGGGCCGATTGGCAATTCAAGATTTTTTGCCCTGGCTTCTTCGAGTTTTTTCGCTTTTTCTTCGTCGTGCCACCATAGGCTTACCAGACTTCGCTGGTCGCTGGTTTTGGCAAGAATATAATCAGGCATGCCGAACTTGTTCCAGAACAGCAACCGGGAATGGGCGGCAAACCAGCCAAGCGCATAAAGATGCTCGCTGCACACGATTCCGTCAATTTCTCT
>JBMOKV010000243.1:0-17149 GCA_049325495.1 Candidatus Rifleibacteriota bacterium | reverse complement strand
TGTTGATGAAATCAAACGTCTCGGGGCCCAGGTTAAGGTACTTTACCTTGAAGCTTCTGAAGATGCACTTATTCGAAGATTTTCCGAAACTCGCCGCAAACATCCGTTAAATACTGGAACAGAAAGAATAATCGACAATATAAGGCAGGAGCGCGACCTTCTCGAAGAAACCAGATCCCGCGCCGATTTTATCCTCGACACCACTACTCGCAATGGGCGTGAACTTCAGGATGAAATCAGGAGAATTCTGCAAGAACACATCAGCATTCAGACAATGTCGGTGGTTTTCGTCAGTTTTGGTTTTAAACACGGAATTCCCATTGACTGCGACCTGGTTTTCGATGTTCGTTTCCTGCCCAATCCTTATTATAATCCGCAGCTTAAAACCTTGACCGGCCTGAGCCCGGAGGTTAATGAATTTGTTTTCGCTTCAGCAGCCGCAAAAGAGTTTGCCGAAAAACTGAAGGATTTTGTTTCCTTTCTTATTCCTCAATTTCTTAACGAACCAAAAACCAGAATCCAGATCGGAATAGGCTGCACTGGTGGAAGACATCGCTCAGTAGCTTTTGCCGAGTATCTTTTCAAAAACATCCAGCACCCGAATATTGTTTCTTCGCGGGTACACCGGGATCTCGGCCGTTAAGCGGGTATTATTCGGTCACTCCCTGCAAAAGTCTCCAAACTGCCTAAGAAACCTCTTTTTTCAAGCTTTCATCGATGGGCTCCATGAAAACGACTGTTTAAAAGGTTTCAATTGCCCACACCTTTTACTTTTCGTTAATCTCAGTTGCATTCCTCTGTAAATTTGTTATATTATGGGATCAGGGAGAGTGTTTGTGTTTAAGCATCCGTACAACAGGTTTCTGGTGATGCTGGCAATTCTTTTTTTGCCGGCGTTTTCCGTTGTTGCGCAACAGGACCTCAAGCTAAACCTGAAGAATAAGACCAGCAGCAAGTTTGTTCCCGCCCCAAGGTCAGGAGAATTCAAACTTTCACTTGATTCCCAGCTGTTGGAAACCAATCTTTCTACCCCTGAAATCGATGATCAGAGTATTACTTCGATAGAGGCTCCCGCTCTTGACCTCAAACGTTTCAATCTTATCGATGGATTTACGCCAGAAGTTTCCGGCAGCAATTCAGATGCCGAAGACCGCCGATTCTCGTCCACTCTTACTCTCACCACAGGTTATTCTGACCTTGCCGCGGAAGACCCTGAATTGAACAGGCTAAGACTAGAAAAACAACTTGGAAAATTTAAGATTCTTGGTGAAATTGAGCAACAAAGGATCACAAGAATTCCACTTCCGGAAAAATCTCCCGGCTTCAGTGCCAGTGCCAATACAGCATTAACACGAGCATCGATAATCAATTCAGGCATGGATGACAACGACGCCCAGAACAAAACTTCAGCACTGGCTTCACGTTATTACCTCGAAGCAATTTACAGTTTTAAACCCACAGTCCAGGGAAAGCTGTCATATCGCAGATCAATGATCGACACCATCGAGTCAGAAGAAGAGCTTCAGTTTGAGGGTATTGTTGAAGCCAACCGCAACATAATGATCAAAGCCGGGTATAACAACGAAACCCGCCCGGAAGTGAACGAGCCCAAAGCCACCAAAGACAGCAAGGTCTGGACCGAATTCATTCTCAAATTCTGATGAAGATAACTGAAATCAGAATTCAATTGATCAGGCATTCCAAAACAAAATTGCGGGCTTTTGCCGAAATAACCCTTGACGGTCAGCTTGTTATAAAGGATTTTCAGATTTTTCAATCAGACCGCGGCCCCTGGGTAGGCATGCCCAGTCGCAAAATGCCCGATGGCAGCTGGCGCGAAATGATTTTCGCCATCAGTACCGAGTTGCAGCAAACGATATCAGACACCATTCTCAGAGCCTATCAAGACGAAATGAACAAACCAGAGAACTATCTGCATCAAGTTTGAAACAAAAGCAGAGTTGCAACCCGAGCCAATTTGTGTTATTTTCACCAGACTAGAATAATGGGGTGTAGCCAAGTGGTAAGGCACCTGCCTTTGGAGCAGGCATCCGTAGGTTCGAATCCTCCCACCCCAGTATCTTTGAAGCCCGCTGATCAAGCGGGCTTTCTTATTTCTGAAGGTTTTAAAAACCGAAAAATTCTTAAGGTTGTTCTGTAAATGCCGGATAAACTTGTGTATAATGGCGGGGTAAAATTTTGGGGAGGTTACCAATGACCGCACAAATTCACACCCTGATCCTTGCCGCCGGCAAAGGCACGCGAATGAAATCAGAACTTCCCAAGGTCGTACACCCGATTCTCGGCAAGCCGATGGTTTCTTATGTCATCGATGCCGCAAAAGCCGTCGGTTCAGATAAAACCATTGTTATAACCGGATTTAAAAGCGAACTGGTTAGACAGACGCTGACCAATGAAAAGGTAGAGTTTGTTGAACAACCACAACAACTCGGAACAGGCCATGCCGTACAGTGCTACGCCCAGGCCAACCCTTCCCGCCCCGACCATTTGATGGTTGTCTGTGGCGACACCCCGCTGATTTCTCAGCAGACTCTCAAACAGATGATTGAATTGCACCTGCAGCAGCGTCCTGCAATTACCATGATGACCCTTGAAATGTCAGATCCGGGCAATTACGGCAGAATTATTCGTCACGATGAACGGGTTGTTGCAATCCGCGAAGCCAAAGACTGCACCAATGAGGAATTGAAAATTACCGAAGTCAATCTGGCAGTTTATCTTTTTGATACCGATTTTCTCTTTTCCAATATTTTCAAACTTAACAGCAAAAACAGTCAGAATGAATTTTATCTGACAGACCTGGTCGAAATGGCCGAAAAACAGGGTTTAAAGGTGCAGGCAGTTGTAGAAAAAGATGAATCTTCAACTTTGGGAATCAACAGCAGGCAACATCTGGCTCAGGTCGGAAACATACTTCAGAGCAAGATTCTCGACCATCATATGACGAAGGGAGTTACGATTGTTAATCCTTCACAGACATTAATCGGTCCCGACTGCGAGATCGCCCCTGACACAACCATATGGCCAGGCTGCGTTATTACCGGTCGATGTAGGATTGCCTCAAACTGTGAAATTGGCCCAAACACGATAATCTGTGATTCCGATATCGGGGCAAATTGTAAAATTCAAAGTTGTATTGTAGAGAAAGCCAATATTCCTGCCGGAAAAACTCCGGCGTCCTTCTCAAAAATCGTCTCTGGTTCAAGCTTTTGACTTAACGGAGTAAATAGATGCAAAGCAATTCAAAGGTCAAGATTTTTTCAGGGCAGGCTAATCAGGCCCTTTTCAGCGAAATCTGCCGTTACCTTTTCACCCCTGAGGGCAGCATTCTGCACACTTCTTTTGCCGATGGTGAGCTTTACTGTCGCATTGAAGAATCGGTCAGAGGCTGCGACACTTTTATCATTCAACCAACCTGCTACCCTGTTAACGACAACCTGATGAAATTGCTGATAACCATCGATGCATTAAAAAGGGCATCGGCAGGCAATGTTACTGCGGTAATTCCTTATTTTGGCTATTCCAGACAAGAGAAGAAAAGCATCGGACGCGAACCAATAACCGCAAAGCTTGTTTCCAATCTGATTGTAAAAGCAGGAGCAATGCGGGTTATGACGGTCGATATGCATGATCCCGCCCTTCAGGGCTTTTTTGATATTCCCGTAGACCATCTTTCAGCGGGCCGGCTTCTGGCAGAGCATTTTTTAAATCGTGATCTCACGGATCATGTTGTTGTTTCGCCTGACACAGGCGGCGTTTTGCGGGCCAGACAGTTTGGTAAAAAACTTGGCCTGCCGATGGCGATCATCGATAAAAGAAGACCTGAAGCCAATAAAGCTGTGGTAATGAATGTAATCGGTGAAGTTGCCGGTAAGCATTGCATTATTATCGACGATATCATCGACACCGCCGGAACACTGGTAACCGTTGCTGAAACGCTTGTCCAGAGCGGTGCAAAATCAGTGGTTGCATGCTGCACCCATGCCATTCTTTCTGATCCTGCAAGTGAAAGAATCCCAAATTCTCCGGTCCAGGAGATAATCTGCACGAATTCTGTCCCCCTTTCAGCTGAAAAACAGAAAAAATGCAATTTAACCGTCCTTTCACTTGCTCCATTGATTGGCGAAGCAATTAGAAGAATTTACGAAAGGCGTTCGGTAAGCGAACTCTTTTTATAATTTTAGAGGTGTTGTGATGAAAAAACTTGGCAGAATCGGCGCAGCTTTGCTGGCCTGTGCATTACCCGCAATGATACTTTCCGGGTGCGGTGGAAAACCGAAAAAGAAAGACAACCCGGTTGCCAGCGAAACCACCGTTGAATCACCTGATCAAAATGAATTCGGAGACTGGAAAGAAAATACCGAAATCAGGGCTGCAATTGAAAACGGTGAATTCGAAAAAGCAAAAGAAAGCATCAACCAGCGTCTGCAGTTGAAACCCAAAGATGCCAGAGCACATTTTCTGCTGGGCCAATGCCTGCTGGGCGAAAAGAATTTCAATAAAGCCCGTCGAAGTTTTGAGACGGCGGTTAAATTAGATCCTGAAAACCGGAATTTTAAAAGAGAACTTGGCCGCTGCCATGTTGAAATGGGAGATGACCTGCTGACGCAGGATATGCCTTCAGAGGCCGTCGAACAGTTCAAACTTGCACTTGAATTTGATTTTCAGAAAAATCAGACCGAGGAAAAACTTGCGGTTGCCTATGAGAAATCGGCCGACGAGTTAGTCAGAAGAGGCAGCAACAGTGACGCAGAGAAACTTCTGCGCGAAGCATCGATTCTTCTTCCCGAACAGCAGGTTTTGAATGTCAGACTTGCCAGACTTTTAACCGAAGGCGACCGATTGATGGAAGCCGAACGCCTGCTCAAAGGTTTGACTGAAAACTATCCTGACTACGAACATGGCCTAGTCGCTTATGCGCAGTTACTTTACCGCATGGGCGAGATTAAATCTGCTTCATCAATTTTGGGCAAAGCACTCGAAATAGCCCCTGCCGACCCCGATGCTCTCGCCCTAAAAGCTGTTTTGAATAAAGATATCCCGGTGGTTACGCCTCCCGCACCTGAGCAGATGACCCCTGACCTTGCCAAAACCACACTGATCGAACTGGAAAAGGATCGGCGCTATATTGAACAGAAAAACGTTCTGAATGGTCTGATCAAAAAATTCCCCGGCGAAAACTGGGCACTTCTAAAATTAAGCGAATTGAATGAAAAGCTGGAGCTTTATGACCAGGCCCTGGAAAATGTAAAAAGCTATTTAAATGCAATGCCCGATTGCCCGCAGGGAAATTTCCAGCTCGCAAGAATTCTTCAGAATAAAGGTCAACTTGAAGATGCACTTAATATTTTGAATCGCCTTACCCCAGGTTTTTCAGACCAGGAATCACTGCTGAACGAGATGGGACAGGTGTATGCCAAAATGGGACGCTTCGAAGAAGCCCGCGCTGCATGGAATCGCGCCATTACCTCTGATCCTGAAAATGCGACCAGTCTGTTCAATCTTGGCCAGCTGGCAATGGAAACCGGTGATCAAACCGGAGCCCAGCCAATGTTTGAAAAAGCGGTAAAACTTGAGCCTTTCAATGCCAAGTTCAGATATTTTGCGGGATTGAACCTGATACAAAGTGGCCTAAAAGATCAGGCACATTCGTTCTGGGCGTCTTCTCAGGATTTCCTCCCATCGGAAGACCCATACTCCAGAAGAATAAACAATGCACTGGGTGACCAATCAGCAACCGCCCAAACTCCAGTTTCTGCCATGCCCGCGGTAAATATCCCCGCTTCGGTAATTGAAGAAGCCCCTGACGATCCTGACTACATAATGGCTCTTGAGTCCGCACGAAGCGGGCAGTTCAACGAAGCAATCGCCGGTTTCAAAAAAGTGATTGAAAAAGACCCCACCAGTTTCAACGCTCTGATGAATCTGGGCAAAGTCTATTCTGTTTCAGGAGATGCGGCACAAGCCTGCGCTCTTTATCTCAAGGCCCTCAAACTTTCACCCAAAAACATTCACGCCCTTAAAGCCCTTGCCAACGCCTATTCTGAAATTGGAATGCACAGTTATGCAGCCGAAATTACAAGCCAGGCACAGGTTTCACACCCGGGTGAAACAGAAGGTTTTCCGGCATACAAAACAGGCCCGGCAGCCATAAAAAATAGCCCCAGGGCGTTCCAACCGCTGATCAAAGCTTTTATCAATGAGAAACTGATTCAGGAAGCTCAGGCAATAATGCAAAGCGGTATCGCCGAAGAAAACCCGACGGCAGACATGCTGCTTCTGCAGGGCGAAGTTTACAAAGAACTTGGCCAGTATGAATCCGCCCTGGAAAGCTATCGCAAAGCCCTTGAGCTTGAACCCCAGAATCCAGCTCCTTTCGTTAAAACTGGCGATCTGCTGATTGCTGCGGGGCAATTTACCAATGCCATTACCGAATATGAAAAAGCCCTGAAAGCTGGATTTATCGATCCCGACACCATGTTTATAATTGTTGACCGATTCAAACAGCTTGGCAGAGAAGCCGATGCCCAGAAAGTCATAGGGCGACTGCGCGGCATGAACCTCAATCAAAGCCAGATAAGCAAGCTTGAAGCCCACATGAACAATTAGACTTTATAAGGAGAATAACAGATGACACCTAAGGAATCCACCCTTACCAGCCTGGATGATTCAATCGATGAATTAAAAAAATCGATTGAAAGCGTAAATGACCCAAAACTTAAAAAAGAACTTGAAAAAACATTAAGCAATCTCGTCAAGGCCCGCGGAAAAATGAATCCGTGCAAGCCAATGGGAAGCATTTATGTCGCATTACTTCCTTTTATCATTATCTTCGTAATGATTGGTGGATATTACTTTGCCAGAAGAGAACGCGCCGCGCAAAAATGAGAACATACGTTTTCGGGCCGGTACCTTCTAGAAGGCTTGGAATATCTCTGGGCGTAGATCTTACGCCAACAAAAACCTGTTCTTACGACTGTATCTACTGCCAGCTTTCCCGAACAAAATTTCTCACGGCAAAGCGTGACCGGTTTTGCCCTCCTCATGATGTAATCAATGAATTACGTGAGGTTCTGAGTGAAATTGCCACTCCTGACTGGGTAACATTTTCCGGAACTGGTGAACCCACCCTGAATGTCGACCTGGGTTTCATAATTGCCGAGTTGAAAAAATTCACTCAGGCACCGGTCTGTGTCATTACCAATTCTTCATTGATTCATCTTGAAGAGGTCAGAAATGACCTGCTGCTCGCCGACCGAATTCTTCCGACTCTCACAACAGTCAGGCAGAGCACTTTTGTGCGAATTCACAGGCCAGCGCCTGGCATTGAGTTGAATGACACTTTGACGGGCCTGAAATTGTTCAGCGAGAAGTTTTCTGGCACAATCGAGGTCGAAATCTTCGTCATTCCCGGCATTAACGACTCAGACGAAGAAATTTCAGGGCTTCATGATTTTATTGAAACCATGCCGGGAATTTCTTCAATCTACCTCAACACTTCAGTAAGAGCTCCGCTCGAAAATGAAGTCATCACTGCTGATCAAGGCCGGCTTGATAGATTCAGAGAGAAGCTCAACCTGAGAATACCGGTCAGCACTGCTTTCGAACATAACCTCATACCGCTCAGACCGGCAAACTGGAACAGGGAAAACGCAGGCAACGAAATACTGAAACTGCTTTTAAGACATCCCTGCAATCATGAACAGATCTGTCAGGTCCTTGGAATAGACCCGGCCAGGTTAACCACAATAATTAAACAACTTTTGGATGAAAACAAGATAATTAGACGGGAAAATGGCGATTATCATCTTCCTGACTGATTTACAATCTGGCGTTTATTTCAATGGTTTCAGCCGCTGCATAAACATTCTTTTTGAAAACCTCACGATTCTGACCCAGAACCTTAATTTCATGATAGCCGCAGAATTCAGGCTTCAGCACAACTTCTCCCTGATCGGTAGCAACAATGGCACCATCATTCAGCTGAACTCGAAAGTTTTTTATTTCTTCACCCGTTTTTCTTGAAAAAGCCTTGATTAAAATTCGGCTTTTAACCGGTCGCAGCTTTATTCGCAAAGTATTTTTCTGCAGAAGATTCCGCTTGAATTTTAGTGAATGATAGCCCGGTGCAGAAACAATAATTCCTATTTCTCCGTCATGGTCTGCAAGGCCCGCAACGGTAATTTCTCCATAGGAATCTGCGGCACGGGCCTGAGAATCAATGCCAACGAAAGCATCCTTAACCGGGTTGCCGGTTAGCGCGTCTTCGACTAAAATTCTCAGCTCACCGGACGTGGATTCAAACCTGAGCAAGTGCTTAACCCTTTCCAAAAGCTCCTGACCGGCATAATCACCAGCCCTGGCGGTGCCAGAAAAAATTGAATAGCTGCTGCCAAGATTACGGTAAAAAAGATTCCTGCCAAATCCAACGCTTAGAGCCAGTCTTGCTGTAATTTTATTTCGTGGCGCACTTGCCTGCAGAACCTGCCAGGTTCTATGCAGATAATGCAAAACCTCATGATTTCTCAACGGCAAAGATGGTCTGAACTCATTTTGCGGGAAACCGTTCATTATTCTGAGAGCAGTTACGATTCTGATTTTTTTCATTTCACTTTCAGAAAGGTCGGAAAAGGGTCTGGTTTCAGCTGTAATGTCGGGCAAAGTTGTTTCCAAAATCTGGTTGATCATTACCCCAAGATCGAAACGAGATACCCGGTTTTTAAAAGAATGATTGAATGCTGATAAACAAGTAAAAACTATTACCAGAATCAGAGCCAGCATGATTCTTTTCACTTTCATGACTTAGCTCCATATATCCACCAGAATTTTCCGTTCTGCTCGATTCTTCCACCGATTTCGGCGGCTATTGCCTTCAAAGCATCGATAGGACTTGCCGCTTCAAGATTAATGCTGATAGTCTCAGGAATATCCTGAGAAAACCTGATATCTATTCCTGCTTTACCGGCCAGTTCAAGCATCAGAGGCAAAGATGGTGCTTCATGCAGGCTCAAACTTACCGGAGAAAACCGTTCTTCTTTTGGGCTGAACAAAGTTTCAGAAGAGCGGCGACGGAAGCTCGCAATTTCTTTAACTTCGGAAAAAATGATTCGATAACCTTCTTTGTCCTGTCTGACAGATTTCAAGCCACCCTTGCGCGGAAAAACACGCAAACCGGTAACCGGAGATCTTCCAGAATAGTTGATAAGATAACCCAGGCTTACAAATTCTCCACTCAAAGCTTTTTTGACAAGTTCAGAACCGACTTTCAGACCAATGAAATCAATTCTTATCGCAGAGTGTTCTTTTTCGATCTCGATTACCGGCTCTACCTTACAATTTGTTTTTACAATAATTTCGGTCTGGCCATGATCGGAAACCACATCAATGTCAGTTAAAGCTGGTTCCGGCGATAGAATGACAAAACCATTCAAAACAAAAAGCATAAAAGCAAGCGCGGTAAATAAAATTTTATTTTTCAACTTTTGCCCTCATAAAAATTGCTTCTATCGTTCTAAATACGTTGAATCTGGTCAGATCGGAATACTGGGTTTCTTCAATTTCTCTGATCAAACCAGTTTTCCCAGTTATCTCGGCCAGCCGGCAAACCCGATCTTTGAATATTTCACCGGTAATGACAGCACCTTTAACCAACAGTTGATCCTGAATGGAACAGCGATTAAAACGCATTGCCGACAGAAAAGCCTGATTGAATTCATCGGCATTGATATCTTCATAAGGTGAAAACTGTTGCCGGGCACGCAGTCTGATGCCATCGAACGCCATCAGATTACGGCATTCAGAGTAAGCCTGATGATCGACCGGAATATCATCGAAAAGTTTTTCATCAGCATGAAGAGGACTGGAAGACCTCAGAACCATAATTGTCAGCAAAAAGGTTACGAAGAAACCTGCCGAAGCCACAGCCAGAATTTGTTTAAGTGGCAGAGATGAGCGATCATCGACAAAGCGGCAACCACATTTTCCACAGAATTTTGACGAAGCAGGACTGTATCCACCACAATGGTCGCAGTGAACCCGCTGGAAAACAAGCCTCAGCAACTTTTCATGCCATTGCATAATCATATCTTCCTATTATTATCGGCGTCGGCTCTGCAAAAGATGACAATTCATTTTCTGAAATGCTGCAACAGAAACAGAATTTGCTCTGTACCCCGAGAGACAAAAAAAATCGACATTTCGTCGGGTTTGTGCTAAGATTTTGCACACTTATATTCTAGAGGCTCGAAGGGTACACAATTAAATGACTCCTGTAAGAAAAATCATTTTTCTTCTGACCGATATAATCTGTATTTCTTTTTCGCTGGTTGCGGCCATCTGGCTGAAGTTTGACAAGCTCGAGCCTTCGCACACTCATTATCTGCTGATGATGGTACCGGTGTTGATTCCGGTCTGCATCGTCAGTTTCTGGGCCATGGGTTTATATAACAGAACCCTGCGTTTTACCTCGATTCCCGATATGGTTGCCGTTTTTACTGCGGTTACCGGGTGCTCGATGCTGAAATTAACATCAGTTTATTTCCTTGAAAGCTTCCCCTCCCTGAGCGCAGTATTCATCATTGACTGGATGTTGAGCCTTATTTTGATTGGTGCTTCGCGCATCACTCCTCGCATCATTCTCAACATGGCTGAAATGTCACCGGTCAGAAACTGGCTGTTCAGCAGATCGAATGAATCAACCAAGCGGGTTCTGATTGTTGGGGCCGGTCAGGGAGGCGAAAGTGTTCTGCGCGAAATCAAACGAAACCTTAATCTGCCGATAACCGTAATTGGTCTGGTAGACGACGACGAGAAAAAAGCCGGCCAGATAATTCATGGCTGCCCGGTTTTGGGCAAATGCGAAAACATCGCCAACATTGTCAAAGACCACAATATTGATGAAATAATTATCGCCATTCCTTCAGCCTCAGGGCATGAATTGCGCCGTATTGTAAAGCTGTGCCAGGATTCAAAAGTTCGTTTTAAAACATTGCCCGGACTACAGGATCTGATTGGTGGCAAACTCGTTGGACTTCAGCTTCGCGACATAGCGATTGAAGATCTGTTAAGACGTCCACCGGCGCAAATCAATCTTGCTGAAATTGCAGCCTATATCACCGGCAAAACGGTTCTGGTAACCGGAGCTGGCGGAAGTATCGGCAGCGAAATCTGTCGCCAGATTCTGCCATTTCAGCCAAGTATGCTTCTGTTGCTCGGCCATGGTGAAAACAGCATTTATTCGAGCCAGCAGATTCTAATGCAGAATAAAGAGCTGGGAAATACCGCCCTTATTCCCATCATTGCAGACATTCAAGACCGCGCAAAAATTGATCAGGTTTTCAAGTCACATCACCCCGAAATCGTTTTCCATGCTGCGGCTCATAAACATGTGCCAATGATGGAAATCAACCCGGAAGAAGCGATTAAAAACAACGTAATCGGCACCAGAAATGTAGTTGAGGCTTCACACAATCATAAAGTAGAGCGCTTTGTCATGATTTCGACCGACAAGGCAGTTAATCCCACTTCGATTATGGGTGCCACCAAAAGAGTTGCTGAAAAAATACTCAAGGGCTATGCCCGAAGAAGCTCAACCCGATTTGTGGCCGTGCGGTTTGGCAACGTGCTAGGCAGCCGGGGCAGCGTAATTCCTTTGTTCAAGAAGCAGATAGAAGAAGGCGGGCCAATAACCATCACTCACCCGAAAATGATCAGATATTTCATGACCATTCCAGAGGCCAGCAAACTGGTTATTCAGGCTGGCGCTTACGGTAAGGGCGGCGAAGTGTTCATTCTCGACATGGGCGACCCGGTTCGGATTGTTGACCTGGCTGAAGACCTGATCAGGCTTTCAGGGCTTGAAGTAGGCAAAGATATTGAAATTCATTTTACCGGTATCAGACCGGGCGAAAAATTGTATGAAGAGCTGCTGACGGCATCTGAAGGCATTACTGCCACCAGAAACCGAAAAATTTTCATAGCCAGGCCAGAAGAAGTTGATGAATCAATGCTGTGCTCACAGGTTGACCGACTTGAAGCCGCTGCCCGTGAAGGTAAAAGCCATAAAGTCATCAGCACTCTTCAGGAAATCGTGCCATCATTTTCACCGAATCGCGACATGGTTCACAGTGATAAGCATAATCACGAAGCCCGCGACAAGTTTGCCGAGACTCCGAAGCTGAGAGTTATACAAAGCTGATTTCAGATTCCAGATCTGAAAAATTAAGCCCAATCAAGGCCAAAGCCTTCTTAACAGCCAATTACAGCTGTCAAATTTCTGTTTGAATTTTGAGTCGAAGAAACCTTATTCGGTCTTCTTGTCGTCGATCGAAGACACTGGCGGGTAGGGCTGGGAAGATGGCTTTTCCGGTTCAGCATGAGCTGGGATAACTGGCGGAAATGGCTGTTTTTCACCCTTATGCTCATGGGCGGCCATTGGCGGATAAGGCTGGCTTTCAAGATGATCGCCGTTCAAGCCATCGGCTGGATCACGAATTTCCATTTCATCGTCTTTGAGAACCATGTCATCAGAGCCGTCAACTTTTTCAAAATATTGAAAAAGCTTTTTGTCAAAAGCCCTCAGAAAAGCCTCGACACAGACCGGGTCGAACTGTTTGCCAGAAAATTTCTGTAATTCGCCAATGGCGGTTTTAACCGTAAGGCCTTTGCGATAAGGTCGGTTGGTAGTCATGGCATCAAAAGCGTCGGCAACGCAGATTATCCGACCATCGAGAGGAATATTTTCACCGGTCAGATGATCGGGGTAACCCCGGCCATCGTAATATTCGTGATGATGCAGAACACCGGGAATTTTGTCGGCAAGAAAATCTACCGGGCGCAGAATTTTTGCGCCAATCGCCGGATGTTTCTTGATGATAGCGTATTCTTCATCAGTCAATCGCCCGGGTTTTCGGATAATGCTGTCTTTGATACCGATTTTGCCTACGTCGTGAAGCAGACCGGCATATCTGACGTTTTCAATCTCTTTGCGGGTCATGTTAAGCTCTTCGGCAATAGCAACCGAATATAGAGTTACACGCCTTGAATGGCCCTGAGTATAAGGGTCTTTTGCATCAATAGCCTTGGCAAGAACTTCGATGGTAGAAAGGTAAACCTTCTGAATATTTTCGTAAAGTCTGGCGTTCTCAATCGCTGAAACGGCCTGATTGGCCATATTTTCCAGCATTTCAACGTCATGCTCGTTGAACGGAATGTCGCCGGTTCGATTCAAAACCTGCAACACGCCAATAATCTTGTCTTTCAGCCGCATCGGCACGCAGATCATTGATCTGGTCACAAAACCTGATTTTTTATCGGCACCCTTGAAAAATCTCGGATCTTTTTCGGTATCAGGAACCATGACCGGTTTATTATTCTGAGCACACCAGCCCGCGAGGCCTGTTCCCATGGGGAGTCGGATTTCCTGGAGCTTGGCGCCCACATTAGGGTCACCTTGAACAATGTGAAAATAAAGCTCGTTAGTTTGCTCGTCAACCAGATAAACCGTTGAAGTTTCACAGCGCATAACCTGGGTGGCAGTACTCATGATCTTGGTCAGCAGTTCGCGAAGGTCGAGGGTTGAGCTTACGACCCTGCCAACTTCGAGCAGTGCCGACATTTCTTCCATCTGCATTTTGACCAGTTCAACTTCGAGGAAAGTGCCGATGGAATTGGTTGCGAGTGCCCTGAACTCAAGCAAAGCCTGGTCATCGTCGAGAGGCTGATCAAGCAGAATCATCAGGCCAAAAGGATTGTCGATGGGCCCAACCGGAATGATAAGACGGCTGTCACCGCTTTCATCCGCAACAATACCTGCATTGATTTTCTGGTGCTCAAGCCTGCTGCGGGTAAACATTTCGCAGAAAAAGTTCAACGACTTCTCAGGAAAGCCTGCGTTATAACGGATTCTAGACTGTTGAGCCGAGGCATCGTAAAAAATCAGGCCGAACCCCTGCTGGCCAAACATCGCGGCAGCAGTTTCACTCAAAATTTTGAGAATACCATCAGTATTCTTGCCGCTGGCAAGAATATTCTTCTGTGCATTGAAGAGGAGCTGCTGATAGTTTTTTGTACCTGATTCAGCCACCCTGCTAGTAATCTCCTTAACCCAAACAATAAAAATTCAGCGAAATAAACTGTCTCACACTACCAGCCTGCCGCAAACCGATTTTACTACCTTTTCACGATCGTAGAACAGGATGGCGTAATCTGCTTCTATCGCAGACTTACCCGGCAATATTGCCACGGGAACGCGCTCGATATTGCGTTTCCACCATATATCCGGAGACATTCCGGATACCGAGTCTAAACTGGCTATAATTCCTGCGTCTGCCTGGAAAGCATTTCCGTTATCAATTCTTGCTTCGCCGCTGCTAAAATGCATGCCACTGCCTATTACCGCGACCGAAAAGTCGAACCGGCTGTACCTCCAGGCCAGAGCCTTTTTATAGTCAGAATCTTTACCGTTCACATTTATTAATACGGGAAACGAATCATTTTTGTTGCGGAAAAAATCATCGAGAACTTCATGCGCATGCTCTAATGGAGTCTTAAAGCTTTGATCGGCCGCGCATATCAGCCAGATTTTCTTATCCCCGACAGAAACCATTTTCGTACCTTGCCCCGGGGCTGAATCGTTAAGATTCACCGGCCGTAGAATCCGACCAGCTGATGAATCCAGTTCATCTCGACCCGCATGCCTGGCAATCGACTGTTCACCGGCAAAGATTATGTCTATTCCACTGTCAAAGAGCAATTTTACCTGTGCCGCCAATGCTGGCGCGACCGAAAACAGGCCGCTGGCATTACACACAATCAAAGCCTGATTTCCAGCCACTTTTTTCACGCTGTCAACCACTGCCTGAAGCTGACCGGGAGTCAGTTCATGCATGATTAATCCCATGAAGGCTATGGCAAACATAAGCAGTGTAATTGTATCACATACAAGAGGTTACCACAACAAAAACAGCCAGATATATTTCCCCGGCTCAGAAACTCATAAGCCAGCTGAAATTGAGGCTTTTTTCTTCAATGTTGTTGGTATTGAAATTCTTATGCCGTTCAGAGTTTTCCTGGTAAGCAATCTCAAGCGAGTGGTTTCTCGACAACAGCTTTTCGACCCCGGCCCGCCAGATGTTTCTCTGGTAAGATGACCATAGAAAATCTTCGAATTCCAGGTAATCTTTATCGATGTACTCGCTGCGCAATCTGAACTTAACCTGTTCGGTGATCAGATATTCGTACGCTGCGGCAATTTTCAGCTCGTCTTCATCGGGATAAAACATCCGGTTTTCATCATAACGGCGGCGCTGCCCTTCAAATCGCAGACTGCCGCGACTGCGCCCTTTGGCATAGAGACCTTCGTATTTTAGAAGGTTTATGCGCATATTTTCCTGAGAAAAATTACTGTTTTCAAGTATTTCATCGATAAAAGTAACTGTCTGAGTAAGATTGGTATTGAATTCCCAGGTGGCAGAAAGGGACAGGCGGTTGGCATAATGGTCATACAGAAAGTAAACCCCCGATTCATTTCGCCAGTCACTTTTCCGGTAATAATCATCGATTCTCAGACAGATATCGTCGCTGAGTTCATATGCAAGCACCAGTCCAATGCCGGCATTGGTTGAACGATTACTGATTCTGGTTCTTTCAAGAGTGCCCGCATCGCCGTAAAATTTCAGATAAAGGTCGCCTCTTGTCTTAATCTGCTTGTATTTTGCCCTTGGATCATCGTCTTCAGGGCTCCTGGTCCAATCTGTGTAGTAATCAACCGCTTTTCTGGCGGCCATGCCGGTGGGAAAATTTTCAAAAAAGCTCCGGTCACCCCTGGTCGAATTGGCCAGCTGAACAAATTTGCGATGACCGCGCATATAGGTCACCACTTCGAATTTCACCTGCCCCTCGCGATAGTTGAGCTCAAAATCATTTTCGAATTCTCGCTCTTCATAAGAACCTTCGAGGTTCAGGCAGGTCCGTTGAGAAAACTCATGACAGAAAAGCCCCGAACCACGATTAGCACGAGTCTGCCACTGAGTGAACAAAGGCGCATCATAATAATTGTTGAAAAAATCAAGCTGGAAATAATCATGGTCTCCAGCAGCGATACCCATGGTGAGATTCAGTTCGTGATCAATTTCCCTGTATTTTCGGCTGTTTACCGCCCTGGAATAATAATCTTCGTTGTTGTAGTGCAAAAGATACAGTCGTTCCTTGATATCGATAAACTGGGTCTCGTTCAAATCACCACGAATCGCGAGAAACATGTCATTTTCGGTGCTAATGAAATTGCGGTCATACTGGTCTGCGATAAAAACTGGAATCGAGGCCATAACCGGGTATTGGGGGCGATAGAAATCCTGCCTGGTGCTATCAACCGTGTTTCTTGAGTCAAGATCGAATTCAAGAGCAAAAATATCATCAGCAGCAATTGCAATACTGCTGCACAAAAGCAGGCTGATCAGAATCGGCAGAATCTTATTTATTGCTTTAACATGGCCTGACATCAGACAGTTTCCACTATTCATCAAGATCGAACATTTTTCCGCAATCTACTTTCGGCAGATTGTGCAAAAGCCTGAACGATTTCTGATTAATTATGGTCAATTTGCTCTTTTTTGACCGGGTTAATTGTGGTAAACTTCTGCCGTCGATCAGCATGGTCGGCACTTAAATTATCAGGAGGCTTTAATGTCTATTATTGATGCTATTCAGGCCAGAGAAATTCTCGATAGTCGCGGCAATCCCACTATTGAAGTTGAAGTACTGCTCGAAAGCGGCGCTTATGGCGTAGCTGCAGTTCCTTCTGGCGCCTCGACCGGCGAACATGAAGCCGTTGAACTTCGCGACGGAGACAAGAAGCGTTATTTGGGCAAGGGCGTTCTTAAAGCCGTAGAAAATGTCAATGAAACCATCGCCAACGAACTTGAAGGCATGGATGCAATGGAACAGAGAACCATCGACGCGACAATGATCGCTCTCGATGGAACAAAGAATAAAGGCAAACTCGGCGCCAACGCAATTCTGGGCGTTTCACTGGCAGTGGCAAAAGCCGCAGCCGAACTGGCCGGTCTGCCCCTTTACCGCTACATTGGCGGCGTTTATGCTCATGTTTTGCCTGTTCAGATGATGAATA
>JBMOKV010000242.1:0-2268 GCA_049325495.1 Candidatus Rifleibacteriota bacterium | reverse complement strand
GGTCGATCCTTATGGGCGAAGCTATTACTGGATAAAAGGAAATCCTGAGATAATCGATAAAAGCCATGAATGCGATATTGTTGCGGTCAAAGATGGATTTGTTTCGATTACCCCGTTGAAACCAGACCTTACCGATTTTTTCCTGTTTGAGAAGCTTGAAAAGAGTGGTGTTTTCTCTTTGTGAATCCTGAATCCCGCCAGCGTTTGCAGAATCAGATCCGCCAGCTTCCCGGTTTTGCTGAATACCAGTTCGACTGGGAAATTTCGACCGGTTCGACCAGTGATGATCTAAGGAAGAGTGGAGCTGAAGGTAACTGGCAGAGAATTCTTGCCGCAGACTACCAGACGGCGGGAAGAGGGCAGTTTACCCGCAGATGGCATGCTGATTCCGGAAATGCGCTGCTTTTTTCCTTTTCAGGTATTGACGAGGGTGTGTTTCCTCTTTCGCTGCAGCTGGGTTCTTCTGTTGCCGAAGCTCTAAGGGAAATGGCTGAATTCCCTGATCTCTGGCTCAAGTGGCCTAATGACATTTTTCTTGGCTCAGGCAAACTGGGAGGGATATTGGTGGAAGGCTTCGTAAAGGGTGTACAGAGAAATTTCGTTGCAGGAATAGGGATCAACTTTGCCGTTCCTTCATCGATACCCGGGGCAGCGGCAATTTATCATTCAGAAATAGACAGGGCTGATCTGTTGTTTAGAATTTTACGACAGTTCGCTCTCAATCGGCATCTTGAGCCAAAACTTCAGGTTGAACGCTGGGAAAATCATGCGGGGCCATTCTTTTCATCGGATTTCTGGTGTGAAGAATATGGTGGCAATGAAAAACCGTCGTCGGTTCAGCCAAAGGGCCTTAACGACGACGGTTCTCTGACGGTTTTAAAAAGTGGAGCTCGGTTAAAGCTGCACTCGGCTCATTTAGCCATTATTTCACCGGAATGTTGAGTTTGTAGGAAAAGCTTTTCTTGTCAATTTTTCCGCTGACCAGGAAGCTGGCCTGTGCCGGCTTGTCAAATACGTATGCAAAAGCTTCTCCCCAGGTCTTGAGATCGCCTGCAACCTTGCCCTTGCCATCGTCAAGCTCGATTTTTACTGATTCAGGATCGACATTGTTGGCAAAACTCATGCTGAAAGTAACTTCTGTTCCAGCAGGTATTGCGGCTGAAACAGGGCTTTTTTCGTCGATGAAATCGAAAGACTGATAGATTTTTTTGCTTACTGCCTGCATCGACAGCGCCATTACGAAAGAATCATTTTCCTGGGCATTCGCGCTGTCCTTACCACTTGCAGTGGAGTTGGCCGCTGAAGAACCAGCACCTGCAGAAGATGACCCATCGCCAGCACCTGCCGCTGCCCGACTGTCGCCCGCTCCGCTGTAATTGCTGTCGCGGTCACCTGAAGCGCTTGCATTGTCATTTCCCGACGGGTTGTCAGAATCACCATCTGATCCAGAGCCAGATCCTGAATAAGAAGAACCCGAACCGGTATTCCCAGATGATGAGCTATCGGAAGAGGCTGATGAACTGCCATCTTTACTGTTTCCCCCCGAAGCATTGTCAGAGGCATCGGCACCATTTGAGTCGCCTGAAGAGCCATTGCCGGAAGAGATTGAAGAGCCGTTCCCATTTACATCTGAGTCGGAACCGGCTTCATCTGCAATACTGCCATCGGAGCCATCTGAAGATTCGCTTCCTGATGAACTGGTGCCTGAATTATCACTGCCTGAAGCACCTGATTCGGAGCCGCTTGAGCCTGGTCCGGAGTCTGCATCATAAGAGCCAGAGCTACTGCCGCCATCATTTGAGCTGCCTGAGCTATCAGAGCCTTTTGAGCCGCCAAGGTTCGAACTGGCCATCTGATTGTCGCCACCTTCAGAACCTGCCTGTGGGTCGGTGTAGAGGTCGGAAAGGTCAACCTGCTGTGACTTGCCGAACGATGAATGATTGTAGTCGCTGTCTGAACTTGAATGTGAGGTTGCGGCAGAATTGGTCAGGCCTTCAGAGCCCTGTTTTCTTCGGGTGTCGTCGATTGTCCGGCTGTCGAATTCAACTTTTACGACCGGAATTTTAACTTTCATAATTTCTTTCTGTTCTGAACCTTCATTTACGATAACGGATGCGTAATACTGGTCTTCAGAAGGTACGCGAAAGAGATGGCGATAGTTTTTCGTTTTATTTGAAGCTACCGGAGCGCTTCGCCCTTCTTCGTCGGTAACGACCAGTGCTACTTTAGCAGGATCAACTTCCTTTGACAGTTCCAGGGCGATTTTTA
>JBMOKV010000241.1:0-2269 GCA_049325495.1 Candidatus Rifleibacteriota bacterium | reverse complement strand
CAGGTCAAACACAAGATCGATGAAGCCATCCATGTTTTTTCCGCTGGTAACACCTGAACGTTCCCCCTGATCTGCTTTGCCGGGATCAACCTGCTTCTTTTTAGCGGCTTCGCGACTTTTCCAGAAGGCTTTTACCGCCAGACGCACCTTTTTCTGGTAATCAACAAGATTTAGTGCCATTTAATTTCTTTGGCCTCCAAGAATTGATCTTTCTTCTTCGGTTAGGCCATAAAGTTCAAATGTGGCATGATTACAAGCATTCATATCTCTCTTAATGGCGGCGTCAGCCAGCTTTTGCCGCAAAATCTCGGAAACATCCTTCCAGTGTGGAAGGCGAATGCGTCGAAGGTATTGTGCTTGAAAACGTAAATAACCACCGCGCATTTTTGTCGAATAGGTTGCTATAAATGACTGGGTAATCGACGAAAGCAGCACCGCCTGTAATGCCCGCAGATCCCATTCCTCAGAAATTATGTAATAGAGATTGTGGTGGGGATACAAATTCCCTGGCTCGTAAACAATATGCGCCTCACCTTTAATATCTGGGATCAGCAGCTTTGGCTTTTTGGCAATGGCCGGATAAATACGATCAATAGTTCTATACCAGTTGCCCGGGTTTTTCTTTGCACAATGGCGATTGGCTATTATGCTCTTGCGTGTTTCAAGGTATTTTTTCAGTCTGGGGTAATCGCTCAGGTTAACAAGACCGTCCTTGTCATCAAAAGGATTTATCACGCCCAGCCCCAGCCATTTGACTTCGCCGGAAGCAATGTCGCGGGTTGTGACCAATGGCAGCTTTCTATCAGATTCGATGTCAAGAGTCGCGAAGTCTCCAATGAATTCTGAATCTGCACCGGTCGCCACACCTATGCCGACTTTGCAGGCCGTTTCTTCCAGGGATGGAAATTCTTGTTCAAGCCGTCTTATCAACGCCATTTGATCGGAAGTCTCAAGCAACCATGGCTCGGTACCTTTCGGAATCATCGCGAGTTCCCGGACATGTCCGCCGGAACTACATTTCCCTGAAGAAAGCAATTCATTAGCCAGAGAAGACAAGGCTGCTTTTTCAATTGCCGGTCGCCGGGCAATTCTTGTTTTTCCGGGCGGTTCGTTGCTGATAATAGTGATGGCCGGGTAGGCAATAACATCCTCATGAAATGCCGGAGTATCGACCATATCGACAAAAGTTTTCAAATGAAAATTCGAAGCGACAAGGTTGCGCAAAGGCCCACCGTATTTGTTTTTCATCCACCTGTCAGAACATATGAAACCAAGGCAGCCGTTCTTTTTCAATACCGACAATGATCGCTCGATGAATGGAACATAAATATCCGCCCGGTCATATATTGTTTGATAACGCTTGCGATACTCTTCGATCAATGCGGCGGGAATCATCTCCTGTCGCAGATAAGGTGGGTTTCCGACAATGTAATCAAACTGCCCGGCAAATGGGGTAAGAAGGAAGTCGCCGTTGAACAGCCAGCGATCAGCAAGTGCTGTTGCTGATGTCTCGCTGATTCCCTTTTGCAGAAGAAGGCTGATTACGGCAGTTCTGGTATCGGAAAAAGTTTTAGAATGCAGTTCTACGGCGCGAATTGAATCTGCAAGCTCTTCAACCACCTGTCCCCCGGAACAGGTTTTCTGCCAGGAGTCAAATAGACGATTGATTGCCGGTAAAAGAAAATCGCCGTCTCCGAAGGAGGGCTCCAATAATCGCTTTTTATGCAGTTCTTTGTCTTCGATGTACCCTGTCAGGTCGAGAATGAAATCGACAACTTCAGGGCGTGTAAATCTGCACCCCGTGATTCTGAGTTGCTTTCCAGAGACAGCTTTTTGACTGCAGCAATGACCTTCGGCGAACGAAGGTCATTGCTGCAGTCAAAATCATTCAATGTTAACTGTCTTAAAACCAAGTTTTCTTGCCCCTTGCAAATTGCCGATTAGTGGTGCAGTTGTTGCAGAAAAACTTTTCTTATGTCACTCAGGTTTTATACTACACCAACTCACCGCATTGACGCCATACCTTGTTAAGTTCGAAAAAATCTGTAATGATCAGCCAAGAATCGCAAGTCAGCAACATATCAATATTTGTCCAGCAAGGCAAGGAGCTTTTTTTAAACAAAGCCATGATCTGCCCTCAGCTTCAGATTTTGGTTATATATTTTTGTCTTATTTGTCTTTTTTACCGTCGAACGCCTGTCGTGACCGGAAAAAACGAGACGGGCGCGGGTGTTGCGCAAGCAAGACCCGTGATCGGCGGCCATTTTCC
>JBMOKV010000240.1:0-2277 GCA_049325495.1 Candidatus Rifleibacteriota bacterium | reverse complement strand
TGTGGATACCTTAATAGGAAATATATTTAAAAGCTTATTGAATTTATTTCAGAGACGGGCATTTCGACAAGCTCAATGACCGTCTCTTGTCGGTCTGGAACCTGTCTGCTCATCAACAGAACTGAAAAGGATCGACAAAATTCGATACGCCTACTTTTAACCTGGAGGTAAATAATGAAACGTTTCTTATTACTTTTCGCTTTTTCCCTGATTATTTCAGTGCCTTTGATGGCTGAAATCATCGAAAAAACCATTGAATATGATGTAGATAATTCTCTGCACGAAGGCTTTTTCTTTTTCAAAGAAGGCGAAACGGGCAAAAAGCCCGGGGTAATCGTGGTTCACGAATGGAAAGGCATTGGCGACCATGTTCTTGAGATCGGGCGAAAGCTGGCCGAAGAGGGTTATGTAGCATTTGTCGCTGACATTTACGGAAAAGGCATCAGACCCACCGACAATAAAGAAGCGGCAAAGCTTTCTGGCAGCTATAAAGGAGACCGCCCGAAGCTTCGTGGCAAGGTGCTGGCGGCTCTTGAGCAGTTAAAAAAGCACGAACTGGTCGACGAAAAAAAGATTGCGGCGATCGGTTACTGTTTCGGTGGAACGACAGTTCTAGAATTGGCCCGCAGCGGCGCCGAAGTTGCCGGAGTGGTCAGCTTTCACGGTGGACTTGCATCACCAAAACCCGAAGACGCGAAAAACATCAAAGCTGCAGTGCTGGTTCTGCATGGTGGCATCGATCCCCACGTTCCCGATGCAGAAATGATCGATTTTATGAAAGAAATGCGCGATGCCGCAGTCGACTGGCAGCTGTTTTCCTATGGTAAGGCAGTTCACAGTTTCACCAACAAAGCAGCAGGCAATGACCCATCTCAGGGCGTTGCCTATCATGAATTGACCGACCGACGTGCATGGCAGGCCATGAAGATATTTTTTGCGGAGATTTTTCAGAATTAGCGGTATAATATCCAGTAACATTGCAGAAAATCACCGCAGAACTGTCTGAAAATTTGCCTGCAAAATTCAAATTCGGAGCAAAAAATGGAAGGCAAAACCGGAACCCGTGTTGTAATCGCAGGCATCTACAAATGCAAAGAACATCCTGAAAACACCCAGACTTTCGCTAAAGGCGCGGTGTTTCTGCCATGTGGCAGAGCAGGCAGCCACGGCACCACCTGGGTGCTCGTCAGAAAGACCGGCTGATTTAACAAGTAGTTGCTATGAACCAGTCGATGCGAAACTTCATTGTTCTAATGGTCTTTGGTCTTCTCTTTGTCGTTTTTCAACTGATGACCGGAGATTCTGCCAAAGAAAGAGAATTGGCACGACAGCGCCTGTGTAGATCAAACCAGAATCTGATTGCTTCTCTTTATGAAAGCTATTACATGGATAAGGCCATGGATCAAATTGGAAAAAGCGGATCTAATGCCTCAACCCCTGGAGATATCGATCTGCCGACCCTGAAGGAACTTATGAAAAAAGACTGGCCGGCGAATATGAAATGCCCCGATGGCGGAGAATATTCGCTGGTAACGGTCGACGACCAGAAAGTCCCCGTCTGTTCGGTTCATGGCCAGCTGAAATAACGGTAGAAAGACAAAACCCGGCGAGCAACCCAGTTAATGGGCTGATCGCCGGGTTTTCTTTTTTTTACCAGCCGAGAATGTAGGCGAAAATCAATGGTGCAACGATGGTAGCGTCTGACTCGACGATGAATTTTGGAGTATCGATATCGAGTTTGCCCCAGGTGATTTTTTCATTGGGAACCGCGCCTGAATATGACCCATAGCTGGTAGTTGAATCAGAAATCTGGCAAAAATAGCTCCAGAACGGGATTTTATCCATTTCCATATCCTGATACAGCATCGGCACGACGCAGATCGGGAAATCGCCGGCAATGCCGCCGCCGATCTGAAAGAAGCCGACGCCTTTTCCTGCGGAATTTTTGATGTACCAGTCCGCAAGCCAGGTCATGTATTCAATGCCCGATTTCATGGTCGAAGGCTTCAATTCACCTTTAATACAATAGGAGGCGAAAATGTTGCCCATGGTTGAGTCTTCCCAGCCGGGTACGATGATGGGCAGGTTCTTCTGAGCGGCAGCCAGCATCCAGCTGTTTTTCGGGTCGATTTCATAATACTGCTCGAGTACCCCCGACAACAGCATTTTGTACATATATTCATGGGGAAAAAAGCGCTGGCCACTGGTGTCTGCGTCTTTCCAGATTTTAAAGATATGGGCCTGCAGGTGCCTGAAAGCTTCTTCTTCAGGTATGCA
>JBMOKV010000239.1:10549-17299 GCA_049325495.1 Candidatus Rifleibacteriota bacterium | reverse complement strand
GTAAGGCCGTTCTGGAGATCCCAGGTCTGGAATACGCCGCGATTCTGGAAAACCGACTGGCAGAAGCTGGAGAGGGATGCGAGAGTCTGGTCTTCTTCCCAGGTTTCAATGGCAATAATGGGATAGCCGCCGGTCAAAGCCTCGCGCATGGCCTTGATGCCTGATTGACGCAGAGGAGCAGAAGTCATGGTTGCAGGGAAGCCACCAGTTGTTCAAGGCTTGATCCAACCAGGCTTTGGTTCGAACTCTGAAAGCTGTGCCAGAATTCCTTGTAAAAACAGGTTTCGAAAAGATCGCAGTGACAGTTGGCGTTGGTTTGCAAATGGCTGTCGAGAACGGTTTCGCAGGCTTCAACCCGTTCGAGTTCTTCAAGCAGCTGGTCGAGTTCGTCCATGATAAGTGTTCCTTCGAAATCAGTATTTAGCTACACTAAGATTATAAAAGAAAAGCCCCGGTCAGCAAGCAAAAATTTATGTTTCTGCATTCTTGTCAAAATTTTTTTCCTGTGATATTCTGTCTGTCCTTTAGCTCCAATGATAATGCTGAAGAGAGAGGTATATCGATGTATAAAAATCTGAAAAAACTGATAGCAGCTCTGGCTATGACCGTTGTGGCCAGTTTTCCTCTGCAGGGTCAGGGGTTGCTTGAACAATATAATCTTGCTCAGATCAACGAAGTGCGTTTTGTTGAACGCTCCATTTCCCACAAGGAAAACCTGGTGATCACGATCAACCAGTTTCTTGACTGTGCCGCCGCCGGCAGAATCGAAACCGCCCTGATCGGCTGGAACGAAGTGCCTGCCCATATCGTTTCGACCTGGCAGCGCCAGAACGAAAGCGTCGAAGAAGTGAGCATTTCCCGCTATTCGCTTGAACTTGCAGGAAAAATCGGGCACGACAGAACCGATTATTACGGCTTCAGAGCTTTGACCAGCGACCAGAAAATCGTTGAAACTCTTATCAAAAACGAATCCAGCGACAACAAGGCCAGCGTTATTGCCAAGTATGTCGATGGTGACGCTTTTGGCAAGTTTAAATCCCTTTCATCCCTGCTGGATGAACTTAAATCATTTATTGAAGAAGGCCAGATTACCTCGGCAAATGTTGATTTTCACAACGTTACCCAGAGAGTGAACGATCTCTGGAAAAACAACTGCGGCGTCGATCTTTATGAAGTGGTGCCGAGCGTCAAAAAATATGAAATCAACTGCCCATCAGGCATTGAATACATCTGGAGGGTAACCGGGCGTCTTGAAGGTACCCAGACCCAGATCATGATATTCAGAAACCGACTGGTCTATATCAGTCGCGACGGCCAGATCGAGGTTAAATAGTTCTGTATGAGCAGGGCCGCTTTCCTGAATGGGAAGCGGCTTTTTTTATTGCTTGTTGAACCGGGCACGACGAATTATATTATTAGCAGACTAACTGGAGGCAGAAAATGAAAAAGAAATTCAGGCAGGTGGCTGAAAAAATAGTAATGGCCATCACTTCCAGCCCAAAAGAAGTTCAGCATTTTGACAGCAGTCCATTGCCCGACAAAGAAGAAATTTACCGGGTAATTCACGATATTTTCATTATATTTTTCCCCGGCTATTTTGGCCATTCGGAAATGTCTTTCGAATCTATCGAGCTGCGTATTGGTTACCGCGTTGCCAAGGTTTACGAGCAGCTCAGGCCCCAGATTTATCGGGAGCTGATTCATAGCTGCCGCAATGAAAAAAGTCCCTGCGGTCAATGTGAGAAGGCCGCTGAGCAGCTGGTCATCGGCTTTCTTGAAGATATCCCCGCCATGCGTGAAATTCTCAATCAGGATGTGAAGGCGGCCTTCAAGAATGACCCGGCGGCGGTCGATTTTGACGAAATCATTTTCAGCTATCCCGGCCTCGAAGCAATAGCCGTCTATCGCGCGGCAAACTACTTCTATCGCCACGGTCTGCGGCTTATTCCCAGAATCATGACTGAATGGGCCCATTCACGAACCGGGGTGGATATTCATCCCGGGGCCACGATCGGCCAGAGCTTTTTCATCGATCACGGAACCGGAGTGGTTATTGGTGAAACCAGCCACATCGGTAATGATGTCACGATTTATCAGGGTGTCACTCTTGGCGCACTAAATTTCCCCAGAGACAAAGAGGGGCAGATAATCAGAGGGGCCCAGCGGCACCCGACTATCGAAGACGGTGTTTGTATCTACGCCGGCGCTACGATTCTCGGTGGCGAAACCGTGATCGGTGAGAATTCAATTATCGGCGGCAACGTATGGTTAACCGAATCGGTGCCGCCCAATACGAGAGTCGTACTGAAAAAATCAGATCTGCACATCAGTCCGCGGCGGTCTGAAGAGAAAGCTGCGGCGAAAGGGGCCTGAAAATGCTTAACGACATTACCGAAAGAATTGGAAAAACCTCAATGGTCAGGCTTCGGCATCTGACCGACGAAGGTGAAATAATCGCGAAAGTTGAATTTTTGAATCCGGGCGGGTCGGTAAAAGACCGGATAGCCCGATCGATGATTCTTGAGGCAGAGAGATGCGGGCAGCTGAGCCCCGGCAAAGTGATTGTCGAGCCAACATCAGGCAATACGGGAATCGGGCTGGCGATGGTGGCTGCGGCTCGGGGCTATCGCATCGTTTTGACCATGCCTGAAACCATGAGCGTCGAGCGCCGCAAAATTCTGAAAGCTTATGGTGCTGAGCTGGTTCTGACCCCGGGTTCAGCCGGCATGCGCGGTGCGATCGAGAAGGCCAATGAGCTGATGGCACAGATGGAAAATGCCTATATGCCTGGCCAGTTTTCCAACCCCGCTAATCCTGCCGCCCATGAATTCACTACCGGCCCTGAAATACTCGAAGCTCTCGATGGCGAAAAGGTCGATGCCTTCATTTTCGGCGTGGGTACCGGTGGTACCCTTACCGGAATCGGGCGCTGTCTGCGGAAAAATGGCATCGACACCCCGATAATTGCAGTCGAACCAGAGGCTTCGCCGGTGCTTTCGGGCGGCAAGCCAGGGCCCCATAAAATTCAGGGCATCGGTGCCGGGTTCGTTCCCGAGATTCTCGATCGATCACTGATTTCAGAAGTCATACAGGTCAGTAATGAAGAGGCGATGGAAACTGCAAGAAGGCTGGCAAGCACCGAAGGCCTGCTGGTCGGTATCAGCTCAGGGGCAGCTGCGGCGGCCTGCGTGAAATATCTGCGGGGAAAACGGGTTACCGGCAGAAAATTGCGAGTCATTACTCTTTTCGCAAGCAATGGCGAGCGATACATGTCGACTGAATTATTTCCCGATCAGGTCTAAACTAAACTGACAAACTGCCCGATTATGATGCTGAATCATCAGCTTTATAATCGGGTATTTTATTATGAAATCGAAACAGGTTCGCCGGCTCAGAATCATTCCTCTGGTGGCAATGCTGGCTCTGGCATTGGGCTCGGTCGGATGTCGACAGGCTCCGTCCAATCCGCCAAAGTATTACGAGAAAGAGTTGCGGGAAATGGAGCGTCTGGCAGCGTTGAAAGAGCAGCAGAAGGGCGAGAAGTTTCTTGAAGACCGCTACCCGTGGGAAGGAAGGGTGTCGAAAGCCAAAAGCCTGCCTTGCCGCATTGCTGAAAAAGAAAAGACCTTGAATTATGAGATCGATTACCTGCATACTTTTATTCGGGGAAGACCGAGAACCAAACCTAGGTTGAGAGATTGACAGATGCTGATCAGACGCAATGATAGCCGGGCTTTTTGGATATTCCTGATATGGGTTCTGATATTGCCGCTGTTTCTGAATACAGATCTGGCAGCCCAGGATGAGAATGTCGAAGACTTTGCCGTCGAAGAAGAACCGGTCGATCAGGCAGCAGATAAGCCGGCTGCTGATAAACCGCCATCCGATAAGGCAGGCGATGAAGCTGCCGGTGATGAAGTTCCGATTGAAGATATGGGCGAAGATACCGGTGAACCCGAAGAGCCTGAAGCTTTGCCCGCTCTGTCTGCCGATCCCAATGAACTGCTTGGAAAAGTTAACGGAGTTTTCCGGGCCAAAAAATATGATGAAGCGGTAGAAGCTCTGAAGGACCACGAAGACGTGGTCGAGACTTCCAAAGAGCTGTCTGAAATATACGTTGAATCTTTGCTGAACAGTAAAAAGCCAGACTGGAACACGGTTCTGCGTGCTGCGAAAATGCTGGGAAAAAATGAAAAAGGCAGTTCGCTTGCCGATTATGCTCAGGGTCTGCATTTTCAGAATAAAAGCAAGCCCGATCTGGCAAAGGCAATCACCTTTTTTGGTAAGGCCAAAAGTGCCAAGAAGCCGCATCCAGATGCTGCCACGGCCTATTTTATGGCCCTTGCGAAAAAATTCTGGATGGTCGGGCTGGTAGTTTTATTATTGCCGGTCATGGTAGTCGTAAAGGTCGTTAAAAAGAAAAAAGCGGCGAAGGCAGCACTGGAATTGAATCTTGAGCCTGCCGGTGAAGCGGCTGCCGTTGATGATCTGCAGAACCAGCTGCAGGCAGCAATATCTGAAGAACCTGCAGCGAAGCCAGATGCAGCCAAAGCCGCCAAAGCAGCTGAAGCCGCGCCCGCACCAACCGCAAAGCCTGCCGATAAACAACCTGCCGCCGCAACTCCTGCAGGAGCAAAACCGGCCACACCGGCCGCACCTGCAACATCTGCAACCCCTGCAACCCCCGCTCCTCCAGTGCCATCTGTTGCACCTGCCACACCTCCGGTTGCCGGGCCAGAAAATGCTGCCCCGGTTCCGGCGAATATCCCCGCTCAACCAGCTAATGCACAGCCGGTTGCTCCAGCAGCCCCTCCCACCGGACCCGCACCGATTGAGCAGACTGCAACCACCCATCCGGCTCCTGAACCGGCTGGCATGACGCCACAAAGTCAGCCTCAGCCGCATCCCGTTCAGCCAGATGCTCACCATTCTCAGCAGCAGCCTTACTATTCCGGTTCTTTGTCAGGTAAAAGAAGCGCAGAAATCGAACAGGCGAAGGCGATGATTTCACCGCAACGCCGCGAGCCCGTATCAGTCGATTCAGAACTCGACGTTCTCTGGAGCAAACTTTGCCGCAAAGCCATTCAGAATAAAATTGCTCCTCAGGCCCGAAGCTCTTATGACTCAGAAACGACGCGCTTTGTGCAGAATGAAATGCCTTCGATCAGACTCGGCGAGCGCCATGATTTTTCTTCGATCGATCCAAACGTCAGCATCGATCTTTCAGAAGAAGCTTTAAAAGACGACCTTATTGGAAAACTCAAAATGCTGGCGATTACCGACGGCGAGTTGCGCAGTCTGCTGGCCCAGAAAAACGCAAAACATGTTCCCCTGCTCATCGAATATGTTTTGTCGAAACCCGAGCCGGTTCGGCTTGCTCTGGTCACCCGCGAGCTTGGTTATTACAATGATCCTGCCGTAATCGATATACTGGCCAGTCTTCTGTATAATGAAGATCATCGGGTTGCTCTGGCCGCAATTCAGGGCCTCGAATTGAGTAAAAATCAGCAGGCAATTCTGCATATCTGCCCATTTCTCAAATCAGAAATCCCATTGCTTGCTCAGGCCGCCAGAACCGCCCTTGCCAATTTCGGTGCCGTAGCAATTCTAAAGGCATTCGTGAAGCTGCCCCAGCTCGCCGATTCCCGGATCAGAGAGGCGGGAGTATTTGTGCTGTCGCGAATGAAAGGCACCCAGGTTGAACAGCTTCTGGTTCAGATGCTCAATGACGATGTCCAGGAAATCAGGGAAAAAGTTATTCTTGCCATGTCGTATCAGAAAAATCCCGTTTATATCGACCCCTTGCGCGAATTTTTCCGAATCGCTGCGGGACCCGATAAAACTCTGGCACGCAAAGCGATTGTGTATCTGCAGGGATTCGTCGGTAAAAAGAAATAAATACTTAAATTCGATTCTGTATCGTCAAAATTGTGATGTCGTCGCGCCACGGCGCACTCATCGATTCTTCATTCAAACGTTTGATTATTTCCTCAGAAGGATTGCGGTTCTCTTTGTTGACGCAGGCTGCGGCAATTTCAATAAACCTTTCATGGCCGATTTTATTGCCTTCATTGTCGGTAAGATTGACCGCGCCATCAGAATAAAGAACCATGGCCCGGTTACTCAGGGATACTTCATGTTTTGAAAATCTGGTCTTTTCGCTGAGCCCGAGAGGTGTGGATGGTAAACTCAAAAACGAACGCTCAGATGAGTCGCCGCAGCCAAGACAGATCGGATAAGACTGCCCGGCGTTGGCGCAGACCATCTTGTCGTTGGTCGGGTCGATCAGGCCGATAAAGCAGGTGGTCAGATGCCCCTTCTGATGATAAGGCAGAAAAATCTGATTCAACTTTTCGAGAATGAGTTCGGGGCTGTTGGGAAAACAGGGGCAGAGCAGGGTGAAAGAGGTTTTCAGCATGGCGGTCAGGTAGGCTGCTGAAATGTCATTGCCCGATACTTCGGCGAGAATAACTGCATAAGTGCCCTGTCTGAGCGGAAAGTAATCGAAGAAATCACTGAGAATGATGCGGGTGTTGCTGTTCGCCGTGGTGATCAGGTAGCTTCCGCAGCGAAATTCAAGCTCGGGGTAGAGATTGCGTCTGATTTTTTCCGAAATCGACAGATCTTTCAGAATCGTGGCGGAATGGTTGAACGCAAGGGCGAGTACACCGAATTCATTGGCAGAGCGCACCGGAATACGATGATCGTAGTTTCTTTCAGAAAGTGCTTTTACTCCGGTCATAATGTCGC
>JBMOKV010000239.1:880-10539 GCA_049325495.1 Candidatus Rifleibacteriota bacterium | reverse complement strand
TCGCTGATCGGGGTAACGAAGAATTTCGACAGAAGTCTTGAGAGTGCTGCGCCGATCAACACTATAATCGTCATGAAGGTAAAAATCAGGAACAGACGTTGGCTGTAAATTTCTTCGATCATCGACAGCGGCTGAATTTTTATCAGCAGGTAATGCTTCAGATAAAATGCTTTCAAAACGCTGACAATACTTGGCTTTCCGTCAATAACCACCTGTTGGGTGAAGGTTTTGAAATCGGTGCTGCTTCTTTTAATGATTGGTTCAAAATTTCTGAATTCGAATGCCGATGGGAAATTTGCGGCAAACTGGTGGTTTGAAACAGCCCTCACATCTTCTTCAGGAAAAACTCTTGCCATAATCGTTGATCGGGAGCGTAAATCTGAATACAGTTTTTCGAAATACTGTCTTTCATAATTGACCAGGTCGATCATCAGTGCAAACGCATACCATGCTTCCTGCTGTGGCCCGGAAACGATGTCGAGATAGGCGAGAAATATTTCTTCCATGCCCTGAATGTTGGTAAAGCGCGAAATGTTCGTTCTGGCAGACTGGAAAAGAGACTGGGTGTTCGATTCGATGATCGTGTCGATTACCAGATTTGACCCGCTTCTTGGAATCAAAACGGTCAGACCGCGGGACTTGTTGTAGAATTCCATTGCCGAAATGGCAGTGCTGCGAAAAAGCTTTTCAAAGGCATCATGGCTTGCGGTTTTTTCAGGAATAATCGCCTTGCCATCCGGGCCAGGGCCGGCAAACAGGGTTTGAATATGGAGATCGCTGAGCTGGGCGTGGCGGGCTTTCCAGCTGTCGAGAATTTTTTGTCGTTCCTGTCTGGTTTTCTGATAATGCCTGCGAATTTCGGCGGTCAACAGATTGGTTGAATGGATCATGGTGCTGTCCGATGCGATAAGATGAACGCTGTCTGCATCGAATGACTGATAAAGATCGAGAATCTTCTGCTTCAGCATTTCAGGTTCACTGGCATGCTTCTGCATTTCCTTGCTGAAAGCACGCAGTTCCATGAGTTTGCCGGTGGTAAAACGGTGAAAGCCCGAATCGATTTCGGCCAGCCGCCGGTAGTTGTTATGCTTGATCTCTGCCATTAATGAGTGTTTGAATTCAAGCATATACTGAAAAGTTAGAAATCCTGCTGCGAGCAAAGGCAGGCCATAACAAAGGGCAAAAAGGCCGGTAAGTCGTTTTCTGATATTGTGCTGAAACCTGATCTGCCTGACCGTGATGCGATAGCTGGCCTTGATGAAATAGAAACTGGAGATGAAGAAAAGAATCGCAAAGACGATCAGCGTTGGCCATGATTTCTGAGGCTTTGGCATTGCCCCGACCAGCAGCACGTATTCATCAAATCGCTTAAGGCTGATCAAATGATCGTTTAATTCAAATGAATTTACCGGAAACTGCTGAAAATAATCGAAAAGTTCGCCAGGCTGCATGTCGCCAAGCACCTGAGGAAGCTTCGATTCTCCGTCGCCATTTACAAAGCCGTAGTTTTCACCGCTGAATCGCGAAATTGTCTGGGTAAGAATTTCTGAAGTGGTTATGAATCGGCGATGGATAAAAATCAGAATGCCGCTGACCATATTTTTGCTGAATGATTTATCGCGGTCGAAAAAACAGTACGAAAAACGGTCGGGATTGCCGAGTTCGATAATTTTTCCACGTTGCTCACGGCAATTGCTCAGGGCAAGGTCGGGGCCCGGGAGAAATTGCCCGACTGAGGCAATCTGTTCAGGAGAAATGGCGCTGCTTTTTTCCAGATCGGAATTGACCAGCTCGAAAAATAGCTGGTGCTCAGGTCGCGCACCGGTTGTCGGGAAAATTTTTCCCTGCCCGTCAAAAAGATAAATCTCAAGCAATCCCTTTGGCCAGGCCGATTTGTTTTCACTGATGATCTTTTCAAGATTTTCATTGTTGGCCGGCAACCCTTTCAATTCGGCAAAGAGTTTGGCGAAACCGGGTTTGAAAAAGGGCCCGGGGGAGCTGGCGTAAACGAAGTTATCCAGACCATAATCCATTTCATTGAAAATCTGCTGAGTTCGCTGATTCATCCAGTCCTGCTGATACATAAGGATTCCCGCCCAGACTATGAGAGAGGGTATTCCCCAGACCAGTATTAAAATGGCTATCCATCTGGCAAGACGACGGGTTGCTGTCAGGTTTTCAGCGGGCATAACGTTGTTGTTCATGCTTTTTCTACCTCGTTCAGGCGCATGGCTATTACCATACTCGCTGAGTCGGCAACTCTGGCAGCGCAATTTTTCTGGGCTTCCCTGAAAAGCAGCTGATGAATTTCGGCGAATTTCATTGATTTGATCTGAGGCGCCAGAGTTTGCAATTTTTCACGGCAATTGTCATTGAGGATCGGAGAAACGGCAAAAGCCAGCATGCCCGGAGAGAATCGGCCTTCTGCCGAAGTGAAGCTGTGGAAAAGATTGCTGCCCAGCTGGGTGTCTGGAAGTTCGAGCTTCTCTATTTCAGCGCTATGCGGGTTAACCAGATAGGCGCCAATGCCACCGCAGCCCGACCAGCTGACTGTCCCTGCTTCCTCATCAAAAATTGCCACCAGAAAGTCTCCGCCAAGGCGTCTTCGCAAATTTATTCTGAAGTATTCTTCGAGATCTTTGAGAATGCGATAAACAGAATGCACGTTAAGCTCTTCTGAAATCAACCTTACTGCCATTCTGGCCATGGAAAGGTTAAGCGAGCCCTCGATGCCGTCAAGGTCGGTGCGCATCAGAAAAATCAGGGTCTGTTTTTCGCCAAGCGCGGCAAAATGGTAAATTTCACGCTCTGAATTACCTGAAGTGAGCTGAAAGCCGTCACAGGTCATCTGACCGTTGATCAATGCCGCCGGTGGCAGAAGGTGTCTTCTGATCGAATGCCCCTCATTGAATTCGCGCACCTTGATGATCAGGTCTGCCAGGCCGGTGGCGATGCTGTCGAGCTCGCTGCCGTCAGAAATCTGCAGGCTTTCTCCCGATGTGGAACCGGACGAAGTAAGGGCCTGGGCGCTGATGGCAAGATTGGAAATGGGGGTAATAAGTGATCTGATCAGCATGCCGCTGAGAAATGCGATGAAAATTATGGCGAGAATAGTTGCCAGAACAAAAATCGCGGTGATACTCCGTGCCCCTTTCTGAATCTGCTGCATCGGCATTATCAGAAAAAGATTGAAATTGCGCAGATTATGGCCCGGGGTGGCGGCCACCAGAACCTCGCGGTTATCAACTCTGCCGGTCTTGAAACTCGAAACCTGAGTCTGGTTGACCAGGTCCTGGAGCTTCCAGAGCGGCAGTTCGCTGGTCAGAGAATATCGAGGAAAATAGCTGCTTCTTTCGCTGGGCTTTTTGGGAAAGGCGGCAAGCTGGAAGCCGGTTGCCCCGGCGATGGTTTTTCCCGATGAATGCAGGTATTTGAGCTGCAGCTGCTTGGGTTCATGAACGATGAACAGGCAGCCTGAGGCGGTGTCAGATTCGCTGATGGTGAGGTCCATGAAGGTGATCGTTTCGTCTCCGTCAAAAACGATATTCTGCAGGGTTGATCGGTTATGCAGAAGGCCCTGTACCGGTTTGGTGGAAATGGCGGCAACACCGATCACGTCATGGGATGACTGGTTTCCGGGCATTCTTGAGGAGTTGAAAGTTTTGATTACCTGTGAAGAAACGCTGTTGATCAGGTTGGCATATTTAACTTCGAGAATCGCAGTATTGTTTTCTTCGGAAAAGCTGGGTGCCCGGAAAATGAATTGCCCATCGCTGTTTACGTAGCTGGCAAAGGCGATGTTCTCTTCCTGCTGGGCTTTTTTCAAAGGAGCCAGAATCTCGGTTGGTTTTGCGTCGGGCTCGAGAAGCAGTCGGGTGAAGTGGCGGTACTGTCGCAGCAGATCACCGTAAGAAGCACTGAAATTGCGGTCGATTTTTTCGAGAATGCGAATGGCCTGATGCTTCTGCTCGGCAATCAGAGAAGCCTGCTTTTCATGCTGGTAAGCTGTGATTCCTGAAAGAAGAATGATGATGCCGGTCAGGGCCGTATAGCCAAAAATCAGGGAAAACTGCAGACGTACCGAAAGATCGAGGCGAACCAGGAAAACTGATTTCCAGATGAAAAACAGAAATAAAGTGGGAATCACCGAAAACAGAAAATTCTCGTAATTCGCCAGAACTTCGGGGGGGCGGGGAAGATCTCTGAAACACAGAAGCCTGATCCCTTCAGGTGTGTCGTTGAGAGAAAACAGAGCATTCTCGTGTTTGAAGCCCGATTTGAGGCCGCTCAGGCTCAGCAGTCGCTTTCCTTCCGATGTTAACCTCAAACCAGAAGTGCAATGATTGTTTTCCGGATTATTAAGGTCGATCCATGCGAAATGGAACGGTTTGCCGGCCAGCCGTTGAATTTTTCTTACCGCTTTTTCGGCGAGATGGTGGTTGCTGATTTTATCGGGTTCCACGAAAGCGATCAGATAACCGTCTTCGCGGCCAAACAATCTTGGCTTGAACCAGATACCGAATTTTCTTATGCCGAGACCCTGGAAGTTGACCATGGTTCCCGGGGCTTTGGCAAGATGATAAACAGTGGCTGCGTTACCCGCAAACGATGCGGAAATTGATTGTTCTCTGCGATTCAGCAGGCGCCCCGGTTCTTTTTCTGCGTTGATCAAGAGTTGCAGATAGTTTTCCGAAATTTTTACTTTGCCATTGGATCCGGCCTGCCATTTGATGCGGTGACCTTGCTGATCGAACAGAAACATTTCGATGGCATTTTCGTAGCCCGGCGAGGCGATTTCGTCGGCATCGAAAACCCATCTGAAAGATTCTGAGATTCGATAAATTCTTTCCTGGAAAAAGCTCTGAGGATCGGCAAGGCGCTGCATGTGGGCGGTGATTTCCGCCATTTCTTCGAGAGCCTCGTTTTCCTGTTGCGCTTCAAGATTGGTTTGAACTGTTGAAAATGCCAGATAGAGTCCTGACATTGGCAAAACGATCAGAAAAATCAGAAAAAAAAGGTTTCGGAAAAAGCCCAGACCGGGCATTGTAACTTCTTTTTGCAATATCCCCTGATTTTTCTGCATCATTCAATTCTAAAACAGAGAAGCACCATATTCAAGTTAATCGCTGAAGTAAACCAATCTTTACAAAACCTCATCGAAAAAAAAGCTGCAGCGACCAACCCCAGCGTGACGTTCAGAAAGTGCTGATGCCATGTGCCAGAGGATACGGAGCACCCAGGCACGGCCCTCTCAAATGGGAGTAATGCTGTGTTTTTTCCAATCGATATCGTACCCAAAGGAAAAACGCCCGAAAGAATCGGGCGTTTCGGTTTCAAAAAATTGCGGTCGAGAGTTTATCTAGCCTGAGCTTTTGCCTGGTCAACCAGTTTCTTGGCTTTCTGCAGATCGGCGATTGCCTTGTCCACTTCAGCCTGACTGGAATCCCCGCGATGCGAGATTTCCACATAGGCCTGATAAGCTTTTTGATAAGCCTGCATAGCCTTGTCGAGTGAAATTTTACTGTTTCCGGTTGTGCCGTTGATGCCGCCGGTAGTGACGGTTCTGCTTGTCTGGGGAGCTGAAGCAGAATAGCTGCCGGAATTTGTGGTATTGCCCTGGGGATTGTATTTTTCGTTGTAGGCGCGGCTGGCGGCTACATATTCATCCTGGACCTTGAGTAATTCGTCAAAACGTTTGGTCATGGCATTGGCGCCTTTTTCGGCGATATCACCAAGAGCTTCAACCGAAGGGCCAACGCTGTTGATTTTGTTGATGGTGCTGCCCATGTTCAGCAGCGAATCGAGATTGCCACCGAGAATTCCATCGATTTCGCTCTTGATGCCGAGCAGTTCCTGGACAGAGCTTTTGGCAGCGGCATAGTAGGCGGTAGCGTCGAAGGCGATCTGCGCGCATTTAAGCGGATAGGCTGCTTCGACTTTTCCCATTTTGTATTCATCACTGAGGCGGCCCCATTTGAAAAGGTTAAGGGGATTTTCTTTAATGGCACCAAAAACCCGGCCCCAGCCGTTGGCTCCGGCCAGGCTGTTGAGGCGTTCTTCAGAAAAGCCTTTAACTGCGATGCGATTTTTGGCAGTCTGAATGGTGGTGGTTTTGTCAGCCAGGTCAGCAAAGTAACTCATGCTGGGTTTGGCTCGTTTATACATGGCTTCGGCTTTGGGAGCAAGGTTCTGATAACCGCTTACCACTTTGGTAATTGCGTGGGCGATATCGAGAAGCTTGGGAAAATTGACTTTGGAGGTTTTGTTCGAGATCGATTTGTAAGCCTTGACCAGGGCGCTGGCACCTTCGGCGAAGCTTTGAATCGATTTGCGTTCGCGGTAAAGGGTTTTGACCTCGCTGCTGATCGAGCGCGAATGTTGGTAAATATTCGCCTTCTCACTGAACCACAGCTTGATGTCTGAGAATACGCCTGCCTGCACCACATTGGCTGTCAGCATAAAGGCCAACAATGCCAGAACCAGACCCGCCTTCAGACTTATAAGTCTATTCATAGCTCCCTCCGGAGGTATAGATATCGAATTGTACAATTAAGTTTACTTATGGAATCGCAAAGCGTCAATGCGATTTAACCGCAAAATTTTGCCGTGCTGATTGCCGTCTGGCTGGCATGGGTTAGTAAAAAAAACGCCCAAAGCGGCCAGAAAGACCACTTTGGGCGGCATGATTCAAAATAAATCAGGCCTTGTAAAAGACCATGCCTTTATAGCTTTTATAGCCGGATTTTCTAACCTTCTCAATTTTACCGACAACTTTCATGCCAATTTCGGGTTTGTCGATTTTCATCTGTCCCGTGATTCTGACGCCATTGCTCAGCTCGACGATTGCCAGGTCGAGAATCGCCACATCGAAGTCACCCGAGGGGTTGTAGAGATGGGTGAAAGTTAGAAGCTTGCCTTTTTCTGGAAGCGGTTCGACGGTGAATTGTTCATTGCGACATTTTCTGCAGACTGCCCGGTTAGGGTAGTGGATCGTTCCGCATTTGCTGCACTTGTATCCAAGTATGCTTATTTCCATGCTATTTCTCCTTCTGGAAAGCCAGGGCAACCACGTTGTTGCCGAAGCCGCCGAAATTGCAGGTGAACCCGGTTTTTGCGTCTTTTACCTGGCGTTCACCGGCTTCGCCACGGAGCTGGGTTACGATTTCATGGGCCTGGCCTACGCCTGTGGCACCGACCGGGTGCCCTTTGGCTTTCAGGCCGCCTGAAGGATTGATCGGCAGCTTGCCTTTCAATGAAGTGTAGCCTTTTTCGAGGGCGAGGTGGCCTTCACCTTTTTTGAAGAAACCGACTTCTTCGCTTTCGACGATTTCGAGAATTGAGAAAGCATCGTGCAGTTCGGCAACATCGACGTCTTTTGCCTTGAAACCGGCCATTTTAAAGCATTTTTCTGCGGCCCCGCGGACTGCGAGCAGATCGGTGGGGTCTTCCCGTTCGTGAACACAATGGGTATCGGTTGCCTGGCCAACGCCGGCGAGGCGGATCATCGGGCGTTTAGACTTTTTGGCAACTTCTTTGGTGGCAAGAATCAGACAGGCGCCGCCGTCTGAAACCGGGCACATATCGAAGAAGCGCAGTGGATCAGCGACGAATGGATTGTTGGTCGAAGCTTCGGGACCGGTCAGAATGCCTTCCATGGTGATTGGCATGCGCAGGTGGGCATTGGGGTTGAACATGGCGTTATCATGGTTCTTGATGGCAACCATTGCCAGGTGTTTAGAGGTAACGCCGTATTTGTTCATGTAAAGACGGGTAAACATGCCGGCCAGTGAGGGCAGGGTGACACCATAAATCTGTTCAGCCAGGGGGTGTGCCAGAGAAGCGACGAAATCGGTGGCTTCCAGGTTGTTGGCTTCGCGCATTCGTTCAACGCCGGTAACCATAACCACATCATGCACACCGCTGGCAACGGCCATATAGCCCTGCTTGATTGCAGAAGCGCCTGAGGCGGGACCGTTTTCGATAGTTTCTGCACCGGCAGGATAAAGACTCAAATGATCGACCAGCGCACTGCCAAGCGCTGTCTGATGGCTCAGTCGGCTGCCGCCCATGTTGGCCACATAAACGTGATCAACCGATGAAAGGCCACAATCTTTCATGGCCATGATCGAGGGGTAAGCGGCTATTTCTATCAGAGGATACTCAAGACGGGAAAATTTGGTAATACCAATTCCGACTACATAGACTTCTCTCATTTGCTATTGCCTCCTTCCAGCTTCTGGCGTGAAGCCCGCAGAGCTGTTCCGGTCGAATCATACATGGCCCGGGTGGCGGCCAGCAGATCAAAAGGGGGCTTGGGCGGGTCGGTCGGGGGCAGAATGGCCTTGCATGCTTTTTCCAGCAGTTTGGCCGGTACCGGGCGACGTCCGACAACCAGACTTTCCCGGGCTTTATCGAAAAGCTTTTTGGTCAATGCGTAAGAGGGTACCCCGCCCAGTTCGTGGGCAACGTTGAAGCGTTTTTCCAGCTGATACTCGATCATCCAGCGGCGAAAGCCGATCGGCGATTCGGCAACGATCAGCACTTCCTTCTGCTTCATGGTGTCGATGTGATATTCCATCTTGGCGGCGAATGCATGGGCACCAATTCTCAAACCGCGTCTGAGAGCGAGGGTGTGGTATGATACGCCCACATCGGGGTTAAGCAGGCGGCCATTTACAATTGCGGCAAGATGGCCGTCAATCTGGGCGACCAGCACATATTCATCCTGAACCCGGTGGCGGTAATAACCGAGCAGTTCAGCATAAAGACGGGCCGAAACGATGTCGTAATAATCTCTTTCGACCTGCATCAGCGGCGCAACATGAGGCAGCAGCGCCGGAATGTCTTCTCGGTCGATCTGACGAATCACCATTTCTTCGCCATTGGCGAGGGTCACGAATTTTGGGGTAAACGGCGGAACCGGGTTATCCACAGGCCTGAGAAGTTGTTCGAGTTCTATTGCCATGTGGTACCTCCTCTCAGTGATTAAATCTGAACGAGGTTCAGACTGCTGTGAATTGTTGTGTAACTAATATTCAGTTTTGCGCCTGATTTACCAATTTGTCAATAGCTTCACATAAAATCTAAAAAAGTATATGATTAGTTTAGAAAAGTTAAAAACGGGTTGGAAGGGAAAACCATATGAACTTTGCAGACCTGACTTCTGACGGGCTTTTTCGGCTTTTTGCCGATCATTGCCCGAATGTCATTTTTATTGAGGCGGGGAAGCGGGTGATTTACAT
The DNA here is from genome assembly GCA_049325495.1 of Candidatus Rifleibacteriota bacterium. Classification (GTDB taxonomy): domain Bacteria; phylum Muiribacteriota; class Ozemobacteria; order Ozemobacterales; family Ozemobacteraceae; genus DYKG01. The sequence continues at coordinate 1,297 of JBMOKV010000239.1, read as the reverse complement.
AAATTCCCGGGCAAAGGAACTTTTTGGCTATACACCCGAAGAAATAACTTCCGAAGGCTTTAATTTAAAACAAATATTTAACTGGCCGGAAGGAGAAGAGCTTAAGAAAGAGCTGGTGGCCAGAATTGAGCGGAATGCTGAACCGCGGATTCAGCGCCAGATAAACGTAGTTCGCCGTGATGGGGTTGAAAAAAACTGCATTCTTTCGGTGCAGAAGATTCAGGTTTCTGGTAATGATGCCTATCTTGGCATCATTACCGACGTAACAGATTTTTCAATGGTTAATCGCCGCCTGCTTGAATCGCGGCAACATTACTGGGCATTGTTCGAAGCGGCTTCTGACGCGATTTTTCTCGAAACCATTGATGGGGTAATACTTGATTGTAATGCGGCAGCAGTTCGCAGCTATGGATATAC
>JBMOKV010000239.1:0-870 GCA_049325495.1 Candidatus Rifleibacteriota bacterium | reverse complement strand
CCAAAGAAGAACTTCTTGGAATGAATGCCCGGGAACTGGTGCCGGGCGACTACGCATCTTCTTTGAAGGTCGTTGCCGAAGAGTTGAGCCGCACGAAATTCAGCGGAAGATCGCTGCTGGTAGCCTCTCCGGGCAAGCGCAAAGATAATACGATTTTTCCGTGCGAAGTTTCAATAACCGGCATTGAGATCGACAAAGAGAACCTCTATCTTGTTACCGTTCGGGATATTTCGACCCGCCGTGAGCTTGAAATGGCGAGAAAGCGTTATGACCAGCAATTACATCAGCTCAAGCTGCTCGACAACTTTTCGAATGTGGTGAATGGGCTGGCCAACGACTTCAATAACCTGCTGACGGGAATAATGGGCTATGCCGATCTGCTGCATCGCGATCTGGCGCCTTCTTCTCCGGCCCGTGACAAGGCCCGCAAAATTCTCGATGCCGCCCGTAAAGGGGGCGAATATATTCAACAGCTGATTTCGACCACCGGCAGGCTGCCGGCCAATTTTCAAAGCGCCGATCTGGTCAGCGTCGTTAAGGAGATGGTTACCGACCTCTCTCAGATGGTCAGCAAAAGCGGAATTCTTACCAGCCTTTTTGATGATGATCTGCCGGATCTGGTTTTTGACCCCAGTCAGGTGAAAATTGCGGTTGAAAACCTGATTAAAAACTCGGTGGAAGCGGCAAGTGAAAATGCCAGAATCAATCTCTCGATTACCAGAGGAGACGTTTCATATTCCGGAACCGAACCGGGATTTTTCGGCCCGCCGATGCAGTCCGGAAAATATGTTGCGATAAAAGTCTCTGATAACGGCTCGGGAATTCCTTATGAAAATCTTCCAAGAATATTCGAGCCATTTTTTACCACCC
>JBMOKV010000238.1:0-17327 GCA_049325495.1 Candidatus Rifleibacteriota bacterium | reverse complement strand
CGATGAATTTTCTGCGATCCATAATGCCTCCTGGGTTGCGGCGGTTTAAACCTATTATTTGCAAAATCTCTACTTAAGAATATAATGCCATAAAACCATCAAGTCAAATCGAGGTAAACCGTTGCTGCAGGGCGAAACCCGGGAAGGATCACTATTAGAACATCTAGAAGAGCTGCGTATTGTGATTATTCGCATGCTTCTTTGTGTGAGTGTTCTGTTTCCAATTTTGTTTTACTTCTCTGATTCGCTGTTGAAACTTGTTGTGACTGAACTGTGCCCCGCAGGAATGACTCTTAAATTTTTCTCCCCGGTCGAGCCGTTGATGGTTCAGCTGAAAATAGCCTTTTATGGGGCGATTTTTGTTGGCGCGCCTTATCTGTTGATGCAGCTCTGGGGTTTTGTTGCACCGGGCCTGTATTCGAGGGAAAAAGCCGTAGCCGGCTGGCTGCTTTTCTCAAGCTGGCTGCTCTTTGCTCTGGGTGCAGCTTTTAGCCTGATGGTGATTCTTCCGTTGGTAATGAAGTTCTCATTTACTTACGAGTCCGTTTTTCTGCAGGCCGCCATTGGTATCGGGCAGTTCGTCTCTCTGGTTATCATGCTGATGCTTGGCTTTGGACTAATGTTCCAGTTTCCAGTCGGCGTTTTCATTCTGATTGTTACCGGGATAGTGGAAATCGAAAAAATCAGGGCGGCTCGCTCTTACATCATCGTCGGGGTTTTCATCATGTCGGCCCTTTTAACGCCGCCGGATGTCATGAGTCAGGTTCTGATGGGCGTTCCCACCTGGCTTCTTTTTGAAGTCGGTCTGCTGGCTGCTTCTGTCGTGATCAAATTCAGGTCGCGTGATTCTGTTGAGCAGGAAATCTGCAAAAAGTCTGGAAATCCTGACGATGTTTATGAGGAAATCAAGCCCGAGCCAGAAAAGCCCGACAGCCAGCAGTAGAATCCTCATGGGTTGGTCTTGAAAATGTATTCGGTGAAATTCGCCGCCTGTTCAGGTAAAATGGTTCCAGGATAACTTGAAATTATGAAAAAAGCTGAAAATGATAATGTCCTGAAACTGGTTGCTAAATCTGAATTCACTTTGCCCGATAAGCCTGCCGGTGAGAAGGCCCGATCCTTTTTGCGTGATTTTTTGCGTGGCTTTTTTACCGGTGAAGATGATGAGAAAAAGGTTGATGTTCAGGCTGAGCTAAGGTTTGCACCGCCCAGCCTGCTCGATTGGGTGGCCCCATACCCTGACTGGAGCCAATTTTCAGCCGGAGTTATTGAGTCTCTTCAACCCTGGCTTGAAACTGAAGTTTCCGACGATTTTTTCAGAATAATTGTGGCCCCGCCGGGAAGCGGGTTGAAGGAAATTCTTGCCATCATTGCCGAAAAAAAAGGCTGGCCAATTGTTGCTGCACCAGACTACGCCCAGCTTGCTGGTCGTGATTATTCCTGGATAGACAAGCTGCCGCGATCAAACGAGGTGCCGCTGGTCATACCAGGGCTTGAGGCCATGTTTCTGCGTCATTTCAATGGGCTCGAGCACCTGCGGCTTCTTATCGACAAACTTTTTCATCTGCACCAGCGCTGTGTTATTGGCTGTAACAGCTGGCTCTGGGAATACCTTGATGTCGCCATGCAGTTCGGTGACTCTTTTTCAGAGCCTTTTTTTCTGCAGAGCTTGAATGCTCAAGATCTGCAGAATTTTTTCTGTGGTCTTGAAGCGCAAAAGGGGCCAAATGTAACGATTTTTCGACAGGCCGACAATGGCAGTTTCATATTGCCATTTGAAATAACTGCCGATGGAAAGCTTGATCCGGTTCTTATTGCCGAGTTTGAAGCCCGCAAAGAAGATTATCCCTCTGAATTTCTTAAAAAACTTGCGGTTGAATCCAGGGGCATTCCACTGATTGCCTGGTCGATCTGGCGCAACAGCCTGCGGATGGCACCCCAGGAAGACGTGGCAGATGCTGCCCGCGATGCTGCGGTTGCCGACAGCGGAAAAACTATCTGGGTGAAACCTTTTGAAAAACTGGTTATGCCCAAAATGCCCGCCGTTTCCCAACAGGCCGCCAGCTTTCTGTTGCAGTTTCTGCTGCTGCATGACGGCCTTCCTCCAGATCTGATCCATGAACTTCTTGGATTTGAAAAAGATCAGGTTGTCAGTCTTCTGCATTCTCTCAAAAAAGCAGGTATTGTTGTTGCCGAGCGCGGTCTGTGGCGGGTCAGCTGGCAGGGTTATCCTGAAGTAAGAAGGTTCCTCGCCCAGCAGGACTACCTGCTCGATTCGATGTGAACCGTGTTTTTCGGAGATTGTTCTCCATAAACGCACGAAGAATTTCGGTGGAAAATCAACCCTCTCGTTTGGCGCACCTGGAGTTGAAGTGAGATGTTATTTTTCAACAACCGGGCGAGCATGGTTTATTTTGCATTTAAAATGCTGCAATTGTCTTAAAAATTGTTCTGGAAAAACTTCAAAAATGTTAAAATCATAATAGAGTTGTTTTGCTGGGGCTTCAGGAGGAAAATATGAAACGTCTAATGTTGCTTTTGATATTATTACTGCTTTGTCCGGGTAGATCGATTGCCATCGATTTTAATCAAACACTTGAAAATCATCAGACGGAAAACACTTCTGATGCTGCAGCCAACTCTGAAGCTGCTGCACCTGACGATACTAAAGACGAGCGATCGGGCAACAAAGATCAATTGGATTTTCCCGTAAAGGGCACCGTTGAAAGTTCTTTGTGTCTGAGATTGAGAGCCTGGCCATGGGGCAAGATCAAAACTCTCGTTTACCCGGGTTCTAAATTGAAGGTCGTGGGCGAATCAGGTGATTTTTACAAAGTTCAGGTAAATGGTCAGACTGGCTACATGCACAAAAACTACATCTCTGTTCCCGGAGCTGCTGCCAGTCTTAAAAAGCCTGAATATCCCGGTAACTGTGAAAAGGGCGGATTCCTGGCCAAAAAGGAAATACCGGAAAATTCAAATGAAGATGATGTTTCCCCTCCTAAAAAGAAGCCCGCTGTCGATAAAAAAAATCAGAATGATCGCAAAGATAAAGACCCCGCCGTTTCAAATAAAAATCCTGATAAAAATTCAGGCAACGGAAAAACTCTTCCCAGAAAAGACTCAGTCATTGGCAAACGACTTGGCGACGGAACTGCAGCCGGGGCCTTGACCTGGGCCCGTGACCAGATCAACGGTACAAAAAACGGGTTTAACTCAAATAACGGAAAAACTTCGAAGAATGCCTACACCTGGAATGGCTACTGCCTTGCTTTTGTTTCTTCGGCCTACGGCAGAAAAAAATCTCTGCTGAGCGCTTACAGCGCCATAAAAAGCTACGATAAATTTAAAGCCGCGGGGAAAATTCAGTCCGGAAAAAATCCTCCTGCCGGGGCGGTCATGTTTACCGGCACAACGCCGGGCAATCCTTATGGCCACATTTTCATCGCAACCGGAAAAATGGCAGGTCCCAACGATCCAATCATTATCACCACCGGTTGGTCGAGCTGGCCTGGCATTCACGAAATCCCCATGAGCAAAATGGGAAGCAGCGCCAGATTTCTTGGCTGGGCAGTACCATAATAAGAGGATAAAACAATGAGAATTTCCCCAAAAATACTTGTCTCTTTCCTATGCTTTTTTATGATTCATTTGAATTTATCAGGTATTTATGCCATTGAAATCGAGATTCAACCTGGCGGTTCAGACCTGAAAGTAATTTCCGAAAAAGACGTGTCGGGATTTTTCGGTCGCGGACTACCTATGGGGCCAGCTTCGATGAGATTTTTCCATGATTCTTTGTGGATCTCAAATTCCGTTGAAGGCAATTTTTTGGAATTCAAAGCCGATGGAAAATTAGTAAAAAAAATTGAGATTCCCGAAGGAAAAAAGTTTGTTTTTTCTGATTTTGCCTTTCAATCTACAGCTGATAATAGGCTTGAAGCAATCTGGACAGTTGGATCTGAACAAACTGATATTTTAAAAATTAGTTTGAATGGCGAAGTTGTAAAACGATTTGATACTATACTTATGATGCCATGCCAGATTGAGCTGGTCGCCAATTCGCAGCTTGTCGTTTTCGACGAAGGAAATGACACAATCGTTTCTTTTGATTTTGAAGGAAAAAAACTATGGGAGCAAAAAGCAGCCGGCAAAAAATTTCTGGTGACCCCTGATAATGAAATTCTGTTTATTGACAAGGCTGGTGAGAGCCTATGTATTTCAATTATGAACCCGACAACCCTGGCCGTGAAAAAAGAGAAAGATATCCCGGTGAACGAAGATGGCTTGCCTTCATTGCTTGCATTTTCGCCGGACTCTGACATTCTTTTTTCGTTTCAGACCATCGATGTTGAGAGCGATTCCTTTTTCTGGCACATTGGGCGTCTTTCAAGAGGAGACCAGAAAATGGAGAGCCTTACAATGAATCATCCCGCGCCTTTCTTGAATAGAATTCTAATTCCAGATTCAGGGCAGATTCTGATTGTGGATTTTGTCGAAGGCAATGAAAAGAGTTTTTTCCGCATCACCGATTTCGACGCAAAATTTTCAGATGGCAACTCGGAAGGTTGAACCAGTAAGAAAAGATTCATTTTCTGGTCTGTTAAATTGGAGCATTTCACCGTGCTAGTTTTATTGCCATGAAAATCATCTTTGAAACAATACGGCATTCTGATAAAATTACGAAATGCTTTCGATTAAAAACAAGTCTTTGTTACCGGGGAAAACATGGAAATTCCTTTGTTGAATGGTAATGCTGAAATCTTTCAAAGCTTTGATCAAATTTCTTTTTTAAGCATAATTTTAATTGTTTTTACTGCTCTTTTGTTGAATTATCTGGTAAAGAGAACTCTGCCAGAGCTCGCCGAAAAGCTGCCGCCGCGATTTCGCTATTACCTTCTGCCGATGGTGCCATTGTGTCGCCTTGGCATAATGATGGTCGCCGTTATTTCAATCGTTCCTCTGGTGGTAAGGCCGACGCTGCAGAATCTGGTCGCGATTTTCGGGGCAGTGGGACTGGCCCTTGGCTTTGCCTTCAAGGAATACGCTTCCAGCCTGATTGCCGGCATCATTGCCATCTATGAACAGCCATACCGGGTCGGCGACCGGGTGACCATCGATGGAATCTATGGGGAGGTTCAGGAAATCAACCTGCGTTCGGTGCGCCTGCTTACCCATGAAGACACGGTTGTGACCATTCCTCACAGCAAGATCTGGAACGAATCTATTCAGAATGCCAACGATGGCAGTCGTGAGCAGCTTTGCGTTGCTGATTTTTACATTAAACCAGGCCATAATGCGGTTACGGTCAGAAGTATTCTTCGCGATGTTGCCTTAACCAGCCCCTTTACCCAGTTTCGCCGGCCAGTCAGAGTTTCGGTAAGGGAACGCCCCTGGGGAACCCAGTACCGCATTAAAGCATATCCGGTTGATGGCCGCGATGAGTTTTCGTATATTTCTGATCTGACCGTAAAAGGCAGGGTTGCTCTCGAACGCCTTGGCGTAAGCTTTGCCACTGCCCCAACCGCAATTTCCGAATAAGGAGCCTGAAATGCTTGAAGTCACGCTTAACGATCTGCCCCGTAGAATTTCTCCCTTTGACGCGGTTGAGCAGTGTTATCAGGACCAGTTGCGCTTTACCACTGCCAGATTGAACGAAGATGTTTCTGTGCTTATTCGCTGTGAAAAGCAGATAATTCCATATCTTCAGAGTATTTTAAAACGGCGCCTGGCCACCGACGGCAAGGCAACCGTCATTATCGACGGGCGCGCCGATCAGCAAAGTCCTGCTGGAACCAGGCTCAACCGCATCGTTTCGCAACTGCGCGACCTGGTAAACAATACCGAAGCAAACAAGGTTTTCTTTCTGCCATACCTCGACATCATTACTTCGACGCTGCCCGGCGGCCTGACCATGGAAGCCCGGGAAATAATGACGATCATTCACGAAAACCCGATGCTTAATCTGGTGGCTTTCGAAGACCCGGATTTCCCTTTGCCCGAGCTGATTGCCCAGGCTTTTCCCGCCCGCTGTGAAATGCTGGGAATTGCTAGAAACCGCATTTCAAGCCTTGTTTGTGAAAATGAAGCACGAAAATTCGCGGTCGGTCAGATTAACCTGATGGGAATTTTCAAATTCGTTTCAGGTCTTAACCCTGTTCGATTCAGGGAAATAATGGGAATTTTCTCTCGCAAGGCCGATTATGACCCGAATATCAAAGACATGCTCGCCAATTATATGAAAGAGCTGCGCGATTATACCGCCTGCGGTGGCGTTTCCCTGTCTGATATCGAGCTTGACCGCGATATTGCCGGCTATGCCAAAGTAAAAACCCAGATTCGCGAGAATGTGCTGAATCTGCTGCAGACAACCGCCGCGCTCAGCGACGAGGCCGAAATTCGCAAAATCGAATCCATCATTCCCCGCGGCCTGATCTTTCACGGCCCCCCGGGAACTGGTAAAACCCTCTTTGCCAAAGGTATTGCCGAAGCATTGAATGCGGCAATTTACATTGTCAGCGGCCCAGAACTGAAATCAAAGTGGGTGGGGGAAGGCGAGGCCAATATTCGGCGCCTGTTTGCCCGCGCCCGGGCTACCGCCCCTTCGGTTATCGTATTCGACGAAATCGATTCAATTGCTGCCGCCCGAACTGGCAACGCCTCCGATGGCGCATCCCAGGCGGCTCATTCAATGGTGAACCAGCTGCTTACTGAAATGGATGGCTTTCGCAAAGAGCAGATGGTACTCATTATCGGCACCACCAACTTCGTTGAAAGCCTTGACCCGGCGTTTCTGCGCCCGGGCCGCTTCGAATACCAGATCGAGATTCCATACCCCGAATGGGAAGACCGCAAAGCGATTCTGGCACTCTACAACCACAAATTCGAAACCGGTCTCACCGATGAACAGGTAGAAAAACTCGCAGGCTGGACCGGGCGTCGAACCGATCTCGGCACTCCCTATACCGGAGATCATCTTAGCGCCCTGGCCAAGGATTACAAGCGCTATCTGATCAATCAGAAAGAAAAATCGAGCGAGGAAGTGCTGAAAAAATGGCTGGCAGGCAAGGTCGAGCAGGCAAACCTGACCGACGATGAAGAGAAAGTGGTTGCTTACCATGAATCAGGTCACGCTCTCGCATTCTTCCTTTATGGCCGCCAGAGCGAAATTACCAGAATTACCCTCGAAAGTGGCGGTACCGATTCTCTTGGTTTCGTCGAATCGGCAAACCGCCGCCCCAATTACTTCTATACCGAAAGCCGCCTGAAAAGCGAAATTGGCATTTCCCTTGGCGGCTATGCCAGCGAAAAGGTCATTTTCGGTGAAGTATCGACCGGGGCCAGCATGGATCTGCGAAAGGCGACCATGGTTGCCACCGATATGGCCAGTCTTTACGGCATGGCAGGCACCCCCCGCGAATTTGCCGGTCGGGGCGGCGCTCCTGACCCGTATTTTCTGCCGACTTTGTCGCCACATATTGACCGCATTCTCAATGAGGTATATGTTCAAGTGAGAACATTTCTTCAGGATAATTCGCATCTGCTCAAAAAGCTGGTCGATCAGCTACAGCAGCGGCGAACTTTAAACCTGGCAGAAGTAGAAGAAATCGTAAATCGGGAAAAACTGGTTAAATGACGAAAGAAGCGACCTTCCTGAAAATGAAGACTCCGGCAGACCTGCTGGCAGTCAACTTTTTCGCGTCAACCGGTCAGCTTAAAGGCAAATTCGTTCAGGAAATCAACCCGCCCTGGACTATCTGGTGGCAGCCACAGGCAGATCAGGGGCTTATTGGCCGCCTTGGCACCATGATCAAGGGCGAGTTGCCCCAACCCGAATCAGTCTGGGAACCGGGCCAGCCCAACGGGGAATTGAAAGAGATTTCATGGCTCGATCTTTTTCGCAAAGCAGTTATAAAAAAGAGTGAAAGTCGCTCGGTCGCCGGCGAAGTTGTGGTCGTGACCCCTGAAAAAGACATTTTTTATGCGGTGGTCAAGCAGCATTTCATGCTGCAGCAGGGCCAGGTTGAGTTTGCGGTGTTTGATTCAGGGCGCGAATATTACATGCTGCGCATTCAAAACCCCAGTCTGTGGGTATTCAACACCATCAACAGCCCAAACTGGGTCTGGTATAACCTGGTTCCCGGTCAGAGCGGCATCTATGTCGAAACCGGCCATTACATCCACGATATTTCCGGTGACTCCTGTTTCAATCAATTTCAAATCACCGAAAGCGGCATTCTTCTGATTCAGAAGGACGGTCGGCTGTTGACGCTCAAGCCCAAATGGCGAAAAGGCGAAAGCCTGATCAAGGTTCAGTTTGCCGGCCCATCGATTGCCCAGAAAAATGACCAGGATATAATTTCGCTCAAACCCATGCTGCGCCCAAGCGATCATCAGCTCCTACCCATCCTCTGGAAGGTCGATGATCAGCAGCGTTTCAAAGCCATTCTGCTTAACGAATCGCTCAATGCTTTTTCCAGCTATCAGGCGGTTATCTGTAAAGACGGCTGTATCTGGGTTCTGGCGCGGGGGAAACATGCCGACCGCGGCCTGGCAAGCGTGATGACTGACGCTTTCAAGCCATTCGTCGAAATCTGCCCTCGGGTTTTCGTGCCTGACAAGCAGGCCCTGGCGCCTCGACTCAGCTCTGAGCGCCTGCATGAAATTCTGGCCCAGGATAACACCGACTTCATTGTCATCGAAGAAGAGCAACCAACCGGAGAACTTGTGCCCACATTGATCAACAGTGCAGACTGGGCCGCCATCGAGGAGTTCGTGACTCTGCAGGCCGAGCAGGCCGCTAAGAGGGCCGAAGCACTACAATCTACCTGGAAATTTGAGTTCAAAGAACTGAAAAAAAAAAAGCAGGTAGTTGAGGTTGAAGTCAAAGACCCCATCGAAAAGCTGGAAGCAGTAAGCGAAGAGGGGCAGGTTGGCACCGGCGGGGTAACCGCACGCCGGCGCACCGGCAGCAAAAAAATCAATCTTGCAGATGTCCCCGAACCGGGAACTTCTGAGCTTTCCGGGCTTCGTCTCGAACTTGAAAACATCGATCGAGGACTGCTGCAGAACGTGGCCGATTCTGCTCTGTGGCGCCAGCGCGCCGAAGTATGCCGACGTATGCGCCTGCGGGTTTCAGCGGTGGCCTCACTTATGAATGCCTCTCTGTTGGCAAAAGACAACCAGAATCTCGCCGAATGCATTTTTGAATACGCTGCAATGCGCCCTGAATTCAAGGCTCTCGCCGCCGAAAACATTTCAGAGGTCGAAAAGGGCCGACTGCTCGCCGATATTCGCAAAGAAGCTGTAAACAGTGAGTTTCACTATGCCCTGTTGCTCTGCTTTGCCGCCAAATTCAACGACAGTGACATTTTCGAGCAGGCGGTTGCCGCCATGAAAACATCTTTTCCCGGAGAAAAGCGTGAGTTTTACAACTTCAACGAAATTCGCTCCGCCTCCGGCGGCGGAATGAATGTTGAAAACCGCGTTGAACTGCTCAACGAAGACAATCTGCCCAAAATTTCCATGAATGTCCGAAAGTTCCTGCAGCAGGTCGGCTGCTGCTCCAGCTTGAACAGCATCGCCATGGCCAGATACCAGCTGCACAAGGTGCTCACCTTTCATCTTTCCCGCAAATCCGCCGACAATCTGGTCAGTGTGGGCAATTTCGGCATGTCGATCGGCTCACGAGCTGGTATAAGAGCAAAAAAAGGTGCCAATTCCGGGGTTTTTACCTATTTCTGCACCATGATCGATAACTGGCCCGACTGTGTTCAATATGAAGACCTTTCGCCTTCGGTAGCCCGCTGGGCTCGCCTGCTGGTCATGGAAAAAATCCGGGAAACACCGCTTAAGGATTTTTTTACCGGCGATCTCTACAAGCCCCCGTACATGTTCAACCGCCTGGATGAGAAAAATGGAATGCTGCAGATCGGCTGGATACAGAAGCTGGCCGAAGACCAGTTTCCACCGGTAAGCGATGGCCGACCGCTGGCTCGGGCAATTTACTATCGCTTTGCTGATGGCAGCCCCGACTGGGATGAATATTTCAAGCGTTCGCTTAAATCAGGAAATACTGATGCCATTTCGAAGACTCAGCGTCTGCTGTTGCTTATGGTTTCCGAATTTGGCCCGCACCCTGCTTTTAAAAAGTATATCATGCCCCTCAGTTTTGACCGGCCTGACAATGAGAAGTGGGATATTTACGACCTTACCATGTATTGCGATATGTATCGTCTCTGCCTGGCTTATCGTCAGCCTATTGATGAGCAGCGCCTTTTCAACAAACTGATCGTTCACACTCCGATGCCGCCCCATGGCTGGGAAGACTTTCGCGATTCAGCGGAATGGATTATTCTCTGCCTGCTGCTGACCTCCTCGCCCGTGCGTCGGTTTCAGCTCGACAACCTGATCAACCGGGTCATGCGCTGGCTGCAGGAAGCGGAGCGCAAAAACGATTTCGAACGTTATGCTGAAGCGCTGACGGTAATGAGTTTTTTGAATATTGGCATTCTGGCCGATCTGGTGCCGGAAAAGCTGGAACTGCACCAGTTGCTGGAAAAACGCAAGGTAATATGGATGGAACACGCCTTTGCAGCTTCTGCCCGTGGAAAAAACGCCTTCCCCGAATGGCAGAAAGCCTGCGGATTCTAATCACTTCAGGAGAAAAGAATGAGTTACGAAATAGCTGACATGGACCGGATCAATGCCGCCAGAGCCAGAATTGTCGATTATTACACCAGGCTGAATGAGTATTTCCTGAAACGCGGTGACCTGTTGAAACTCATGATGGTAGCCGTTGCCGCCCAGGAACCGATGCTGTTCATCGGCCGGCCCGGGACCGCCAAATCTCTGCTGGTATCGGTTTTCTGTCAGGGCATGGGAATGAAACAGGATGAGTATTTTGAATACATGCTGACCAAATTCACTGAGCCCAGCGAAATTATGGGGCCCGTCGACATTCAGCAGCTCAAAGACGGAAAATATCTTCGCAAGGTCGAAGGGCACCTGCCGACCTCAAAAATTGCCTTTCTCGATGAAATTTTCAAAGCTAATTCAGCCATTTTAAATGTTCTTTTGACTGTAATCAACGAACGAAAATATTACCAGGAAGGCAAACCGTTGCCCGTGCCGCTTGTCTGCATGTTTGCCGCCAGCAACGAAATTCCCGATTTCGGCGAGTTCGATGCATTAAAAGACCGCTTCATCATCAAGGCTGAAACCATGCCGGTGCGTGACAGCTGTTTTCATGAGCTGATCAGATCTGGCATCAAATTCGAAGCCCGCAGTCATAACCGTGAAAAGCCATGGCGTTCAGATTGTACACTCGATGATTTTGTGTTGATTCACGATTATCTGGTTTCGACCGTGCTGCCCGCTGCCATTGAACGGGATGACCGCAATCTACTAGGTGATGAGCGCATGACTACTGCATTCAAAGCGCTGATTTCAGTGCTTGCCGATGAGCTCAAGGTAGAAATAACCGATCGCAAACTGATCAAGCTTTACAAGCTGATTCTGACCCAGGCGTTCATTTTCAATGGCGGCAACGTAACCCGTGAAGAACTGAAAATTCTGTGCTTCTGCGGGAACAACTTTTCCGATGTGCGAAAAATCAGAACCTATCTTGAAGAAAGGCTGGCCAATCTCGACTAGGTAAAACTATGATTCTACTGCGCCCCGACCAGATTGCATTCTGGTATAAATTTTCAATTGAACGCTCGGGTTACCGCGAAGTCTACGGCTTTGTTCGTGATTTCTGGAAAGACCTGGTGCGACGGGGCAATCGCGCAATTCCACCAGGTTTCCTGGCGCGCCTGCTGGAAATATGGATGACGGTGCCCGCTGGTGACCGAAATCCCAATGTTCAGCCCCCCGAAAGTGAAACCCGCTATCTTCAGCTGATCAGAAATGCGGCGGGTTCTGACCGCCTCGATGGTGTGTTCATCATTTCCGGTGCCGACCGCGATACGGCCAAAGCTCCGCCCATCATTACCCAGATCATCGATCGTCTGCCTGCTTTTCGGCATTCGGCGCTGGTGTTTTCCGATACGGAACTGGAAAAATCTTTTTCCATGGAGGTTTCCCATTCGGCCGGTTTCAATGTTGAACAAGCCCTTGAGCAGATTTACACCCAGGCTCTGAATGAATTTGCATCGATCGAGTTTAAATTCGATACGGATGACATTTTTGAAATCGGGCATCCACAGCTTTTCGAGCGTGCCGCCGACCGTTTTTTCTATCGTCGCATGGTCGCTGCCATGCATGGTCTTGGCACCTGGACCCGCAGTGTTTTCACGATCAGAGAAGAAAGCAGCTGGATAGTTGCCCGCTATGGCGAGCCTCAGGTGCTGCCTCTGGGCGGTTATGACGAGCTGACCAACAAGGGAACCCTTTCTTCTATCGTTACCTCAGAGCTTGCTTACATCGACGAAAGCATGGATTTCGACCTGTTTGACTACAAATTCATCGAAAACCAGCTGATGTATTTCAAACGCGATTCGGGTGCGGTTTTTCGCATTCGCCGCGATGTGCGGGTCACAATTGAGCTTACCGCATTTTTCGAGCATGAGCGCCATCTTGGACTGCTTTTCGCCTGGTGCTTCAATTTTGCCGAGAAACTAATAGATACCTTCGTAAAAGATATGGTTAACGTTTTTATCGATCTTGACGGCTTTACTCCGTCTTCATTGGCTGATGCCTGCAGCTTTTTCGGCCATTTTTTGCGCGAGAAGGGTCTTGACTCGCGAATCTGCATGACCGCTGGCAAAAGCCGGACCTCAACGACGATGCAGTTGCGGGAAAATGCCCAGACCTGGCTGTTTGCACCCGAGCCCGATGAAAATTCTCTTTTTGTCAGGCTTGTGCTGCCGCAATCCGATGAATTTGCCCGAACCGATGAAAACGAGCAGTTCAAAATTCTCGGTGCACTGATCAATGAATCCATAGAAAGGATGGTCAAACATGTTAAGGGTGGCTGGAGCTGAAGCGATAACTGAAGTTGAAGGGCCGGGCCGGCGTTTTGCTCTCTGGGTGCAGGGCTGTTCTCGCAGTTGCCCCGGTTGCTGCAATCCCCACATGCATGACTATGCTGGCGGCAGTTTGATTGAAGAGCGGGCAATGGCAAAAAGAATAATTGATGCAGACGTCGATGGTCTGACCATCGTTGGTGGCGAACCGCTTGAGCAGATTGAAAGTTTAAATCAAATGTTTGATTGTCTTGATGAGCTTGAATACGATAAGAGCATCATGCTGTTCACCGGCTTTGCCTGGTCTGAAATCTGTAATGATTCAGGCATAATGGCTTTGCTGCAGCGCTGCGACGTGGTGGTTGCCGGGCCATTCATGCAGGATCAGGCACCTGATCAGCGCAGATGGATCGGGTCTGGCAATCAGACCGTTCACTTTTTCCGCAATCGTCTCGATTTTCTTCGCGAAAACTGGCCAAAACACCGGGTGGAAATTGAATTTCATATCAGCGATGGGCAGCTTTCGATCAATGGTTTTCCGGTTGGCGATGACCATGAGTTTGAAAAGATTTTTGCCGCAGGCAGAAAGGTGGGCAGATGAAGAGATTTACCCTCGATTTCGAGTTCAACGAAGTTACCGGCAGCAGCAGGATTGTGGTAGACTTCAATGATGACAGTATGACCGCCATTGAAATCAATGAGGCGATCAGAAGCGGCGAACTGCTTGAACAGGTGGTGCGCCAGGCAGCCGAGGTGTTTGGTGAAACGGTGGCGCAACAGGTGCGCGATGGGCGAATGGCGGCGGTTTGCCTCGACCATCACCCCGAATTGCGAAACGATGAAGCCGGAATTCTGATCAACAGCGAACAGTCCGGCAGACAGGAAATCAAACAGTGAAAATTGAGCTGTATCCTGAAGATATGCTGCTCGACTATGTTGAGCAACTGTTGAACAGGGTTGAAAAGCCGAAAATCAAATATTCATCGCATTTCAAGAAGTTTCCCACCAATCTTGAATTCAGCGAAGAATTTCTGCCACGCTGGCAGAAGATGGTCGAACCGGCCGTGAAGAAGTTCATAGTCGATTCCTTCTCTCTGCAGCAGTTCCTGCTTGACTGCGACGGGCGGGTCCGCAAGGTGAACTGCACAGACAACGAATTCTGGCAGTCTATTGACATGCAGTTTTCTCATCGCGGCGCTTTGCGGTTATATGAGCAGATGCTGGCTGAAGAAACCGATGAACGGCCAATGTATCCGGTCGTTTTGCCTGCAGACGCTCTATTGATATCAATTGCCGTTGAGAATTTCAGTAATTATTCTTTCGCCTGGCTTGAAAAAAATACGGCAAACTGGGTTATCTGGGCTCTTTTCGTGGCCTGGCAGCATGTTACCGATAAAAACGTGCCCTGGAAAGCCTGCTTTGACCGGCCTGCCGCCGTTCCGTTGCCGGTGCGAGGGTTTCTTTACCAATGCGCCGGCGAATGGTACAGCATGGTGAATCATACTATCAGAAGGGCTTCGCAGAACATTTCGGTTGACCACAATGATTTATTTACAGGCATGCAGCAGATCGAACGAAGAGCAGCTCTGCGCTTTACAGGTGGTGCTTCTATTGCTGTAATTGCCGAATACGGCCGTGCCCTGGCCAATTCCATCAGAGCCGCCCATGCCCATTGGACCGGCCCAGGCACCGTCGCTCTCGACGACGACCGCTTTCTTCTTGGCCTTTTCGGCACCAGCGGGCTTGAACAGCAGTTAATCGATTTTGAGGCGGTTCTGCGCGATTATAACGAGACCAGAGGTCTGGAGGACATGGTATATGAGTCGGTCATATTCAATTAGAATTCCGGTTGAGGTGTTGATTCCAAAAGGGGCAGGCAATCACGCCGGCAGCTTTTCCCTGGTCTTTACCCTGCTCGACATTCTGCCCGCCCCGCGAATGCGCGAACTGCTGCAGAAAGAGCTGCTGGCCAAAGGATTCTCCGAAACCGAAGAAGGCCTTGGCATGCCTTGCCGCGACGGGGTTACCGCCGTTCTCGACCCGGTTACGATGACGATGAAACTCACTGTTCCCATGCCGGAGAGCTGCACCGTCATGGTTTACGAAGAATATCTGCAGAGCTTTCGCGAAGAGCTGGCCCGGGCCATGGAAGCCGGGCAGGTTGCCCAGAGCTACCAGGTCGCCAGTGCTGTCGAGTCGATGAAAGCTCAGGTTATAGCCGAGCTGAAAGAACTGGCTTCTGATGCAAGAAAAGAAATTAACTCCGCCCTGAAAAACGTCTACAGCGAAGCCATCCGTGAAAAAGCCGCATCGCTGGGTAACGTCGAAAACGTAACTGAAAGCCGCGAAGGTAATACCTACCGAATTAGAATTGAAATAAGCACTTGAAAAATATGCTTTGAATTTTATAATTTTTTCGCTTTGCCAGGGGTAATGACTGTGCCATCATCGATTTTGTAGAGGGTGATGCATAGTACCATTCTTGTAGCCGAACCGATTCAAGGCGGTATTTGTATTTATACAGGGTTAAACTTTGTTTTCGTCCATTTTCAAATTCTCCTTGTTTGAGAATGGCCGGATTCTTAAGGGTAGACGAGCGGAAAGTTGAATTTTGCCGGGTAAAAAAATTGCAGGTTTTGTGAAAGATTGATAATATTAAGTTATAACTCAATTAAATATGGGAATAAATTATTTTGAAAAAACTAAATCAAGTCAATCTGGATTCTATTCTGACTCAATTAAACGATCTGATAAGCCTTGAAACTGAAAATCGTTTCGAGTTGATCGTTTGCGGGGGCTCAGCTTTGATCGCTCTTGGACTGGTTAACCGGGCAACAAAAGATGTTGATATCGTTGCCAGGATTGAGAACGGCAAGATCATTGATCCGGAACCCCTTCCAGAAGAACTTGTAAAAAATGCGGCAAAACTGGCAAGTTTTTCTGAATTACCCCCGGATTGGCTGAACACTGGTCCTGCTGACTTATTTAGAATGGGACTCCCAGAAGGTTTTGCCCAAAGACTTGTAACCCGGGTTATTGGCCCGAACCTGATCTTGCATTACATCAGTCGCATTGACCAGATTCATTTTAAATTGTATGCAGCGGTTGACCGTGGCGGTTACCATATAACCGATCTTCTTGCGGTTTCGCCTGCTGACGAAGAGTTAATGCGGGCAGCAAAATGGAGTCTAACCCATGATGTCTCTTCCGGTTTCAGAGAAATGCTTGAATTTTTGCTCAGGGAGCTTGGTTATGAACACATCATTTCAGACCTTTAAGGAAAACCTTCGGCAACAGATGCTGCGCATTCTCTGGTCTGGCTGGACTCAACTCGGCGTTGCCGGCTTTGATTCAAAGCCCTGGAGTTCTGCGGCCGATGTTGAAGCTCTGATTTTGACAACCTGCTTCTGGGGAAGATATGATCAGAGACTTTTTGACGAAATGATCTCCTGGCTAATTTCAAATGAACGATTAATTAATATTCAGAGATTGCAAAGCATTATCAAAAAGGAAAGCTTCCATGAATCCAGGCTTATGGGCCCAATCTGCCGCATGCTGGCCAGGAAAAAGGCGACACCGAAATGGCGTGGAATTGAAAGCAAGCTCAGAAAGCTGTCTTCTGAGAACAATTTTAGTCTTTTTCTTTTGCCCGACAATAGACCATTGCCTATCGTCGGCAAAACCGACGATGATTTCGCCGCTTACGGTTTTTTGCGGCTTCCTTTTATCGATCGTGGTATGAATTCTGTTTTTCGGGCAGGAAAGCCGGCAGCTCTGCAATTGCAGCTCAGAGCTTTTTTTGGCGTGGGCTCAAGAGCAGAAATAATGCTGGCCCTTTTATTGAAAAACAGTGCAAGCATCAGCGAAATTGCCTCCAATTCTTATTATTCATGGAAATCTATTCAGGATGCTCTTTTTGAAATGTCCATTTCAGGTCTGGTGACCCATCCACCCGCTAAAAAGGAAAGGCGTTACAGCCTGGCCAACGAAAACTGGGCTGGTATTTTTCTCAGCCAGCCCGAAAATGTTACCGAGACTACCAACTGGTGCAAATTCTTCAGCGCAATTGAAATTCTCTGGAAAAAACTCGACGACAAAAAAATCAGCAATCTGCCCGTTCAAACCATGGAAATAGAATTGGCCGATATTGTTCAAACACGCCTTCACAAGCTTTTCGCTGCTTCCGATAGTCGCATAAGAATTCCAGATTACGCCATGGTTTCCGGAGATTAATTTGATAAATTCGCCGCGGCAGTGATGACAATGCTGAATCGACTCTAATTTGTGGTTATCTGTGAAAATGCCGCATCGCTGGGTAACGTCGAAAACGTAACTGAAAGCCGCGAAGGTAATACCTAC
>JBMOKV010000237.1:9880-17345 GCA_049325495.1 Candidatus Rifleibacteriota bacterium | reverse complement strand
GGCCATCTAAATTTATATCTGTGGTTCGAGAATTCCCATTAATAATGAGCTTTTGCGGGGTGTCCAGGACGAAAACCCCATTAGCATCATAAAACTGCGCAATGCTTTGCAGCTGTGTTCCACCATCCGCAAGATTCCCCTGTTGGTCATTAAGGGTGAATATCTGCGAACTCTGCATCTGAGCTATTCCACCCTTCAAGAGCGCAATGCTGATGTTATAATCGCCACCACCTCCGGTTATTGGGCCGGTGACCATACCTCTAACCGCATTTGAGCTGGCACTGATCAATGCCGTCTGACTTCCGTCGAGCAGTTTCTTCGTATTGAATTCCGTATTTCTGGCAATTCGATTTAGATCGTCCTTTAATTGAACAATCTCTTTCTGGATCTCAACCCGATCATTACTGGTCAGGGTGTCATTCGATGATTGAATTGCCAGCTCACGCATTCTTTGAAGAATGCTGTGAGTTTCATTCAAGGCCCCTTCTGCGGTCTGCAGCATCGATATTCCATCCTGGGCATTCAAAACCGCCCGGCTAAGACCACGTATCTGTCTTCTCATTTTTTCGCTGATGGATAACCCGGCCGCATCATCAGCGGCAGAATTGATTCTCAGTCCTGAACTGAGTTTCTGAATGGACTTCTCAAGCCGGCTCGAGTTTTGCGCAACCGACTTGTAGGTACCCATAGCCAGAACATTCTGGTTTATTCTAAGCGACATCTCCGATTCCTCCATGAATCTTTTCTAGTCGCGCATCCATGCGCAACCGGAAATCGGATCTGTCCGCATCCTTATTGCCCGAACAACGTCATTATTATGAACAGCTGCAAAGCTGTTTTTTCAAACTCTGTTCAACCGTCTGTCCAGACTTCTCTCAGGCTCGATTCAATTTGATATCATCACCCGGGCAGCCTGCTGACCGATAGTCAGTTTGATTATTCATATCTGATTTCTGCTTCCAGATGCCCCGGCCAGGCCGGGGAATCTGGGAGATTCAGAATCTGATATGCTTTTGGACTACTCTCGTTTTTCATACATATTTCAAATCTGGTGACTCGAATGCACGATAAAAGGAGCCAATTGACTATCCGAAACAGATTGTGGCAGATTTAATTGTGATTTTTAATTAACTGTTTGTTTAATTATTGCAGCAGCTGCAGCACTCCTTGTGGTATCAGGTTTGCCTGGGCCAGCATTGCGGTGCCTGACTGTGAAACGATCTGGTTTCTGGTGAATTCGATCATTTCGTTGGCAATATCTGCATCTCTGATGCGCGATTCTGCTGAAGAAAGATTTGAATGGGTGCTGCGCAGATTGTTGATCGCGTATTCGAGGCGGTTCTGAAACGCTCCAAGCTTGGATCTTTCTGCTGAAACCATATCTATCGCCCGATTTAGTTTACCAATGGCTCTTTGCGAACCAGCAACCGTCGTCAGATCCAGCTTATCAACCTCGAGGGCAGCAGCACTCATGTCTGACATCGATACTTCCATGTTCTGACCCTGATCTGCGCCTATTTGAAACTGCGGTGTATTGTTAACAACATGTAATCTGAAGTTTTTGTCGCCGGCCCCTTTGGTTGTACCTTCTGACATACCCATCTGCAGCATGAAGCTGTCGCCTGCTGATACAGTTCCACCAGCTGTATCGGTGACTTCAAGTGAAATCATGCTGGTATATGCAGCTGCCGCGTCGAGATTTTGTGTACCAACCCTGAGCGAAGTAAAGGCCATGGTTCCGCCAATCTGGTCAACTCTTACGGCCACACTTGCCTGTGTAAGCTGATCATTGATGGTAGCCTGGAAATTGATAAATCTGATCATATCTGCGGCTGTAACCGATCCTGCCGCAGAAGTCGAAATCGCAGTAATAACTCTGAGAGTAACCGTGTTGACACCATCGCTAAGTTTCAAATCAACCGAATCCCCCTGCAGCGTCAGATCGGTGCGGTAGGTTGTAAAGCCCCATTCAATCTTGGTCGAATCTTTCTGACCATCCACAAAACCGGAATAGGTTCCATTCAAGAATCCCAGAACGCTGTTGGTTGAACTCGAAATTCTTATCGCTGTTCCAACACTGGCAGCAGCTGTGGCAGGCCGGTCATATGAAAATCTGATTTCTCCTTCGACAACCGCTGCTGAAAGACCCATTAAATCGCTGGCACCATTATCGATCGCAGTGAGAATCTGATGATTGAAGCTTCTGGCCAGACCTTCCATTGTCCAGTATCCCGCCTGAACACTTACCTGAACACTGTCTCCACCAACATTCAGATAGAAAGTTTCGGCAGAGGAGAAATATAGACCCGACTCAAGACCTGATATACCGGCAATTTGTGCCGCCTGCGACTCAAAATTTATGTCAATGCCATTGAGCAGGCCTACCCCCCGATTGCTTTCAGTTTTAATCTGGCGAAGATTGCCAAAACTGTCGCGCAAAGTCATTTCAACCCGGTTATTCTCTGCGGCACGACTGACTGAAAGGCCCAGAGCATCCACAACCTGCTGATCACCACAGAAAGAAATCTCTCCCGACTCACCAATGCTGCCGGAAATCACTTCAAGATAGCCTCCCAACCCGGCAATTCCGGTCTGAGCAGTATTAACCATAGAAGTTTTTGAGTTTTTGATGCCAAGACCACTTTCGCTGCCGATCGCATTCTGAATGGCTGCAGCAACGTTATCGACGGTCATCTGGGCATCGAGCTGAATCGAAGTAGTACGGGAGTTTCCATTGATGGTCAAAGCCAGTGGTGTATCGAGAATGAAAACACCATTTGAATTGTAGAATTGTGAAATACTCTGAAGCTGAGTTGTGCCCTGAGCAAGATTGGCATTTTCATCGTTGATCGTAAAAATCTGAGAGCGCTGCATCTGCGAAATACCGGCACTCAACAAAGCTATACTGACATCATAATCACCCGCACTGTCTTTGGGATAGCCTGAAACAATACCTTTTATGTAATTGGAACTTGAGCTTATCAAGGCAGTCTGGCTGCCATCAAGCAGTTTTTTTGTATTGAATTCAGTGTTGCGGGCAATGCGGTTGAGATCGTCTTTGAGCTGCACCACTTCTTTCTGAATCTCAAGGCGGTCATTGCTGGTGAGAGTATCGTTCGATGACTGAATAGCCAGCTCGCGCATGCGGTGCAGAATACTGTGAGTCTCGTTCAGAGCGCCTTCTGCGGTCTGAATCATCGAAATTCCATCCTGGGCATTTAAAACCGCCCGGTTAAGACCTCTGATCTGGCGTCGCATTTTTTCACTGATCGCCAGGCCGGCTGCATCGTCAGCAGCCTTGTTAATTCTCAAGCCCGAACTGAGCTTTTCAATCGATTTTTCTAATCGATTTGAGGTCTGGGTAAGATTACCGTAAGTTTGAATTGAAAGAACGTTCTGATTAATACGTAATGACATTTTTGATTCCTCCGTGAATCATCTCTTGCGCGTCCTTGCGCCTTGAGAACTTAAAATATTGAAAGCTGCAGTCAGATATTGCAGTCTTTACCAGATTAAATGATTACTTGAATCTCTCCTGCATAAACAAAAATTTAAAGGAATTTACGCAGTAGAGAATTTCTGGAGGAATAGCCATGTTTCTGCCGAAACTGAAAAATATTCGAGCAGAGACAAAAACCAGCATAGCAGAAACAAACATGTGATTCCTCCGTGAATCATCTTTTGCGCGTCCTTGCGCCTGAAAAATTAATGTTATTTAAAACCGCTATTCGGTCAAGCAGTTTTTTAAAAATTTATTTTTCATTTGAACTTTTACCCGTAGAAACAGCATCATTGGCGAATTTATACGGTTGAGATTTATTGAAGGAATGGCAACATCTCTGCCGGAACTTAAAATTTTTTCGGGCAGCAAACCATTTAAATATTGCAGAAACTATCACTCGATTCCTCCATGAATCATTCAAACCGTGCTTCCTTGCACCAGAGCCTTTACTAACAGGCCTATTCCTTATCGGCCAGCCTCACATATTTTATTAAACCATTTTTTGGCGAAATTGGATGATTTTAACTTTTTAAGTTCATTTTTCGCGCCAATGAATCTTAAAATCTGCCAATTTCTCTAAAATAAAATGCCTGCCAACGGCAAAGCCGTGGCAGGCAAAAAAGATAAATCTTAAATGTTCAATTACTGGCCGAGAAGCGAGAGCACGCTCTGCGGCAGCATGTTGGCCTGAGCCAGCATTGCCGTACCAGACTGAGCGACAATCTGATTTCTCGTGAATTCGATCATTTCCATGGCGATATCGGCATCTCTAATGCGTGATTCGGCGGAAGTAAGGTTGCTTGAGGTATTTCTGATATTGTTGATTGCATACTCCAACCGGTTCTGGAAAGCTCCAAGCTTTGACCTTTCGGATGAAATCAGGTCGAGACCCTTGTTTATCCGCACCAGAGCTTCCTGAGCACCCTTAACTGTTGTCATATCCAGATTGTTCACGCCCAGAGCATTCGAAGACATATCACCCATCGAAACCCGCATATTCTGGCCAGGATCGGCACCAATCTGGAATTGTGGCTTGTTATCTACGATATGTAATCTGAAATTGGTATCACCGCTGCCTTTGCTGGTTCCATTCTTGAGACCGAAATCGTTCAAGGTTTTGGCATCACCAATATTAAGAACGACCCGGCTGGTAACCGGTGATCCCGCATCGACATTTTCCTGACCAACCCTGAGAGCGGTAAATGCAAGAGAACCATTCACTGCATCCAGCCTTACATCAACGTTGTTTGCCGACAACTGACCATTGACCGTTGCCTTGAAATCACCGATTTCAAAGAAATCTGCGGAGGTTGCTACAGACATGGTTGTGAATGCGGTAAACCCGAACGAATCCACCCCGTCACCAACGCTGAAAACAACACCAGTTGCTGTTGCAACGCGATACATGCTGAAACCTTCAATTACCTTGCTCTGATCTTTGCTGCCATCCACAAAACCACTGAACAAACCATTCTGAATACCGATTTCGTCTGCTGCCGCAGCACCAATGTTGATTGTTGAAGCAATAGTCGCGGTTGTTGGAACAAATGTGATTCTCAGTTCACCATCGACAACTGCAGTATCCATTCCTGAAATGGCTGAAGTCTGAGCGTCTATTGAACGGGCAATACCTTCAAGGCTCCAGTCTCCTGCAGAAATCGTAACCGTGGCAACCTGGCCGCCGGCAGAAATCTGAAAGGTCTGATCAGCCGAAAGCGTAAGGCCCGACTGCAACCCGCCAACCCCTGCAATTTGAGCAGCCTGAGAAGCGAACTGGACATCTATTCCCTCAAGAAGACCAGATGCACGATCGCTGCTGGTTCGGACATTGCTTACGTTTCCGTATGCATCGGTAAGTGTCAACTGCACCAGAGTGTCTGCAGATTCTCTAACCGTTGAAAGCCCAAGGGCATCGATCAATTCCTGGGGACCGGCAACCGAAAAGTCGCCACGGTCTCCTGCCGAACCAGAAACTACCTGAATGTAACCGCCAAGACCAGTTACACCCGTTTGAGCAGTTCCCACCACTCCAGCAGTTGAATTGGCAATGCCAAGTTTGCTCGAACCACTCAGAGCCTGCTGAAGTTCAGCTGCCAGCTGATCAAGGGTCATTTTGCCATCAACCGTGAATTCTACAGAATCGGAGTTGCCTGAAATGGTCATTTTCTGCGGACTGGTAAGAGCAAAAACACCGTCATCGTTATAGAACTGAGAAATATCTTCAAGTCTGGTGCTGCCCTGAGCCAGATTGCCCGACGAATCGGTAAAGATCTGTGAACGCTGCATCTGCGAAATACCACCATTCAGGAGGGCAATGCTGACATCATAGTCCCCCCCTCCATTGGTGTTACCGACTACGATTCCCTTAACATGTCTGGAAGTTGAGCTGATCGATGAAGACTGACTGCCATCGAGAAGTTTTTTGGTATTGAACTCGGTAGAACGGGAAATGCGGTCGATTTCGTCGCGCAGCTGATTTACCTCTTTTTGAATTTCGAGGCGGTCATTACTGGTGAGCGTATCGTTTGAAGCCTGAATCGCCAGTTCACGCATTCTCTGTACAATGCCCTGGGTTTCATTCAGCGCGCCTTCAGCGGTCTGAATCATCGATATGCCATCCTGAGCATTCAGTGCGGCGCGATTGAGGCCTCGGATCTGCCGACGCATTTTTTCGCTGATTGCCAGCCCGGCTGCATCGTCGGCGGCTGAGTTGATTCTTAAGCCAGAACTGAGCTTCTGAATCGATTTTTCAAGCCGGTTATTAGTCTGAGAAAGACTTGAGTAGGTTTGAATTGACAGGACATTTTGATTGATTCGCAACGACATAAGTTTCCTCCTTGATTGTCGTCTTTCAGCGCATCCTTGCACTGAAACTCCTTAAATTTTCAGACCGGTTTCTTTTTTACAATTCGCCTTACGCCTCCTTTCTATTTACTGCTTCGGTCAAAACAGCCTATTTTTCCTCGTCTATTAGGTCTATCGACATTAGCCCCCACATCTCTTCGCCCTATTTTGGGGCCAATTTAAAGATTAATGACGAATATTGCAAAATTGCTTCGTTTTACTATTAAAAATATCTTATTTTCATTAATTTCCCATGTTTTTATCGAATAAATCAAATTTTCATTTTAATGAAGCAAAGTGATTGCGTATTCTATTACATTTCAAAAAACCATACTCCAGTGGCATTATTAAAATTGCATCCCACAAAGCCTCAAAGGCCACCAGGGCACAGAGTTGCTTTTTCTCTGAATTTACTTGTGTTTCTTAGCGGCTTTTTGGCCTTTGCGAGTGCGTTTTTAGAAAACAATCTTTCAAAAATTCCATTCATTTTATAACGCTGCAATCGTTTGCAGCAAAAAACAGGGCCGGCATAACAGCCGGCCCATGCAAATATTTTTTTGAAATTCTTATATGCAAAAGCGCATTCATTCGTTTTTAAAAATGCGGGCATTTCGACTAGCTCAATGACCGCATTTTCGGTTGCTGAGCCCGTTTAACGGGTCGAAGCGCAGAGAGATATCGAAACAATTCAATGAGCTTTTGTATAGAATCAGATGAAAAGACCAGAAGTGCTCTTGCTCAACTCGTCGATATACATTGCAACTCCGCCAATTTCAACGCCTTCGATGAGTTCTGACTCTTTGATTCCCATTACATCCATGCTCATCGAGCAGGCAACAAGCTTAACTTTGTTATCAACCGCACTCTTGAGCAGGTCTTTAAGAGATGTAACATGCTTGTCATTCATGACCTTATGCATCATCATGGTTCCCATGCCACCCAAATGCATCTTTGAAAGTTTCAGGCCGTCAACCCCCTTGGGCAGCATCATTCCAAACATCTTTTCAACCAGATTTTTTTCAACCGGCTTTTCCGATTCTTTGCGCAACAGGCTCAAACCCCAGAAGGTAAAGAAAAGTGTAGTTTCATAGCCAGCTGCCGCTGCCCCATTGGCGATAA
>JBMOKV010000237.1:0-9870 GCA_049325495.1 Candidatus Rifleibacteriota bacterium | reverse complement strand
TCATTGCTGAAAACAACATTCGTCATTTTCTTCTGGCAGGTGGTTAGAGTACTGCATTCAAGCTTACCTACCTTTTTGACTACTGCCTTGAATTTGCCACCAGCAATTTTGTCGATAGAAACACACTGGTTACCGGTAGAGCGGCACCAGGCCGGCACATCTGCAGCAAAACCCGGGTCTGTAGCAATTACTTCAATTGCCTGACCCTTGTCAATTTTATCTACCGCTTCCCGCAATTTGCTGATCGGCCCAGGACACTGCAGGCCAGAAACATCGATCTGCCTGACAATCTGCAGTTGCGTTTCGCCACTTTCAAGCGGCACTTCTTTTTCGCCGCCGGCATCATCTGACATTTGCGCCTTATCATAAATGGCATTCTTATTGACCATGCTGTAGGTTTTATACCCACCATCCAGATTGGAAGCCTTGAAGCCTTTCTGCTTGAGAATTCTATAAGCCAGATAGCCTCTTAAACCAGCCTGACAGTAAACCATGTATTCTTTGTCTGGCGAAAGCTCGCCGATACGCTCACGAATTTCGTGCAGAGGAATGTGCATGGCGCCTGGAATTGCTCCCGCCATAACTTCCTCTATGGTTCTGACATCAAGAAGACGTTTTCTGCCATCGAATTTTTCAATATCGGCCACATGAAAATGCTCTGCAGCTCCACGAAGCAGGTTTGCCGCAACCATACCCGCATAATTCACCGGGTCTTTCGCCGAACCGTAAGGCGGAGCATAACAAAGTTCGAGCTCTTCAAGATCATAAACGGTCAAGCCGGCTCTAACAGCAACGGCAAGAACATCGATGCGCTTATCGACGCCATCGAGACCCACTGCCTGGGCGCCGAGCACTTTTCCGGTTTCAGGATCAAACAGTACTTTCAGCGATATTGAAGTAGCTCCCGGATAATAACTAGCATGATTGGCAGGATGAACGAATACTTTATCAAATTTAATTGAATTTTTGACCGCCTGCTTTTCGCTAAGGCCGGTCATGGCAAAAGTTAGATCAAAAACCTTGCAGACAGCAGAACCCTGAGTATCTCTGTATTCGCGCTTCATACCAAAAATATTGTCAGCTGCGATACGACCCTGACGGTTTGCCGGCCCGGCCAATGGGATCAGAGCCGGTTGACCGCTCATCAGGTCAATTACCTCGATGGCGTCGCCGACCGCGTAAATTGCCGGGTCACTGGTCTGCATGAAACTGTTAACCTTGATTCCACCAGTCTTCCCAATTTCAAGGCCCGCTTCTTTGGCAAGCTTGTTTTCGGGCCGAACACCAATGGCCATGATTGCCAGATCAACTTCATGTTTTTCACCGGAACTTAGTGTTGCTTTCAGGCGCTTGCCGATCGGCTCAAACGATGTTACCGACTGACCCAGTCTAAGCTTGACACCCTGCATCTCGATTTCAGTATGGAGCATTGAAGCCATTTCAGGGTCAGAAGGACCCATGACCTGGGGAGCCAGTTCAACCAGCACTACATTGATGCCCATGTGGCGCAATGATTCGGTCATCTCAAGACCAATGTAACCACCGCCAATCACCAGAGCATCTTTGCTGCCTGCGGCAACTGATTTGATCCGATCCATGTCTTCAAGATTTCGCAATGATAAAATATTGGGGCTGTCAACCCCGGAAATCGGGGGCTTAAATGGCGCAGCACCCGGGCTTAGAATCAAATGATCGTATGACTCAACATACTCTTCACTTTTCTGCAGATCTTTAACGATAATCTGTTTCTTATCGCGATCGATTTTCATTACATCATTTAAAATGCGAACATCGATGGCAAATTTGCTTTTCATAATTTCAGGGGTAGTAACCAGCAGCTTTTCGCGATTGTCGATTACACCGCTGACATGATAAGGCAAACCACAATTGGCAAAAGAAATGTGCTCGCCACGCTCGAAAAGAATAATTTCTGCATCCTCACTGAGCCTTCTGGCTCTGGCTGCGGCGCTCGCTCCACCGGCAACTCCACCTACGATTAGAATCTTCATGCTGAATCTCCTTAGGATACGGCGTTAACTAAAGTTTCTTCGGTCTGCAGACCCTGGAAAACCTTAACCGGCTGACCACCCTTGAAAACAATCAGGGTAGGTATCGAAAATATGTTGAATTTTGCAGCAATATCAGGGCTTTCTTCAACGTTAAGCTTGGCTATTCTGGCCTTTTCGCCAACTCTCTGCGCAACTTTTTCAAGAATCGGCAACTGCATCTGGCAAGGCCCGCACCAGGGAGCCCAGAAATCTACCAGAACCGTTCCCTGGCCGACACTTTCCTGAAAGTTTACGGAATTGATTTTTTCTACGGCAGCGCTCATGTTGAAATCTCCTTTAAAAATGATTTGTTCTGAACATCGCAGAAACCATGCCAACCACCTTAAACATGGATCAAAAACAGCCTTGGAGACTTTTTTCACAAACGAAACCGGAAAAAAATTGCGCAACCCATTGCGCAACCGAAACCTGGTTGCGCAACCAACAGCAAAATCAGACAAAAGAAAAGGGTTGCCCGCAGGCAACCCGGTGCAAACCTATGTATTATACTTTTATCTGAGCAGGTCGAGAACGGACTGGGCTGAAACGTTGGCCTGTCCGACCATGGCGTTACTTGCCTGCTGCAGAATCTGAGACTGGGTCATTTCAATGACTTCGGCAGCCATATCCACGTCTCTGATTCGAGATTCGGAAGCGGTCATGTTCTGCAGAGCCACACGTAAACTGTTGTTGGTGTAAGTCATGCGGTTTTCGATGGCACCCAGTTTGGCACGTTCTGAAGAAATGCGCTGCAGAGCCTTATCGATCAAACCAATTGCGATTTCAGAAGATTTAACCGTTGTAAGATCGAGATCTTCGATGCCCAATGCCCGGCAGTCGGTTCTGATGATGTTGGCTTTTGCAGTGTGACCCTGATTCGGCCCAATCTGGAACTGAATCGAAGTATCTTTAATATGCATGGTAAAGGCATACTGGCCCACACCGTTCTCGTAAGCAACCGGATCGATATCAAATATCTTTTTGATTGTGTTAAGTGAATCGGGGCTTCCCAGTTCAGTCATAACAACCTTTCCGTCTTTGCCCGGAATGGTTGAGAAGAATCTTATGGTCTGTGCCGCCGTATTGATTTCAGCATTGACCTTTACACCCTGAGTGCTGGCCTGTGAGTTAACCAGGTTAGCAATTTCTACCAGTGACCGGAAAGAGTTTCCAGTCATCGCGTCGGCAGCGGTAAATGTAAGAACCATACCGTTGCCATCAAGGTCAGCGATGTAGAAAGAGAGGTTGTCAACACCCGCAGAGGCAGAACTTTCTGCAACAACATAGCCAAACCTGCTCGAAGCCTGGTCATACGCGAAATTCTGATTCGTCGGATTACCGTCAAAGCCTGAACTTGTGGTCTGTTCATACATTCTCAGGCCAACTGAAACGTTCTGGCCACCGCCCGCATTGGCAATGGTGAAGTTCGACTGCACGCCGGTTTCCAGTGATCTGAAAGCGAGAACTCCGTTGCTGTTTTCAGCAACGATGCGCAGATTGTTTGCGCCAATCTGCATATTGATTGCTTCGACCAGTGAATTGAGACCACCTGCTGTATAGTTTCCGGTAAGCGTAATGGTTGTTGCCGAAGTGGCGGAGTGCTGGTCGGTAATGGTGAAAACAATATCGGTAAGACCAGCCTGTGAGAAGTCAAAGCTGTTGATCAGATCATAGGCTTTCGCCACACCCGGGTTACCACCCGAACCGGTATATCTGCCATTGGCAATACCCAGCGGGTTTGTTGCGTCGGTAGTAGAACTGATCGAAACGTATGCTGCTGAACCGGTATTGAGAGTGTAGAATTCGATCGCATAATGATCGTTGATTCTGGCTCTCACCAGGCTGTTGGCGTTGGTCAGGTCGGCATTCATGATCGAGGCAATCTGACTCATACTGAAAACGCCGCTGGCAACGGTAATTGTTACAGTTCCTGCTGCAGAAGTGGAGTCATCAACGTCAAAGTTGAATCCGGCTGCGATTGAAATGCCCAGAGTTGCAGAAATTGAGTCAACACGTGCGGCAAGCGGTGGTTCAAAAGTGAGATCGATGCCTTCGATCAGCCCGGGGGCACGATGACCGGCAATCTGAGTGGTCATGGTCTGTCTTTCACCATAAGGAACACCAAGATTGGTTACGGCAATCGAATAAACCGGGTCTTCGGGGGCAACGACCTGCTGGAAACCAAGAGCTTTTACCAGGCTTTCTTCACCGGTAAAATTGATGCGGCCCAGTTCTCCGTTGCGGCCAGAGGTAACCAGAATCTGACCATTGTTTTCACCATAGGTCATGAACAATGATTCTGAACCTTCAAAATGCAGACCCTTGCCAAGCTGATCTTCAGTCATGGCTGCCTGAATTCTTTCGTTCAACTGATTCAGGGTAAGGTCTTTACTGACCACGATTTCGCCCTGGCTGTTATCGCCCTGCAGAAACAGGGTCTGTGGCAGGTCGAGAATGAAATGACCATTTGAATCATAGAAATTTGACAATGATTGCAAAGTGGTGCTGCCAGTGGCGATTTCGCCTTCAACGGTGGTAAAAATGTTTGAGTGCTGCCGTTCAGGAGTGCCGTCGTAGACCTTCATACCAACCCCAGGTATGTATTCAGACTTCGGCCATACCACTACAGAGAAATCAGAAAAGGTTAATACCTCGCCAGTAACGACTGGATCGAGGTTCTTGGGATCGCTGGTGGAAATTTTTGCTGTTCCACTTCCATCAAGCAGTTTTCTGGTATTGAATTCAGTACCGTAAGAAATTCTGTTGATGTCTTCTTTGAGCTGAGCGATTTCTTTCTGAATTTCGAGTCTGTCAGAAGTGGTAAGAGTATCGTTACCTGACTGCAGAGCAAGTTCACGCATGCGCTGTAACATGCTGTGGGTTTCATTCAGCGCGCCTTCGGCTGTTTGAATAAGACTGATTCCATCCTGGACATTCATGATGGCCCGATTAATACCGCGCACCTGGGTGCGAAGCTTCTCGGAGATCGTCAGACCAGCAGCATCATCGGATGCTCGGTTGATTCTCAAGCCTGACGAAAGGCGCTCGATTGAGCTAGACAATCTGCTGTCGTTTCTCACCAGATTGCTATGCGCATTTAGAGCCGTTATGTTTGTGTTAATACGCAGGGCCATAGGTTTGCCTCCATGACTAGTTGGGGTTAAATCCGTTTTTTATCTGCTTCGAAGCTTTATTTTTCCCCGTTCTACATACTCCATCGGAATTCCGACTCCCCAAACGTTAGCCCGATTTCCGACGATTATAGCCAATTACAATTCCTTATCTCCGTTTTTCTTCATTTATCTTTGTTTTTAGCTTTAATATCTTTTTTTCCAAAGTTTTTAAGAATATCCTGAGGCAGGTTCTTAAGCGGATCAAGAGAGGTGATCTTAGCTGCTTCCCTGTTTTCTTTCTGGATTTCTTCGTAAACTTCCCAGCGATGAACCTTTACATTCCGCGGGGCATTAATACCGATTTTGACCTGGTCTTTACCAATATCGACCAGTACTATTTCGACATCGTCACCAATAATGATCTTTTCATTGATTTTTCTGGTCAGTACCAGCATTATCCCTCACCATCCTTTTGATCGGAGTCGAGAGAATCCTGGACTTCTTTCAGCTTGGCCGCACGTTTTTCCATTTCATCAAGGATGCGTGCCTTAACTGAGTGACGACTGTTGCTTGAAATGACCTGCCGGCCTTTGCGATTGGCGGCATTGATTACAAGCGGTCCCTGAAGATTGGCTGTCATATCTTTCGGATTCTGAGGAATTGAAACAATGACATACAGGACTGCATCTTCAGCACGTTTGAGAGCAATAAATTCTGCATCTGCATCTGAGATTTCGAGATCATACTCGAACATGAAGCTCAGGGGCTCAATGATAACGAACGCCAGATTCCCATCATCAACACATTGCAACCAACGGAACGGGCTTCCGTCATCCGTATTGAAAACAACATATCGATGGTAATCCTCAAAGCCCAGTAAGCCCTCTTGGAAGGTTATGATCTCTTCATCAGCAATGCTAATTTTTCCAAATCTTGATGTGGAAAGATTCATACTTAACGCTTATTTCCTTCGCTTATCTGAGAAATTCCATCAAGGTTGTCTGCATTACCCTTGCTCCTGTCTGTAGCGCTGCCTGATAAGCAGTTTCCAGTTCAGTCATCCGGACAATAGCTTCAGCCATATCTATATCTTCGACACTTGACAGCATTTTCTTTAGGTTTAAAGAAATATTTTCCTGTTTTTCTTTGGTTGCAGTTACGCGATTGCTCTTGGTTCCAACCTCTGCATGCAATTTAAGTATTCGATTGAGATCTTCATCGATCATCTTGAGGTTTTCTTCTGAAATCGCCTTGGCATCGTTGCGCAGAAGGTTGTCGCGCAGATCCATCAAAGTAGTGAAAACCGATGGAGAATTGCCCAGACCGAGTGATGATGCAACGTTGGGGTTACCTTCTGCAAGATCGCGCACTTTTATGAAAGGCTCGCCCTTGGTGTTGGTAAGATTGATTCGGCGCCCATCATCAGAGATCCAGGCCTGAATATTGAAATTTGCATCAGTATTTGAAAACTTGTCGATCAGTTCACCGACCGTTTTAACCCCGGTAAGATCAATTTCTCCAGAGAATTCACCGCTTTGGACATAGAGCTTGCCCATTATCACCCCACCGTCATTTACCCGCAGGGCGCTTATGGGGGTAGTGCTGGTCATGCCCGGGTCAATATCTTTGCCAACCCAGTTGTGATCGACTGTTTGACCGACAATGCCCAGGTCGAAGGCACTGGTGCTGTCGATGTCTATTACTTCGAGTTTTCCAGTTGCCCCATGATTTTTATCGATAATTTCAAGACCATTTTGATCTTTATTGATTCTGGCTTCTATATACAGACCATTTGCCGGATCGTTGATTTTGTCAAGAATGTCGCCGATCGTTTCACTGCCTCTCAGGTCAATGGCCTTGAAATGTCCGGCTTTATCAGTTATTCGAATGTAGCCGAGATTAACCCCGGAATTGAATGTTCGACCGGAGTTCAGCGATTTCAGCTCAGTTTCACGGGTTACCGCCGGGTTCATATCAAGAGAACCGGTAAGGGTCGGCAAAGCTTTGACCACAATCGCAGAGCCAGTTAAAACATTGTTTGTGTGATTACTGGTGTTGAGAATAAAACCAAGATCGCGGCCGGTGTTTGAAGTTTCTTCGATGGTAATGCCGTAATTACCTGAAACCGCATTTGGGTCGGAAACAACGAACCGATTCGCAGTAGTATCCCAGGTTGCCGTAAATTTTCCTGTGTTGTTGATTGCGTTTACGACATCACCAATTGTGCTGGCACCGGTAAGATCCACATCAACGGGCTGGTTGTCGGCCCCGCGAATTACCATGAAACCAACTTCAGGGGGCGGTGTAAGACTCGAAAGAGGATCTGCCAGAGTTAAACCACCGGGAATGAGAGAATCACCAACAATGGTATTCCCCTGCGAAGACTTCAGCAGGCCAAGATTCTTGGTAACCGTTGTAACCTCTTTTACCGCAACCGGATTATTGTCGAAAACTTCTTCAATTCTGAAATCATCGCCACCAAAAGTATTGTCGGTTATAACTATTCTTTTGCTTGCCAGATCGAAACTTGCGGTCTGGTTTCCACCGGTCTGCAGATTGATTGCATCGATTACATCCTGAGGACGGCCGACACTGGTCAGGTCAACCCGGGTCGTAACCCCATCATGGCCGGTAATATTCATATAACCAGGTTCAACGCCTTTACCGCCATTTAGAAATGACAAGGGAGTGGCTTCCGATTCCATGTCTTCATCATAAGTTGAAAAAATCTGATTGCCCGCCCCCACATTGTTGAGAATTCCCAGATCGCTTGCCACATGGGGCTCGACATCTTTGATAAACAACTGACTGCGGGTCGAGTCAACTGAAAAATCGCCGGTTCCACCGGTGATATCACTTAAATCGATGCGTTTGTGAATCATGTCAAAAGTGGCCTGAACACTGGCACCACCGTCTATGGCGTTGATTCTGGCAACCACATCGCCCACAGTTACCGCGCCGGTAAGGTCAACCCGGTGGTTTCGGCCATCGCGGGTGTTGATGTTAAGATAGCCTTCAGGAACACCAAGACCGCCATTCAAATCAGTCAGATTGGTAAATTCTGACAGCATTTTTGGGTCTGACAAACCAATAAGCGTGCTTGTCTGACCTGCATTTCGATACAAACCCAGTGCGGCAGCGGTATCAGATGGAACTTCTTCGATGCCCGCTTCAAAAGATCTGGTTGCATTGATTATCCCTATTACATCATCAAGGGTGTGAGCAGTTGAGAGGTCGACTTTGTGCTGAACCAGATTCTGGTCGGTTATCAAAATCATGCCCTGCTGAACGCCTTTACCCGAATTAAGGGCATCGAGCGGCAGGCTCTTTTCAAGGGGCGGGTAAGTATAAGTGAAACCCGGCGTCGGAGTCACAACGCTTGACCCGAAGAAAATTTCATGACCGGTCACGCTCTTTTCAACTATGGTTCCGCGGTCTATTTCTGAGGTGATTCTTTTGTTATCGCCACCATAAATAATATTCATCGGGTTATTAAGGTTGATGTCTTCTCTGACATCACCAAGTGAAAAGGTCACCATATTGGTGTTGGCACCAGAATTCAGCCCGGTGAGATATTCAAATGGTTTTTTGTCAACGTCATGACCGGCAAATATGTATTGTCCGGCAACATTGGTGTT
Organism: Candidatus Rifleibacteriota bacterium; assembly: GCA_049325495.1. Lineage (GTDB taxonomy): Bacteria > Muiribacteriota > Ozemobacteria > Ozemobacterales > Ozemobacteraceae > DYKG01. Next base: position 1,071 of record JBMOKV010000237.1, on the reverse strand, counting down.
ACCAACATCTACCAGATGCAGAAGAATTTCATTGATTTCTTCGGCAATCGCATCTCGGTCAGCCTGCACCAGAGTGTCGTTGGCACCCTGAACCGCAAGTTCACGCACGCGCTGGATTGCAGTTTCAACAGTGGTAAGTGATGCATCGATATTCTGATACCACTGGTTGGCATTGTCTACATTCGCTGAAAACTGTTTGTTTTCAACTATTTCAGTTTTATACAGCATCGACAATGCACTTGCTGTTGGGCTTTCAGAAGGACGGCTGAAATTCTTACCGGAACTTACCTTTATCTGAGTATTGCTAAGTTCTGAATTGTTACGGTTAATCTGGTTGATGAACGAGTTTATTATGTATTGATTGGTTACTCGCATTTTATTTGCCTCCTGATCTGTTTATCTATGTTTCAGGTCAGATCATTCCGTTTATTATCTTGTCGAGCATTTCATCTACTGTAGTAATTACCTTTGCCGCAGCATTATAGGCATGCTGGAATTTAATGAGGTTTGCCAGTTCTTCATCGAGCGAAACGCCTGAAAGCTCGGCTCTTTTTGCATCAAGCTGGGTCATCAGACTGTTGCTGTATTCTGCCTCACGCTGATATCTCTCACTAACCGTGGCCACTTCAGTAATCATTTCGTTATAGAAATCGTTGAAATTGGACTTGTTTTCATTGAAGAAGCTTTCGAACTTGAGCTGAGCAATACGAATGGCATTTGAACCGTCGCCATCTCCGTTATAAGTTCTAAGACGGTCGGTAGGATGCTCAATTGTGCCACCGGCAGCTGCAACCTTTTCAATATTGTTCTTAACCTCATCACTCAAAGACATGCTCTGAATGTAATCTTTGAAGCTGTTATTTGGGTCGACTGAAGTAAAAGCAGCAAAAAAGTTGCGACCGGTAACCCCATCTAGACCATAACCGACCCGGTGAATCTGGTTGGTTTCGGTTGCCAGGGTATAAGCAAGCTTGTTCAAGTCATCAAGAACATTGTCGATAGCCCCATCGCGCACTTCCAGCAAGCCTTTCAATGTGCCGCTGGTAACGATCGGATGAAGATCAAGATTGG
>JBMOKV010000236.1:0-17389 GCA_049325495.1 Candidatus Rifleibacteriota bacterium | reverse complement strand
TTCAATTCCCAGGGCGGGTTTTCCGGGAATTGGAGCTTCTATTCTAATTGCCTGAGCTGCAAGTGCAAGCGCGATATCATCGCAAAGGCCGGTTATTCGCGAAACTTTGACTCCTGGAGCAGGTTTTAGCTCAAACCTTGATACTGCAGGCCCCTCGATAATATCTACAATACTTGCCTTTATTCCAAATTCCTCAAGCGTTTTCAGCAGCAAAGCAGAGCGCTGGCTCAAATCCGATTGAGACTCGCGATTGTCTCTGGGTGGAGGAATGCGTAACAGTTCAAGCGGAGGCAGTTGAGAATCGGAATAGGGATTATGTTGTCTGGTCGGAACATTGGCCGAATTCGAAGCGTTTTTAATTTCTTCGTCAATGCGATTGTCTTCAAGATAAACCGTTTCATCATAATCTTCGTCTTCTTCGGTTACATCAGCAGATGCTGCAATGTCGTCATCATCCGCGTCTTCATCTTCCTCGAAGTCAACCAAAACCCTCAAATCTTCTTCTGATGATGTTTCGCTTTCTCCTTCAGGGGTTTCAGTCGAAACAATTTTGTCCGTTTTTTCTTCTTTCAGATCAAAAACGCTGATTCCAGAGGCAACCGGGAATACATTGGCACCCTGTATCTGATTGACCTGAACAGTGAAGGCTGTCGCACCGGTTGATTCAACAGGCACTGAGCTCTCTTCAAGGTTCTTTTGCCAGTTTCTCGGTTCTGGAATGATAGTTGCCTCTTCCGCTTCCATCGGGGGAATTTTGTTTTCCGCTGGTGAACCTGACTTTTCCGGCTTGCTGATAATCTGCTCCGAAGCTTTTTCTTCTTCTTCGGTTCCTGAAGTTCGTGGCTTGAAAGAAAGAAGCTTGCCCAGCTTCTGTGAATCTGCCTGCTGCTGAACGGTAGTGCGGATATGGTCAAATATTACACTGGTCAGCCGGGCGGTAGTTTTTACGGCATCAATAAGCATGGCCAGCAGAGTAAGAGTAATTTCCCAGATAAAGAAAAACAGTCTGGTGGCCAGACTTACCAGCACAACTCCTGCAGCCAACAAGTCTTTATAGAGAATGTCGAGAGCGAAAATCAATGAAGACATCAGCATGAAAAAGAACAGGATCTTGCTCGGAACCGGGCCGAAAATGCCGGTGGCCAAACTCATGGCGTAAACCCCGATTTTTCCTCCTTCAAGCCCAAGCAGGCCCAGGCCAAAAATTATTACACCAATGGACCCGGCGATTCTCCAGGAGAGATTTTGAAATGGTCTTTCAAGAAACTTCTGAATTCCCATCAGGCTGACCAGACCTGGGATTATATATACTCCTATACCGAGATGAACCATGCAGTAATTTACCAACCCCGGAATCTTCGATGAGCTAAGATAATGAATCAGTGATACTGAAAAAGCGCTGACTCCTATCATGATCAATCCAATCGCTTCGTTCCTTTGATGGTCGGAAACGTTAAAAGGCAGCGGGGCATTGGAATTGCGTCTGCTGCGACCTGAAGCAGGGGCTGGAGAGTTGGCGGTGCGGGGCTTTCTCGGTGTTCGCCTCGCCCCTGCCTGAGTTTCGGGTAACAGAATCTTCTTATTGCTCATAAGTTATTTCCCTGAAATCGCAATGAAGCTTAAAATCGAAATGAAGAACAGGTAATAGGAAAAAATCGATAGCTTCTGTTTTTTGACAATGAAAACCAGAAGTTTTAATGCTAAAAAACCGGTGACTGCTGAAACGACAGCGCCAACTGCCAGCTCAGTTCCAGAAACCGGCAGGTTTGTTGAGGTTTCAAAAAACTTTTTTAACTCTAGAAGGGTGGCTCCGCTTACCGCGGGAATCATCAAAAGAAAGGAGAATTTTGCAGCCTCTTCACCATTTAATCCTCCAAATAAACCGGCACTGATCGTAGATCCAGACCGGGAAATGCCAGGGGTTATTGCGCAGCCTTGTATGAACCCGATAAATATGGCTTTGCCGAATGAAAGGTTTTCGCAATTTTCAACGGTTGCTGCTCTGGCTTTAAGTTTTTCAGCCAGGAGCAGTATCAGACCAGTTATGAAAAGAGCGACGCAAACAGCCCTGGGGCTGGAAAAAAGCGCTTCAAACTGCTTCTTAAGGCCGATCCCCATCAAAGCTGTTGGAATGCTGGCGACAATTATCAGGCTGGCAAGCTTTCTGGTCTTTTCCTGCTTCCAGCCATTGACGCTGAAAAACGGCCTCAAATCATTGCGGAAAAAATAGATTACTGCCAGCAGGGTGCCAAAATGGAGGGCTATGTCAGTCAGCAGGTTTTCTGCCAGATCAGTTTTTCCAGTAAAAAATTGAATTAGAGTGAGGTGCCCGGAACTGGATACGGGCAAAAATTCTGTCAATCCCTGAATAATTCCCTGCAAAGCAATATTTAGCATTGTTGCCTCCAGCATAAAACCGATTTTCTGTCTCCTAGTATACGGCATAAGGATTATCGGAATTCCCCAATAAAATGTTTAGAAATGCAACGCAAAACAAGCATTATCTGTTTTTGGATAATTAAATTTTTATCTGTTTTATGATAGTTTTTGTTAAAACCGGTTTTGTGATAATCTGTTTTCTGATTATGTCGCTCTGCTGCGCGATGGATTTTTTGATATTTTTATAGTTCAAAATATGGTATAATCTGCCGATAAAAATCCAGCCAGGAGAGTGTAGTAATGGCAATAACCGCTAATGATCTTAGAAAAGGCATGGTTATCATGTATAATGGTGAACTTTGCCAGGTTGTAGAAGTAGATTTTGTCCGGCCCGGCAACTGGAGGGCAATGGCACAGACCAAGCTTCGCAACATCAAAACCGGCGCAATCTTTCAGCAGCGCTATCAGACAACCGAAAAAGTTGATGAGGCTATTGTTGAAACGCGTCTGATGCAGTATTTGTATGCTTCTGATAACTTCCTGCATTTCATGGACACCCAGTCCTACGAGCAGCTTGAAATGGAACAGGACATTGTCGGTGACCAGATCAAGTTCCTCAAAGAACAGATGGAAGTTTATGTGAAAGTGTACGATGGTGCGGCAATAGGTGTTGAACTGCCTCCGAGTGTTGAGCTGGAAGTTATTGAAGCTCCGCCCAACGTGAAGGGGAATTCTGCAACCAGCGGTGGAAAGCCGGTAACTTGTGCTGGCGGGCATGTGGTAAGCGTACCCATGTTCATTGAAGCCGGGGAAATGATCCGTGTCGATACCAGGACCGGCGAATATCTTGAAAGGGCCAAGAAATAGGGCTCGTTTGAGAATTCTGTCTTTCCTGGTCGATATTATCCGGTAAGCATTGGTTAGTGCTTGACTTATTGAGCTTTTCGCATTAATCTATTGTGTTACCCGGAGGTACACTCCGTCAGGAAAGACTTATGATCAAACTTATAAAAAAACAACAGGGACTTCCATTTTTGCTCTCTCTGGGAGTCCTTTTTCTGCTGTCTGCAAGTTTTCTAGCTGTACAAATCTGGTCAGATGGCGGTGAAATGAGGGGTGCCGCGGCAGCCCTGGAATCACCCGTTCTTCCGCCGGATTTAACAGCGCCAACCGTTGTACCTCCGCCCAGGCCGGTAGCCCAGCCCAAGGCAAAGAAAGTTGCAACGCCTGTGGTCGAAGAAGCTGCCCCCGAAGAGCAAATGCCGATCGAAGAAGATGATGGGGATAAGGTTGAAGCGCCAGTTTCCGATGAAAAAAACAATCAGGAACCGGCAATGGTCGAAACTGAACCAGCCAAGCTTGAAAAGCCCCAGTCGGTTAAGTCTGTTTCACAAACCAAGGCTGTTGTAAAAGAAGCCAAGACTGAAGAGCCGGTAATCGAAGCCAAGGTCACCGAGCCTGAAAAAAAACCGGCAAAGGTCGAAAAGCCTGCTGAGAATAAGGCAAAAGCTTCTTCAGCGAAGCCGATTGAAGTGGTTGAGGCAAAAACTGAGCGCGTTGAACCGGTTCAAGCGGTCGAAGTAAAAGTGATTGCCCCTCCTGCAACGGACGCCAGACCAGTGAAAAAAGCCAGAAAACCTAGAGTGCAGGCGGTTGAGACCGAGATCCCACCGGAATGGAACTGGTTCAATACCCCTCTGAAACTTGATGTAAATGATGGCAAACTTGAAATCGTAGCAGACCCTGAAAAAAAGGTGGTAATTCAGCCTTCAGCAGTCGTAAAACCCGCCGAATACAAGGAAGAAAACATAGCTGTTTCTGAAGACAAGCCGGTTCTGAGGCAGCAGCCGGTTGCCGAAAAACCTTTTTCCAGAGCGCTTGCCAAAATGAACCAGTTGAAGGAAAGACGGCAGGGCGTAAAAAAGCCCGTAATCAATAGAATTCCTGCAGTGGTTGCCCGCTCTGAAGCGGCCCTTAAGAGAATCCAGGATATGGTTAAGAATATATGTTCTGATGAAGCTCTTGAAAATACTATTGCTGAAGAAAAAGCTGATGAAACTTCGATGGAAACTTCAGTTGAGGCATCAGTTGAAGCATCAGAAGATCAGTCAGAACTTGCAGGCTCAGCCTCAATTAATGAAGGCCAGGAATCATCTTACGCCGGTTCAGGAAGCAGTTTCAGTATGAAGGTGAATGATTTGATCAGATCAGGAGCCTGGTTAAAAGATTGAGTTATTAATTAAACCCGGACGAATCCTGTGCGGGGGGTGCATCAGCACCCCCCGCACTTTTTTTTCACAATAGCAGCGAAAATTGCTGCCGAATCAACCAGAGACCGGGGTAAAGAGGAAGAAGAAAAAAAGCATAACCCCGAGCGTTTTAAGATAAATATTTATTTATAAACCCAAAATTGCTTTGTTTTGTTAGGCTTTGCGTGTTTTAATGTTAATAAAAAATAATTTTTTAAAAAAATGAGCGATGAGTTGGGGTTGCTTTTGTGAAATAATAAAAATAAAAATTTAAAAATCGATTCGGCTACATTTTTGCTTTATTAGGTTTCAGGGGTACGAAAAAGAATGGCAGCAGAAATCTTGCGATTGAAGATTTTATTTGGCAAATTGTAGAATTTTTCTTTCGAAAGTATTATCCTGACTGCGATGAAAAGAGAAAACACTATTCTTATTGGTATCGGGGAATGTGAAGACCCTTTACCCGAACTGGAGAAGAATACAAGATATCTTGTCCTCGCCGGCCCGTGCGAAAAGTGCCAGGGTGGCGGAAGACTTCTTCTGGTAAGAAATAACGAACTTTTTCTGCTGTGTGAAGATTGTAAAAACCTTTTTTCAGTGTCTATACCATCAGAGAAATTTCATGAGGTCAGCTATGTCTATTGGTGCAACCGATCAAAATTTCAAACAGACTATGTTAAACTTTCAGCCGGCGATCTGGAAAAAATAGAAGCGGCTGTTGCTGCGCTTGACGAAAGTGACATTCCCCGATGGGCAGTTTTAATAATTGGTGGAATTTGCATGAGAAGCAATGAGTGTGTGAATTTTTCTTGTCTTTATAATTCAAGAGGCGGAGTAAAAAATGTTCAATCAGAATTTGAAGATCAACCCAAAGGTTCAGATGGCCATTGAAAATAAAAAGCCGGTTGTGGCTCTTGAATCCACGATTATTTCACATGGAATGCCCTATCCTCAAAATGTTGAAACAGCAAGGCTACTCGAACAAACTATTGAGGAAAACGGTGCAATTCCTGCTACTATCGCTATTCTGGATGGAAAAATGTGCATTGGCCTCGACTCTGATCAGATCGAAAAGCTAGGTACTGAGAGGAATGTCTATAAAGCATCGCGAAGAGATCTTCCGACCTATGTCGCCAGAGGGTTCTCTGCCGCGACAACTGTTTCGGCAACAATGATCTGTGCCCATCTGGCCGGAATAAAATTCTTTGCCACCGGCGGTATTGGCGGGGTACATCGCAAGGCAAGCCAGACTTTTGACATCTCTGCGGACCTGGAAGAATTTTGTCGAACCCCGGTTTTGGTGGTTTGCGCTGGGGCCAAGGCCGTACTTGATATCCCTGCAACCATGGAATATCTGGAAACCAGAGGGGTTCCAGTTCTTGGTTATCGAACCGATGAAATTCCTGCTTTTTATTATGCCGATAGCGGAATAAGGGTTCCAACCAGGTTTGAAGAACCGAAGGAGGCTGCGTACATTTTTAAAAAGTCTGGAGAGTTGGGTTACCATGGCGGGATGCTAGTGGGCAACCCGATTTCCAAAGAATTTGCCTTGCCAAAAGCAGAGATCGAGCAGGCAATCGAAGAGGCGTTAAGGCTGGCTGACGAACAAAATATCTCCGGTCAGGGAGTTACTCCGTTTCTTTTGAAGGCCCTTTTCGAGATTACTGGGGGCCGTAGCTTACGAACCAATATTGAACTTGTAAGAAGCAACGCTTCATTGTCAGCAAAAATTGCCGTTGAATATTTCAAGCTGGCCTATGGTTGCTAAAAAAATGATAGATCGAATGAGGTGCTGAGTTGTCAAATAAATCAGAGGCAAATTGCCCATTTTGTCTAAACAAAATCAATCCAGGGGCAAAGAAATGTCACCATTGCCGGGAATGGTTAACCGATTCGAGATTCCATGAGCCCCTGGGGTTTTCTGGAAATGAAACCAGGAGCAGGCAGGATTGTACTGAAATTGCTTTTCAGTCTTTTCAGGGCAGGCTGTCCAGCAGGGTTCCTTCGGTCAATTACTGGTTTTTCTATCTCGCGCTGAGCGTTGTGCTGTTTTCAATAATTGCCATTTACTGGACTTATTCAAATGAAGACAGCATATATCTGATTTCATTTTTCATGTATGCCATTCAAATGTTTTTTTCTTCTGCAGGGGTTGTCTGGTTTGAAGGTCTTCTTGAAAGATTTAAGCATGAAATTCCCGGAATAACCGGATGGAATAAAGAAAAGAGTGAAGAGTTTTTCCAGAAAGCGAAAAAACATATTTTTGCTGATCGACATTCCTTCATTACGGCCGCCGTCGTGTGTACCGCCGCAATTATCGGTGATCTTTACCTGGTAGGGTCGCCATTTAAAAGTGAGACGAGCTCATATTTTTTTGTTGCCTACGAAGCGCTGTACCTTTTCTGGACCGCCAGTCTGATGGCTGTGTTTTTTAAGTTTGCCCTGTTTGTAAGAGGGTTAGGGGATCTTGAGCTGCATATTCTTTTGATTCAGGAAGAAAACGGCGGCATTAGAATGCTTGGTAAGCTATTGCTAAGAACCGCTTTATTTGTTGTCATACCATATTTCCTAGGGATTTTTGCCCGTCAGATCGGGGGCTGGAACTTTAACCTGGCTCTGGTTGGCTGGTTTGTCTGTTTTGGCATCGCAATTCTATGGTATCTGTTTTACCCGATATACAATATCCATCTGGCAATGATCAAGGAGAGGGACAGAAAACTTAGCCTGGTAGCGGTAGCGTTGAATAGATATTTATCCAAAGGCCAGATAGAAAAGGAAAATATCTATAATATCAGAAATTTGATAGAGATTCGCAGCCACATTCAAAGTGTCGAGACCTGGCCATTTGATATGAGTAAGGTTGCAGGTTTGTTGTCTGCATTAGTCATCCCAATGGTGTCAATCATTGTTGACCGTTTTATGAAAGGGTAAAATACCGGTTCTTCTTTTGTGATATTTCGTATATATTTAAATTATAGATAGAAATTGGCGGAGGTACTTGAAATGGCCAGCATGACAGTTTTTTTGTCGGATCTCCACATTGGCACTAATATTGAAACAAACTGGTATCAGCATGAAGTTCATGAGAGGATTGTAAAATCGGTTCTCGACTTCGCTGTACAGAATGGTGATGAAATCAAAGACCTGGTCATTCTCGGAGACTGGTTTGAATTTTGGAATTACCCTCCTGAGTCTACGATTCCGAGTTTGAAAGAAATTTTCAGGAGACAACCCGGATTGTTTGATCGAACAAAAGATAAAAGAAATTTCATTGACGCCATGGAGGCTATTACCGGTGACCTGAGATACATTAACGGGGACCACGATATGCAGGTCTCATTGATTCAGATAAATGAATTGCTGTCTCCTAAAACTGATAAGCGTGTATTACCAGGTCATGGCCATGACCTTGAAAAATCTGCTTTGGCAAACACGTATTATCAAAAAAATGGTGTTTGGGCTGAACATGGAAATCAACATGACTTATTTTGTCGCCCATCGTTGAATTCTCAAAATAGGTGTCAGCCATTACCTGTTGGATATTTCGTGAATCGGCTTTTGTGTCATTTTATTGATAAACAAATATCCAGCCTTCACAGAAGAAATGCTTCCTGTATTTCATGGTGTCCAAATAATGAGGATTCGGAAATTGGTATGGGCATCGATGAATTTATTGATGAAATTGCCGCAAATATGATAAATGGGCGGTCAGTCAGCGCTGCAAAGATTATTCTTGATCGTTTGATCTCGCGGAATCGCAGTTCTCTATTAGAATTTAACATGAAAACGGAAGGTCATGGATTTATCGACTGTTCAGCCGTAGGAGGATTCTTTTCAGATCTTTTGGGTGCCGAAAATTTAAAGGATTTTCTGCATGGGGTTGAAGTTGCCTGTGGAGGTCTTGGCTCATTTGTCCGGAAACATTTTTGCCACAATCCCTCGACCCGTGTGATTTTAATGGGGCATACTCACCATGCTGAATTCGGGATCTGCGGATCTGAAGACAAGAGAATCTACGCCAATACTGGGTATCTCTGTCCCTCAATGACAGACCTTGAAAATAACCGTCAGAAACCTACCTTTGTCGTAGTAACTGAACTGGACGGCAATGGGATTGAGGTTCAGCAAAAGACAGTAGACTATAAGACCGGTGAAATAAAAGACGGGCCTGGATACAGGGTTTAATCTGTGTTTTTCTTTTTTGTGGAACCGGCTTTATCAGATCAGGGAAACCTTGCACCGGTTTTGAGCCCGTGCTGGGTTGTTCGGTCGTATTCTATTTCCTGCATCCGGTAACGTTCTAAAACTCTGTTTGCCGACTGATTGGCCAGGTTTTCCAGGTTTTGGCTGGAAGACTGGGGCTTAACGTTTTTGATTGCCACAATTACTGCATTGGCTGCTTCTATGCTTATTTTTTTATGGCCGTCTTCGTGGTCCTTAAGAGCTCTAAAATAGGAGTTCCATTTTTGAACCAGGCCCGCCGGTGACTTACTGGATTCGACCCACTCAGGAAGAACGAATTTTATTTCTACCTGAGCGTTTACATCAGTTATCGAGTATTTTCCATCGAGTAGTTTCCAGTTAAAATACCAGTTCACATACCAGGTGGTAAAGGCGTCAAATGTCTTGCCTTTTTGCTTGCAGGGGCTATTTTTATCCAGCGATTTCCTGATTGAGTTTTCGTTGATCCCGGAAATTTTATAAGTTTCGATTTTTTCAAAAACCATGGCATCCTGCGCCAAAATCGCTTCAGAAAAACAGAAGATGCTGATGATCAGAAGAAATGTTTTCATAATGCTCCTCCAGGCGGTTCAGTCAGTTAAGCATAAACCAGAAAAAAAAGCACAGATTTTTTCCAGAAAAAAGAATTGAGCTATTGCGGAAAATCAAACTTTCAGTAAAATTAAGGGAAAGTTCACCGGTACACCCGTTGAATTCATTTCTCAAAACGGATTTTTCCAGAATGGAGTGAGTGATATGAGAAAAAAGACGCTTAGAGTTCTCAGTCGTGTGATGTGCCTCATTCTTCTGGCCAGCGTGGTTCTCCAGGCACCGTTGATGGCAGTTGAAACCATCCCGGTTCGCGTTGGAAACCAGACATTTAATGTAACGCCTGGTCAGTGGGTTTCAGTACGTTCAGGAACCCAGATTACCCATTACAACGTAAGATTTGTTAATGGCCGGCCTGTAGCTCTCGAGATGAGCCAGTATACCAAGCTTGTATTTGGCGAAGCCGGTGTTGCTGGAACGGTTGCTGATGATGTTGCCACCGCAGGTAATTCTGGTTCAACCAAACCGTCTACTTCAGGCGGCTCGGGTTCGACCAAACCTTCGACTTCTGGTTCGAACAATACTACTAAACCGTCAGGCAACAACAAGCCCTCTACTACGGGCTCTGTAGCTGATGATCTTGCTGCAAGCCCAAATCCAATGGGCGGAAATTCTGTAGCTGATGACATTTCTCAAAGCACTTCAGTCGCTGATGATCTTGCCCAGACAGGCAACGCCGGTTCAGTAGCTGACGATCTTGCACAGACTGGCAACGCCGGTTCAGTAGCTGACGATCTTGCACAGACTGGCAACGCCGGCTCAATTGCCGATGATCTTGCTCAGGCTGGCAACGCCGGTTCGATAGCTGATGATGTCGCTCAGGCGGGCACCGCCGGTTCGATAGCTGATGATGTTGCTCAGGCTGGAACTTCAGGTCAGACCACTCAAACCAGAACCTGGGATCCTTCCAGACATCCAAGAGATCCTCAGACTGGCCGTTTTATTTCTCATGAAGAAGCCATTAAACGTGGTTTAATGGATCCTCCCTCATCCGGTTCTGTTGCAGACGATGTAGCTCAGGCTGGCAACACCGGTTCGGTTGCCGATGACATAGCTCAGGCCGGTAACACTGGTTCGGTTGCTGATGACGTAGCTCAGGCCGGTAACACTGGTTCGGTTGCTGATGACGTAGCCCAGGCTGGTAACACTGGTTCGGTTGCTGATGACGTAGCCCAGGCCGGTAATGCTGGTTCGGTTGCCGATGACATTGCTCAGGGTACTGCTGGTTCAGTGGCTGACGATGCTGCTCAGGCAAACAGCGGCAAGCCTGGCTTTGGTGAAACTGTTAAGGGGAAATTCCAGGGTGGATATTACACTGGTAAGGGCATGGTCAATCAGGGCTTCCAGAATGTTAAGGACAGCCTGAAATCAGGCTTCAGCGCCAAGAACCTTTTGATCACTGCTGGTATTACCGTTGGTGTTGACCTTGCTACCCAGATTATGCGTGGCGAAAAGCCAAGTGCAAAGAAAGCTCTTAAAACCGTTTGCAGCGCTGAATTTGTTGGCGGCGTCGGTGGCGCAGTAATGGGCGCAGCTGCTGGTTCTTTCTTCGTTCCTTTCCTCAGTGCAATTCCGGTGGTCGGTGGTGCTTTGAGCGCTCTTGCTCCGGCTTTTGGTTCAATCGTCGGCTCTTCAATGGGTGCTTACATGGCTGGCGATCTTAAAAACGGTCGTTTCTCAATCAAGGAAGCTTTCAAGAGAATTGACTGGGTTGGCGTAACCGGTCAGGCCATCGGTTCAACCGTTGGTGCCGCTCTTGGTTCAGCTCTCGGCCCGATTGGTACAATCGCCGGTGGTATGATCGGTGGTTACCTGGGCAACTGGGCGGCTCAGAAAATTGCCGGTATGTTTGGCAAGGGTCAGGCAGCGCAGTTGCCGGAAATGGCAATGCCTACCGGAAATGGCAATCCTATGGGCGGTTATCAGGGCGGCGAAGTCACGATTGGTGGCGATGATGCTATCGACGTTGGCGCCGGTCCGATCGTAACCGATGATGACCTGATCGTAATCGGTGGTGATGCTGAAGTGGTTGGCGACTACGAATCTGAAGTTGCACTTGCTTACAGCAAATACCAGGAATTGTACAAGCTTTATAATGAAATGCTCAGGCAGGGACGTCAGGAAGATGCACGATCGGTTGCCGAAGCTATGAATAAAGCCAAAAAAGAATACGATGATCTGAGAAACTCAGCTTCGATCAAAAAGTAATCCTCGACTCTAAGCGCAGAAAATAAAATCAGTGACTGTCTCATTTATTGAGGCAGTCACTTTTTTTTCAGAATAACTGGAGATTCAAGTTTGATCAACCAATGTAACTCCGCACCGCCAATTAAAAATAATATCTCACGAAGTCTCAAGAACTCCCGGACAAAGAGTTTGCATTTTCTCGAAGAAATTTTCCCGTTTGCATTGTTTCTTTGCGCCTGATTGAGAGTGTTTTTTTGCAAAAAATCGGACAAATACGATTCATTTTAAAATGCAAAAAAGAGTTTAAAAAAATAATTGGGCTGAGCTAGTTGGTTTTTTATTGTTTGCGCAGCAGTACCAGTGTTACGTCGTCTGGGTAGGGCCCAGGTTTTCGAAACTTATCGAGATCGGTCATCATCTGTTGCAGGATCTGTTTTGAGCTTAAATTCTTTTTGACCAAATCGACAAACGTTTGTTTGAAACGGTCATAGCCAAACATTTCCCCGGATAGATCAGAACATTCGATGATGCCGTCAGAATATAGGATTATTGTGTCTCCAGATTGCAGAATTCTGGTTTCAACCTTTGAGCGACGCTTTTTCCCCGCACCCAGCGGCATTGATGGAATGGCTATTTCGCTGGCCAGATCGTCTGATTTCTGATAGAGGAATGGGTATGACTGCCCTGCATTGTCAACCTGGAGCTCGCCATTGGCAGGGTTAAGAACCATGGTCACCAAAGTCATGAACTTATGGCGGGGCTTAAGTTCACGATTAAAGAGAGCATTAAGCTGGTCCATGACCTGAACCGGGAAGAACTTTCCTTCGAGATTCCAGTAATCGACAGAGGCTTTGGCCATTGCCATGGCAAGAGCAGCAGAGATGCCATGGCCGGTGACATCGCCAAGTATTATTGCAAGGCGCCCGTCATCCAGGGGCAGGACGTCGTGATAGTCGCCAGCAAGGTCAGTCGCGGAAGTTCTGAAGCAAGCCAGATCATAACCGGCCGGAACAGGAATAATTGATGGCAACAAGCTTTCCTGAACTATTTTTCCGTATTCCAGTTCTTTAAGCTCTTCTATGACTTTATTGAAGGCCAGAGACAGTGCCCCGAATTCATCGCGCCGCCTGACTTCAATACGAAAATCGTGTTGTCTTTCTCTTATGGCTGTGATTCCATTGGCCAGATCCCCGATTGGCTGAATGAAAAGTTTTATCAATAGCATTGCCCCAAGCAGTGCAACCATCAGGGCTAGAACCCCTGAGGCTATCAGTTGTGATTTCAGTGGTGCCAAAACGGCCAGGCGCACTGGTTTTGAAATCAGATTGAAAAAAACGGTGGTTGTGACGCTTTTTTCTGGTTTGATCGTAACCCAGTATGGAACACCTTTAATATTGGTGTTTCTGAATACAACTTTTCCGGTCTTCAGGCTGACGATCGCTGCATTCAGCAGCATTTTCTCGTCGATTTCATCAATCGAAGGATACAAAGAGGGGATCTGATAATGGTAATTCAGCTCAGTTTTCAGCAGAAGGCTTTCGGGATTTTGTCTGGACAGCGCCAGGTTTTTTTCGATCTGGTGGTTATATACTGTCTGGAGCTGGGTTGCGTAATGCATGAAAGCCGGCCCCGAAGCCAGTTCTGGGAAAACATCATAATACCAGACGGTAGGAAATGTTCCCATGCGGAAAAGCCATTGCCTGCCCCGCTGCCGTAGAATTGTGGCCATTCCAATTTCATCGGTGGAAAGAACTGATTCACTGACCACCTCGGCTGGAGTTACAAGGTTGGCTTTCTGTCCAAGACGGTGGGGGGCATGCTGTTTCAGGGCAACTTTGCTGAAAACATCCATGGCCTGGACAACTCCGTGAACTTCCGGGTCATCGGTTGTAAACAGAGTTGTGCCCGCGCCATCGCGAACCTCCAGACGGGACAAGGATCTGGGCAGGTCAAATTTATTCAGCCAGTAACAAAAGAAATCCTCGGTGGCGGGCTGATGCAGAATTTTGTTCCGCATGGTTTGTGCCATTTTTTCGCTCTGATCAAGTTTTATGGATGCCATTGCTTCAAGCCGGTTCAAGTTGGCAAGGCTTTCGCCTATTACCTGGTTTTCCACGATTTCAACACGGTCAGCAATTGAAGTAGCACCGATGAGGGCAGTGAATAGAACTGGAAACACCGATGCCATGAAAAACAACCCCACAATACGAAATCTGATCGATAATGAATCGAGCCAGATAACCAGTTGGTTTCCTGGGTTTATTTCGAAGATTGAGAGCAGATAGAGAATGAAAATAACCGCTGTCAGGATTACTGAAATCAGGTTAACCGAATAAACCAGATTGGCAATGGTTGAAGATCGTTCCAGCTCATTTTGCACAGTGCAGAAAAATTGCCCTTCTTCGTTTTCTACAAAACTCCATTTCTTGTTAAATTCGATTACACAGGCTTTTCCCATAAGTGCAGATTTTATCTTCGCGGCCTGCATCTGGTCGGCGTCTATTCCATCAGGCGTAATAAATTCTTTCCTTGTCGGGTCTCCGGCTCCTGTGTCAGATCTTTGCATGATCGTTCTTGCTTTTTTGAATCTCTCAGAGAAGCTGGGAAAATCGGTTATGATGAGAAAAACGGCCTTCTGGTCCGGAAGGAGATTCCAATAGAAAAACCTGTCTTTCTGCAGATGTTTAAATCGGCTTATTTTTCCCTGATGTCCCGCCATGAGTTCAAGCCGATTTCCCGGGCCGAAAAAATTCAAAAGGGGCTGGTGAACCTTTCTCTGAGCTATGAGAAAATCTTCTCCAGTCATCTGGGTTTGTGCGATCAGCTCAGAAAAGAACTCATTTTCTTCTTTGGTTGCATTCAGACTTTTTTTAAGTATCAGGTTTTCGTAATAAAAACATTTTAAAAAAGTGTTTGAGTCCCTTGCTTTGGTTTCAACTATTGAATCGAGTTTTTCCTGGGAAAAATCACTTCTGGAAATAAGGTTATGAATATCAAGAATTTGATCTCGAATAAAGCCTTCCAGGGTGGTTGCTGCAATGATGTCATCTAAAGATGAAATTTCCTGAAGATTCTGCCGTTTTTCTTCTTCCAGAGCTATCTTTTTATGGGTCTGGTCTGAAGTTAAGGCGAGAAAGAAGAACATTATTGAAGAGAAAAGCATTAACAATCGGCCAAAAGATGCAGATGATCTGGCTTTGAAAGCACTCATGGCTTTTTCTCCAAATTCCTGATTAATCCAAAAATTGAAATGTCATCATGCTGTTTGAAATTACTCCATTGTCGATATTTTTCTTCAAGCAGAAGCACCCAGTCTTTGGCATTTTCTTCAACAATCTCATCAGCCCATTTTTCAATTCCTTCGAACCCAAGGGTTTTTCCCGCAGAGCTTGACTCAAGAATTCCGTCAGTGATACAAAGCAGGCGGTCGCCCGTCTCAAGCTTGAAACAAATCGAGCGGGCCTGCGACTTTTTGCCAATACCAAGCGGATACGCGGGAATTCCAACCCATTGCTTGCTGCCATCTTTTTTGGCAAGCAAAGGATAAATGTGGCCCTTGACTACGAGTTCAACCTGGCCAGTGGAAATATCAAGAGTTCCGCAGATGATGCCCATGAACATGCGACTGGTTTTATTTCGTCGCAACATCAGATCAAGCTGGTCTGCAAGGGTGGCGGGAGACTGATGTTCAGGACTCTGGCTCCAGTGAAAGGTTACTGCTCGCGAAAAAGCCATGATCAGGGCTGAGCCTACGCCATGACCAGTAATGTCGCCAATTAAAAAGAGCATTTTATTTTCATCGATCATGAAGCAGTCGAGGCAGTCGCCGCCTAATTCTGAGGCTTCCCTGAGGATCCCATGCACTGAATAATCATTCAATTGTGGAAATGTCTGGGGAACCAGTCCCTCCTGCACATTTCTGGCAATCTGCATGTCGTAACTTTCTGCCATCATGTCATTAAATGCAGTGAACAGTCCGGCTAGTTCGTCTTTCCCGGGCAGTTCAGGCAATCTGGTTTCAAATTTTCTCTGGGCCAGGGCATTTACCCCGTGTCCCAGCGATTTCAGCGGAGACAGCAGCTGGCGATAAAGCCAGAGGACAACCGAAACCAAAAGTATGAGAGCGGCGAGGGTTCCAAAAATCAGGCGCTGATTCATCCTGGAGATGGATTCTTTGATACGGTCGTCTTTGCAAAAAGCAAGCAGGCAGTTTCCGGGAAGGGCTGAGAATTTGATTGCAGAAGCGTAGCCGGTAAGTTTATCAGAAAACTTTTCAAATTTTGATTGCCCGGTCAGCCAGGTTTCTTCTGCGAGTCTTAAGAGTGGTTGTTCTGCATCATATCCTGGGGGCAGAGACCAGCGATAGCCATTGGGGAAAAATGATGCAATCTGCATCGAAGTATTTTCAAGGTTAAACCTTTGTTGATTCAAACTTTTCAAATAATTTTTTATGGTCTGGAAAATGGAAAGCTCTACGAAGACGATTGCTGTTTTGCCGGCTGACGATGGTAAAACTCGGTAGTAAAGGAAAAGTTCAGAATTTCCTGTGTTAACCAGTTGAAGCATGTCGGGATAATTCAAGAGGGTGCCGAATCCCATGTCATCCTGGTTAACCATTGAATCAGAGAATGGGTTGCCATTGTATCTGCATTCATCAAGTCTGTCTGGGGCATATCTTTCAACGAGTTTGCGGGCCAAAGATTTAAAAACCGTTTCCCGTCCTTGAGATACCATGGGGCCGAAATAATAAAGATTTTCACCGGCAGAATTTTTCAGGGTGATTTTTGCATCGGGGAAAAATTTGAGTATTTCGAGTTTGAGTTTTGCGGTGGCTGGATCTGAATTTGATGAACCGGGTTGCTGAGTTAATCTCGAAAGAGTGGCAGAACAGGAGGCAAGATAAGTGGAAAAATTCTGTGCTATATTTCCCAGAGTTGATTCCTGCTGGGCTTTGATTCTTTGCGCTTCGATCTGCTGATATACATCGAGGTTGTCGATAGAAGTGACTGCTATTCCAAGAAGGGGGATCATCGATGACGCAAAAAACATGCTGATCAGCAGTGATTTTAAACTAAGGGCAGCTTTGCTGAAAATAATCATTGAAATGATTGCCAGTGCAAGGATTGCCAGGATTTGCCGCATAAGATGGCGAAAATGCTTGAATGGGCAGCAGCCTGAGTTGAAATTAGCAAAAAAAATGCGGCCCGATTCCGCTTTAAGAAAAGCCCAGTTTTTTCCAGCGAATTCTCCAATTTGACGATCCGACTTTAAAAGATGGTTGTAGGCTCTGGCGGGCAAAGCATTGGAAAGGGACATTGCAGATTCTTTAATTATTCCTGCCTGGGAAAGACCATCGGTGCGCCTGAACCTGAGGGATTCGAAAAGGAATATCTTTTCAGGCTCGGCCAGTCGGGGGGCATAAATGATCAAACCGCCTTTTTCTCTTGCGGTCCAGGTCAGGATACCCTCTTGGTTTTCAAAAACTGTCTGAATGATTCGTTCCGGGTTTTCCTTGATCGAAATCAGGTCTTTTCCATAGCCAAAGGCAAACTGAACCTTTTTATCAAGCTTTTTGGCAAGAGAGGGCATCTGGTCAAGCTTTTTTTCCGCCAAAGCAGGGTACAGGTTCTTCATCAACCATAGATGGGGCGGCTGATTTGGGGATGATTTGATCAGTTGATTGTTCTGGTCGAAAAGGTAAAAGTTAAGATCTATTTTAAAATTATTTTTAAATTCTTGCTGAA
>JBMOKV010000235.1:0-2293 GCA_049325495.1 Candidatus Rifleibacteriota bacterium | reverse complement strand
CTGCTGAATTCTGCTGGTGCTGAAATGCTGACTACCGGGGCCACTGTGAATTTTCAGGTGCAGAACCTGCCTGACCAGAGCATTAAAGGCAAGAAAAACATGGTAAGCATTTTCTCGCTCAGAGGGTACACCTCTGGTTGACAAATTACTGCAGTTGTATTATAGTAAGAATCCTCTTACTTAGAGTTCAACCTCAGGAGATAAACCATGAGCTTTACTTATAATCCAAACAAACGAAAACGCGCTAAAACCCACGGCTTCAGAAAAAGAATGAAGACTGTATCAGGTCGCAACGTTCTTAAACGCCGCAGAGCGCGCGGACGCAAACAACTCTGCGTTTGATGCTGCAGCTTGGAGAACACCCGGAAAAAGGGGCGCTCCACCCTGCGAACCCATTCCGAGTTTCAGCGGGTTTTTAATGAAGGCCTGCGATTCTTTCGGGATGGGTTGGGTTTTTGCGTACGAAAAGTGCGAGGGATCGAATTTCGCTACGGAATTTCTGTTCCCCGTCGCTTTGGCACAGCCGTTGAAAGAAACCGGCTGCGGCGCCGCCTGCGCGAAATTATCCGGTTGTCTCAACCCCCTCCCGAATCGGCAGAAATCGTATTCAGCATACGCAAGCCCTGTCGGGAGATGTCTTTTGTTGCCCTGAAAAAAGTGTGTGAATGGGCGTTCGCCAGAGTCGGCCGCACCGGCTATGCTGAGCCTGCAGGAAAAAATAATGGACCGGACGGACAGAAAAGAACATGAAGAAAGTCTGTCTCTGATGGCACAGGCAGGCCTGGCAATGATTAAGTGGTATCAAAAATGGTTGTCCCCGGTGCTGGGGGCTAACTGCAGATTCCGCCCAACCTGTTCGCATTATACTTACGAAGCGATTGCCCGATATGGTTTTTTTAAGGGCTGCTGGATGGGGTTTTGGCGCATATTGAGATGTAATCCGTTTTCTCGCGGTGGCGATGATCCGGTGAATTAAAATCTATCAGGTTTCTGGCCAGGCCAGTTGCCGACAGGGAAATGATCAAAATGAATTTTGCTGGCAAGATAAACCAAATGAATGTTTTAAGCAGATTGATCTGCTTTTTTCTTTTTGCTGCAGTTGTTTTTTCAGCGGCTCCTGCGTTTGCCCAGCAGGCAGCGGTTGTTCCTGAAGTGTTTACCTGTAAAGTCACCGACGTTGACGGCGATGGGTTCAGGGATGCAACCATTGAAACCGACCTCGTACGTGCGGTAATTTCAAGTAAGACCGGAGCTCCATCGGCTTATTTCCTTAAAGGTAAGACCTTTGAAGAGAACATGTATCCACCCATCCTGCAGGATCTGGGCTACCAGTTTCCCTTCGAAACCCTCAGGCCTTTTACAGCAGAACTGGCTTCTGAGCCTATTGGTCTGAGCGGTTTCAGTATCGAGCTCGAAGAAAATGAAAAAGATCGCATAGTTGTCAGGGCCACTGCCAACATCGGTGCAGAGGCGGTTCAAAATTCTGGTTTTGGTGTGGTTGTCCGCTATACTTTTATTCGGGGCAGCTACAATTTTTCGGTTGAATTTGTAATCAGCAACCTTGCCGAGCGCCTGGTAACCGTCGGCAGCGCTGAAATCGGTTCATTGAAATATTCTTTCGGGCCGGGCCTGTTTATGGATCCTTTTGGCCCCTCTACCATTCTTGGTCTCAAAGCTGGATCGGTTGAAAATTTTTCTGATTCTGCGGCCCTGGCCAAAGCAGAGCAGACTTTCAGTGGAATAGGCCTTAAGGATCAGTATTTTGCCATCCTGCTCGATGGGGGAGTTCAGGCCAAAATTGCTTCCCGTGATTTTGAAGTCATTTCGACCGATGCCCGCAAAAAACCGCAGTCTGGCCGTTTAATCAGCCTTACATTGCCATCGTTCAACCTGGGCGCGAAAGAATCCCGATCGTTTGTTTTCAATGTTTATGCCGGGCCAATCCTTCTTGATCAGCTGCAGAAAATCAATCGCGGCACAGTTTCCGAATATGGCTTTCTGAGCACTATATTATTAAGAATTTTACAGTTTTTCCATGGCCTTTTTCCCAATTATGGTCTGGCAATCATTCTTTTGACGCTGGTCGTGCGTATAGCCCTTTACCCGCTGACTTTGAAACAGACAAAATCCATGGCGCACATGCAGAAGATCCAGCCCAAAGTCCAGGATTTGAAAGACCGTTATAAAGACAATCCTCAGAAATTCAACGAAGAGGTTCTCAAGCTTTATCAGAAGCACAACGTTAACCCGTTGGGTGGTTGTCTGCCTCTTCTTCTTCAGTTGCCAATTCTGA
>JBMOKV010000234.1:0-17476 GCA_049325495.1 Candidatus Rifleibacteriota bacterium | reverse complement strand
AAACGCCAGTAAAAGCAAGGTTAAAATGGCGCCGACCCGTTTTCTGATCTCGGTCTGAAAATTTTTCTGCCGGCCAATTCCCGCAAAAACAAATTGAGGATATTTTTTGGAAATCTGGGTTACTACCTGGAAGTCTTCTCCCTGGAAATGGATGGTTTTTTCAACCGGGCCGGAAATGGATGTCTGCATGGCTACCTGGCGCAGAAAGGGGAATTTCTCTCCATATTCGGGAAATGGTGGCATACCTGGATAGTTTCTGTTAACAGCAAAAATTTCCAGGCCGGGGGATTTCCGGTTACGGTTTTCAAGAAACTGGTTCATTAAAATTCTTGAGAGGGAAAACTGGTTGGCGTGAAATCCGGAAATGGAATAAACCAGTAATGCCAGAGGATTTTCAACACCAGGATAGAATTCCTGAATGATTACATCCGCCGAAAATCCGCCAAAAAGCTTCACCACTTTTCCCTGACCAAACATTATTTCACGGCCGGCATTGTCCCCATAAGTCGAGTCGAGCAGGCTGAATACATCGTTGGCAATAATCTCATCGAGAGTTTTTTGCCTTGCATCTTTTTTCAAGAATCTCTTTTTTTCCGACTCTGCATCAATTCGATCAGTCAGCCGAGCGGCGTGAAAGGAAAAAGTCCTTTTCATCGGATCATTGCTTTCAGCAAGTTCCCCGGAATGAATCATCAATTCGTTTAAGCCATTGGTAAAAATCACCAGAAAAGAGTTGAAGCCGAATGCCCGGCGCTTCAAAAATATTTCTTCAAAAATTTCTTTTAAATAACCTTTCAATTCTATGTTCAGGTATTCAAAATCTTCAATACTCTTTATCGCTGAAGCAGGAACAGCAAACCTGGAAAAGTTGGTTTTAGCCAGTCTGTTTTTAAACAAAATTCTGGCCCCGGACAGATGGAAACTCATTCTTTGCTCGATTCTCCCGATTTCATCACCAAAAGCCACTTTGCTTTGTTCTATCAGATTATTCTGCCAGTCTCCATGCAACATCATTATAATCACCAGAACCCCTGATACGGGCAAAAGAAGTGCGGCCAGAAAGCAGCCGAAAATCTGAGTGATAACTTTCATAGCAAGCCCCCGTTCCTGGCCGATAAGAAACCAGTTCAGGCAAATTACCATCATGATTAAAAAGATCAGAAAGGTAACAACCAGAAGTATGATCTTTTCTTTCTTCTCTTCGCGTTTAATCGAAGTAAATGCGATTTGCAATTCGGGATTCTTTGAAGAAATCAGATTTTTATCGATAACCAGTTTTGAAATACCGTCTTTTTCCTTTGCAGAAAGCTCAAGAAATTTTTTGCACCTGTCTTTTTCATAATTCCCAGGAAGTTTTTCATGGCTTTTTGCTGACCCGGCTGATTCAATTATCTTCTCATTTTTCACGTCAATTCTTACGTAACCTGAAGACTCTATAATTCCCTTGTCATTCAAGTCTTCAACTGTTTTTGGAGCATCACACAATATAAGAAGGCCACCCTGAAGACAGGTTGAAATTTCATCGGGGGCAAAGCGTCCATATATGCGCATTTGCCAGCTTTTTGGATTAGCCCACAAACTTCCCCACGAATCAAAAGGCTTTAGAATTGGCTGCCAGTAAAGCCAGAAACTCTCTGACCCGATGCTAACATTGGTGAAAGAATGACGCACTTCCCTGGCAAAATTCAAAGGGCTGATTGAATTATTCAACCCTGCCAATGTCTTCTGGTCAGGAAGCAGATATCGGTTAAAACTACCATCATAGCATCTGATTCCTTCGCCAAGAAGAGAAGGAAGAAAAGCAAAACCGGGGTCTTTGTAAAACGGATCTTCGATTGTTCGCCCGTTCAAATCTCTGATAAAGACTTTTTTAAGATTAAGATTGTATGAGGCCAGTTCTTTTTTTATTCTCGCAAATACACCATTTGCAAATTCCTGTTCATGGTTTTCCAATGCTTTGCTGATTTCATTGTTGATGCTGGTAATAAATGAAGAGAATTGTTTTTCCAGAATCTGTTGTTTTGCGTTGCTAAGCCGGGCAGCGGTAAGGGTGTTCTGGTTTTTCAGATGCGCCTGGTTTTCCAGCTGGCCAATTGACCGATCATAATTAGCCAGAACCGCAAAAAGAATAATTAAAAAGGGTGCAATCAACAAAAGCATGCCTGTATTCAGGCTGGTTTTCTGTTGGGAAACTTCCTGGAAATTTTTGTTATAAGCAAAAACTTCGCTTCTGTTTAAATCAACTGGCGATTCATTTATCTTTTCTTTGAAATTGCTGAATATTTGCTGAGAATCATCAATTATCGGTTTTCTGGCAAAATGAAAGAACAGCTGCTCCCCATTTGTTCCGGGTTGTAAAAGCTGTTTGAACGAAGGAGTCTTCATTAAAAGGCTGCCGGCAATTTCATCGATAATTATCGGACAATCGGGAAAGCTTTTGCTCAGAGGCTCGATTCCTGCGGCAATTTTTAAAGCCTTACCAAGTTGCATTACTTCAGCTCTGGCGCAATCTTCGCCAATTTTTACGCTTTTTACCGGACCATATGCCAACCCGATTCCTATCTTGTAGGGAAAAAGGTTTTTGCGAACCCTTTCTTCGTTGATGATTTTTACGGCTTCAAGCATCATCAAAGCGGCTTTCACTGCTTTTTCCAACGTTCTCTGTCCCGCTTCTCCGGCGCAGAAAAATTGTGCTTCGATTGCATCGCCGACAAACCTGCCAATTTCGCCATCATGAGCATGAATGATGCTTGTCATTCTGTCAAAATGAAGATTTAGAAGGCTTGTCATCTCTTCTGGCAAATTCTGTTCGCAATGGGTGGTAAAATTTCTTATGTCAGAAACCAGTGCAACCATGAACTGCTTTTTCTCCGGCAGATTTGTTTCTGCTGATTCAACTCTGGACTTGACCGCTTCCAAAGCAGAACCAGAAACGAGAGAAAGCAGCCGATCTCTTATTCTCAACGAATCAATCATTTCATTGAATGAGGTAAAAATCAATTTGAATTCATCTTTTCTGCTGATTTCCGGAAGTTTTCTGAACTGCCCTTTTCCGGTCAGCATCAATGTCTTCTCAAGCAAAAGCAGCGGAAGAATCATTCTATTGAAAAGTGCATTCCGGAAGAAAAAGATTGAAGCCATGCCCAGAATCAGGAGCCAAAAAAACGTTCGAGAAATCTCATTCAATTTTTTTTGAATATGGCTTATGTCGATGGAACCAGCCAGAAAGATTTCAGGTCTTCTGGTTGACGGAAATGCGAGTTCCATTATTCCTGTCTTCCGGTCTGAAAATGCAAAACCATTTCTACGATTTGAGGCGGTGACAATTTTTACCAGATCCGAATCCTGGTGGGTTTTTACTATTCTTTTTAAGGCCTGTTCCTGCTTCTGAAAAACCTCGACTCTGATTGATGGAAATTCTCTGGTAACTTTCTTCACGGCAGAAAGGCAGAACTCGCGATTCAACTCACTTTCGGACCAGATAACCGACATTCCGAAGACTGGGGATTGTTCGCTTGGGTAATAATCTACATAGCGCATTACAGAAATATCGGCGAATGACACTTGAGCCGTGTTGCCGACATTGAAGTTTGAAAAAGGATGGTAGACCGGCAGTTTGACCTGGTTTTCATAGGTCATTTTTACGGTTATATCGGTTTCAGAAATCAGTTCATTGGCTCCGGCAACTTCAATTCCCGGCATTTGCCTTCGATTGCGCATGGCTTCAATAATCCCCACACGGTTGAATTTCATGTAACCTTCGAGGCTTTTTTCCTTTTCATCAGAGCGATAGCGTAAAAAGGTTCTGCCCTCGGCATCGCATAAAATGATGGCGGCCCATGGAAGTGGAGGTGAAAACCCGCTGAATTGCCTGATAAAATTGTCATCAAGTCCTGAAGGCATCGAAATTTGCTGCTTCAATGAATTTTGCAGCCATTCTTCAAGATGAATCTGCCGCAGATCCCCTTGAAATTTCAGATTAACTTCTTCCACGTTCCGGTCAAATAAAGACAGAGCTGTTTCAAGCTTCTGCCTCGAGTCTCTGAGCATTGTGGTTCTCAATTCTTCCTGGTAAAGGTCAAAGGCAACCAGAAGAATACTGAATGGAATCGCTGCCAGCGCGAAAAAAAGCATCGAGAATCTGGTTTTCAGGTCTGGAGAAGGTAATTCAAAATTGAAAACATGGCAAAAAAAGACAATTATTGAAGAAAAAAGAAACAAAAAATTAAGAAGATCCAGCCAGGTGTAATCTCCATTGTTTTTCTGCTCTTTGTCCAAATAAGCAATTGCAAGATGTGTCGAATCAGGTATTGCCTGGGCATACAATTCCCATTTTCCGATTTCAACAGCTTGAGAAAATTTCATTTTTTCAAGATCGCCGATACTTCTTTTCTTTTGTAATTCCTTCAAATAATCTTTTAACTCAGGGGAGAATTCCAATTCTGGAGGAAAAATAGAATCTATATCAGGCGAAAATAAATTCAAATAACCCGCTAAACATCTTTGGCCTTCTTTCTTTCCTCGTGCAACCCTTGAGGGGCCTGAAAGTGCCAAAGACGTTCTCGTCATCGCAAATCTTGCAAATTCATTGTTATCCGGAACCAGAAGAATGTAGCCTCCAGTTTCTTTTCCTTTTGTTGAAACTACATCCCAAACCATCTGATAATACTTACGCCGATAAATGACTCTTGTCCCCAGCGATTTTCTTTGGGCCAGATGCTTGACTTTGAGCCCAGGCCCGAAGAGAAAATCGATTACCTTGTTTTGCGTATTTGAATAGTCTTTTTCGCTCATGGCCAGGAAGGAATTGGCCATAGCTTTCCTGCTGGTGGGACTGTTTTTGGGAAAAGCCACAGGATCCGCGGTGTTTTTTCCGTTCTTTTGTTTTAATTCAAATAACCAGAATTCATGTTCTGGAAAACTGCCGATGAAAATTTCTTTGCCTGCCAGCTTCGCCAGATCTATGCTCTCTTTTTCAAGCCTCTTTTTTAAATTGCCTGAAAGACTGGCGAGAAAATTCTCTGGCTTTGCCCCGTGAGCCAGGGTAGACAAAATCTGGCGGGCATTTTCATTTCGTATTATTTTGTGGTTTCGGTCTGTTCTCTCGGATTTTTCATAATTTCCCCAGTTGAAAACAGTAAGAGAAACCATCGATATCAGAAGAAACCAGACATACACATCCAGATGTTTTTTTAAAGGCTTTGACTTCATAGAATTACTTAAATGTTTAAATGATATGCAATTAAGATTTTAAATTGATTTCTTTCTCTTTGCAAAGTATTTTGCCATTAATAAAGATTTTCAGGAGAGCGAAATGAAAACAAACCTGATTTTGTATGTAAAAGACCAGACCAGAAGTTGTAAATTTTATCGCTCGGTATTACAAATAAACCCCGAACTTGATGTTCCGGGAATGACGGAATTTCGTTTGAACGAAAAAACCGTTTTGGGCCTGATGCCTGAAGCAGGCATAAAAAGGCTTCTTGGTGATTCATTGCCCGACATTTCCAATCAGGTTCCCCGGGCAGAAATCTACCTGACCGTAGATAACCCCGCACTTTTTCACCAGCGTGCCCTGGATCTGGGCGGAGTAGAACTCAGCCCGCTTCTGCCGAGAAACTGGGGGGACGAAGCAGCCTACAGCCTCGACCCCGATTCTCATGTACTTGTATTTGCCAAATCTATTAAACATGGGAATACGTAACCTGCCTCATTCAATCACAACCATTAATAGATGTTTTGCAGCCAGGCAATTGCGCAAATCCTGAAATATCCGTATTATTAAAGCAGACCGGGTTGATTTTTCAGAGTAACAACTAATGAACAAATTTACGGTTTTTTTAATCCAAAGGTAAAAAAATGATCAGAATATGTGCCTGGTGCAAAAAAGAACTGGATCGAAATGTTTGCCCTGAGCTGGAAAAATTTCCGATTACCCATGGAATTTGTTGCAAATGTGCCTATGAAACCATGCAGGGGGCAGGTACCCCGCTGGCGAAATTTCTTGACCAGTTTGAAAAACCAGTTTTTGTTTTGAGCGCCCAGGCCAGAGTTATCTGTGCCAATAAATCAGGAGCCGACCTCATTGGTAAAAAACCCGAAATGTTTATAAACTCTTTGGGTGGCGAAGCTTTCGGCTGCAAACACGCGGCAAAACCTGAAGGATGCGGTGGCACAGTGCATTGCAGGAGCTGTGCCATGAGACGGGCGGTTATGGAAACTTTTGCAACCGGTGAATCCAGGGAAAAGGTTGCAGCTTATCCCGATTTACATCATCTGACCGGTGACAACCGGATTAAATTTCTAATATCCACAGAAAAAACCGGAGATGCAGTATTGATGAGAATCGATGAAATTGAAAATTTTGTGGAAAGCCCAAACTAGTTTTGGTTTCATATTTTTCTCAAAAGTATTGGCTTGAAAAATCAATGATCATCAGCTGATTCATCGATAACAACAAGTCTTTCCAGATCATTATCCCGGCAATACTTTTCAGCTTCGGCCCTGTCGGCAAAAACTTTCAGCAGATCAAAAACTTTGAAGAATTTTTCACCAGCATGGGAAAATTCCACGACCGGCCGCTGAACTTTATCCTGATCGGGCGGATCCACATCGAGCAGACACCACTTCGCTTCATTGCTGTCTCTGCAGATTTCGCAACGATGGGGGCCCCTTTTACAATGAGGAACCACCTGTTTTTTCAGCAGGTATTTCGGTTGATTTGCCATCGGTTGTAATACGTTGATTTCTTCCATATTGCTTTCCTGAATTTGGGGCGGCGCACTGGCAATTCTATCAGAATCGGCGGTTAAACCTGCCGTAACAAAAAAAGAAAAAAACAAACCGGTTACTATTTCTTTCAGCATCAGGTTTTCCTTGTAAAGATTGACAAAACGAAACCGCCTTTGCAAACCTTTGTTTAGAGCAGCAAAAAAGCAAAGGCTTCGAAGACTTGAAGACTATGCGTTGTATCGGCTATTTCTGGTACAAACCAAACCCATACCCTTCGCAGGATATAAAGAAAGCAACTGTTCTACAAGCTTTAATCGTTCTCTTCGTCAGTCGGTCGGATGCAGCTGGGCGACAACCTTGGCTTTCAGGCTTTTCATAATGCGGCGAACCTCATTGCTTGAGCCTGAAACCAGTGCAAATTCGAGATTTCTCGTCGCCTCGCCGATGATCTTCGCTTCTGGAATGCTGGCCGATTCCAGGGCGCGGCCCAGATGTTCAAGAAAGTCGCCAAAGCTGATGTTGGCCCGGTCGAAGTCTTCAAGTGATTCCCATACAAGATCTATGTGTTCTTTTTTCATGAGTTATCCCCTCTTTTTTCTATGTGTACCTAATTATAGCAGCAAAAAAAATAATTGGTAAATACCCTTTTGCAACCTGCGCCTCAAAGGGGTATTATCAGCATAAAAATTCGAAGGGTGAAAATAAAATGGCAAGAAACATGATAAATCTAATTCCCGGTCCGGTCAGCGTGCCTGACCAGGTGCTGCAGGCCATGTGCCACAATTTTGGATCCGGCGATCTCGATGAAGAATTTCTCATTCTCTACAACCAGGTCGAAAAAAAGCTGCAGACAATACTCGGAACCGGGAACCAGGTTATCATTCAGACCGGCGAAGGCATGTGGGGTCTTTGGGGTGCCCTGAAAAGCACCATAAAACCGGGTGACCACGTAGTTTCAGTATGTACCGGGGTTTTTGGCTATGGCATAGCGGAAATGGCCGCAGGCCTGGGTGCCGATGTGAGGCGCATCGAGCTCGATTACAGCCAGACACTGAATCAGGCAGATGAGCTTTGCCAAATGGTCGCCGAGCATAAACCGGTGCTGATAACGGCGGTTCATTGTGAAACCCCTTCTGGTACCCTCAACCCCCTGGAAATTCTGGCGCAGGCCAAAAAAGCATTCCCCGATGCGCTGCTTTGTGTCGATACGGTAGCCAGCACCGGCGGATGCGCAATCGATGCCGACCAGAATCTTATCGACCTGGCGCTTAACGGCAGTCAGAAAGCTCTGTCAGCGCCACCAAGCATGAGTTTCGTTTCGGTCAGCGATTCGGCCTGGGCCCGCATCGAGGCGGTCAACTATTCTGGTTATGATGCCTTTCTGCCTTTTAGAAACGCCCAGCGTGATTTCTATTTTCCCAATACCCCTTACTGGCATGGTGTTGCAGCGCTGAATGCTGCCGCCGGACTGCTTCTTCAGGAAACTCTGCCCAGGGTTTTTGCCCGACATGAAGAATGTCAAAAATATTGCGAAAAACGCATCAAAGATATGGGTTTAAAACTTTTTGCGGCCGATGATGCGATAAAAGCCCCAACGGTAACCGCGGTCTGTCTGCCTGAAGGGGCAAGCTGGAGCCATTTCAAACGGGCCTGTAATGATCGTGGTCTGGCGATTGCCGGCAGTTATGGAAAACTTTCGGGAAAAGTTTTCAGAATTGGTCATATGGGGAATCAGGCAAGAATGGATATACTTTCTGCCGGTCTCGATATAATTAAAGCAATTGTTTAATTAAAATTATGGCAAAAAATTTCGTTGGTGCTTATTATTATCCGGGTTGGCATCATTGCCCGGTAAGAGATGCTTCTTTCCCCAAAGGCTGGAGCGAATGGGATCTTGTCTATCATGCAAAACCAAGGTTTGATGGGCATGATCTGCCGTTGCTTCCGCTCTGGGGTCGAGAAGACGAATCCGATCCGGAGGTTTTTGCGCGAAAAATCGATGCCGCCTGTCGTTATGGCGTCGATGCTTTTGTTTTTGCTTTTTACTGGTCACGGGGCAAGCGCCTGCTTGAAGGCGCCCTGAAAAAAGGCTTGCTTGGTTCCGACAACCGGCAGAAAATCAGGTTTGCCCTGATGTGGGCAAACCGGATGCCCCGTAGGGTCATGCCGGTTAAAAACAGTACAGCGGCAGTAATTGACCCATCACGGTTGGTATATACCGACCCTGCCGATTTCGTAGAGTTTGTCGCTACAGTAGCCGACGAATATTTCATCTGCCCGGAGTATCTTGAGTTAAACGGTGGCAAATATCTGAGCATTTTTGACACTGCTTTTTTTCTGAAGCAGCTTGAGCCGGAAAATGCCAGGCAGGCAATAATCCGGGCACGCGAAATTCTTTCCACACGAAACATGAAGCTGCATCTTGCCGCCATCGACCCGATTCCTGAGCATCGTCAGCATCTGAAAGAAATCGGGTTCGACAGTGTAACCCATTACGTTTTCCTACCCGACTGGAAAGGGCCATTTCTTCAGGATTACGACGAGTATGCCGAAAAACGGCAGCAGCAATGGCAGCTTTACCCTGAGGAAACCGGTCTTGAGTATTTTCCGTCGGTCGCCACCGGATGGGATGCCAACCCCAGGGGTTCTGACTACGGCAAGGAAAAGCCGGGAAAATACCCCTGGTCACCGGTCATAATTAACCGCAACCCGAAAAAGTTCGGGAATTTTCTTGGTTCGGCTTTGAACTTTCTAAAAGCCGGGTCTTACGATCAGGACCGTCTCTGTATGATAGCTTCCTGGAACGAATGGAGTGAGGGCCATTACCTTGAACCCGACGAGCATGAAAAATTCGCCTGGCTCGAGGCAGTACAAAATGCAAGGTCTGCCTGTGGTTACTGATTGGCGCTGGCCATTTTTTACGGTTGATGTTGAATTGACCAATATCTGCGGGCAGAACTGTGCATTCTGCCCACGCTCGATGCTGACCCGCCCGCCCGGTTTCATCGAGCTTGAATTTCTGAAAAAACTTCTATTGCAACTGGCCTCGATCAAATCAAGAGTAACTTTCTGCGGCATGGGAAACCCGTTGCTTCACCCGCAGTTAAAAGAGATTCTTCTCTTCTGTCGCTCGATCAGTGGGTTAAATTTTGGCCTGACCGTTCAGGCTCCTGCTCTAGGAGCTCGGGAACTGGATATTCTTGGCGAAACCCGCCCCGGATTTCTCGAAATTTCTTTTCCAACCATCGATCCACTCTTGTTCAGCCAGATTTTTCCTGATCAGAAATTTGATGATTCACTTGAAAATGTTAAACAATTGATTAAAATATCTCCGCCAATGCGTGGTTTAACCATAATAGCGGTTAGAACCGCAGGTGAAAAAATTTCTTCACAGGATACGCTTAATTTCTGGACTGAAAAAGGTTTGACATGCCGAATTACCGAATGTCATTCACGTGGTGGAAATCTGCCTGACAGTGGCCTTGTCACCACAATCGGGTGCAAGAAGATCTGCTGCGGGCTTTTTGCCGCCCACTCTTTCATCACCTGGCAGGGACGACTGCTTTCATGTTGCCACGATTTGTCAGGAACCACAGAGCTGGCCGATCTCAATATTCAATCGCTTGAAGAGGCGGGGTTGAAGAAACTTGAAATCCTGCGTGAAAGCATGCCCTTTTCGATCTGCCAGAACTGTGATGAGCCGGCAGCTGCCCGGCCTATGCCCGAGGGCCCGTACCCCGAAAAGCCTGCCGAACGAAAAAAAATCCTGAGAAAACTTTGAGGGCCACACCTTACAGTAGTTGAGCCAGGGCAACTGGTTTTGCACCGGTCATTTCGACAGGCTCAATGACCGCCTATCTGGTAACTGAGTCAGTG
Organism: Candidatus Rifleibacteriota bacterium; assembly: GCA_049325495.1. Classification (GTDB taxonomy): domain Bacteria; phylum Muiribacteriota; class Ozemobacteria; order Ozemobacterales; family Ozemobacteraceae; genus DYKG01. The sequence goes on along the minus strand of JBMOKV010000234.1, from coordinate 6,868 downwards.
CGACTCACCTTACGGTCGCTGAGCCAGGGTAACTGGTCGAAGCGACTGGTGCGCTCTGGACAAACGCTATTTTACTCTCTTATCAAGTAATTGCTTTAAATCTTTGCTTAAAAAACTGTTGTTTTTCAGGCGCTCCCAGAGCTGCGGAGTTTCCATGCAGATGTAAACCGCTGTTTCGGGGAAGAACTCCTGAAGTTCTGGCATCAGAGTCCGGTAGATTTCTTCGCGAAAAGGCCTGAAATATCTGATTTTGCCATCATCTGACGGGTAAAATTCTTCGGTCAGAATTGGTGAGTCGGGGTGAAAAACTTCTACTTTTTCCTGAAAACCGTGTGGAAACCTGAAAGTGCCCAGAGAAATCCAGTTAACTCTAAAATTTTTAAGCTTTTCAAACATTAAAGCAAAGACTTTGCCGTATTCTTCCTGCCAGTTTTCACAGGGAATCACCGGATCAAAATGAAAGGCAAGTCTGCAACCCGTTTTGGCAGCAGCCTCGGCGGCGGCGGCGAGTCTTTCGTCAAGACTGGCGGCACCATGTTCAAGAAAATCGATCAGCTTTTGCGGGTTCAGCGAGAAGGCAAGGGTTACATGGGGCAGCTTTCCCGCTTCGAGCAAGGTTTCGACGTTGGCGCTCTTGGTTTTGATTTCCAGGGTAAAATTATCAAAACCCCTTGTCCAATCAATAATCTGGCGATTCAATGGAAAAATCGGCTCAAGGGCAAGCGGGTCGCCGAATTGCCCGGTACCCAGTCTTATTGGTCCGCTTAATCGGTTTCTGAGATCGATGATTTCACGTTGACAATCGTCCCAGTTAACGAAAAGGGTAACGTCGCCGGCTCCGGTATAATTCTGAATAATGCAGTATTCACAGCCGAACGGGCAGCCGATCCCCCACTCCACCACCCAGTAACCGCAGCATACGCTTCCCTTTTGCCCGGGACAGGGTTTGACAAACTGACCACGGTTTCGCGTCAGCAGCAGACCATTTCCCGGGTGCCGCTCACCTTCCACGAAAATCTTCCGGGAAAAATTTACCCGGCTGCTTATCGACTTCGTCAGCTCGAGTTCGGCAACCGCCTCATCGATATAAAGGTTTGGGAAACTCAGCATCAGAGCTCTTCAACTTCGGAAAAAATTTTTTCAGCTACTTCCTGGGCAAGTTTGAAGCGGGCCAGGCTGTTTCGGCCAACATGAATTTCGAAATCGAGACCCGGATGTTCAAAAGTTACATCAAATTTGACTTTTACACCAGCGGGTAAATTTTCAGAAGACAGCAACGGTTCGATCCGGTCAAGGGCCTTATGACGTCTTGGTTGAACCAGTCTATTGAAGAAGGCGATTGCCAGGGCAGCATTTCCTTCCGGAAGCTTTTCGGGCCATGTTTTTTTTCGGGCTGCCTGTCGCATTAACCCGGCGACCAGGCGCTTTTCGGCAGCAGTGCCCGACAAATTGACCAGCCAGGCGGCCGCTTTTTCCATTTTATCATCAAGATGCCCCAGTTCGCGCCAGACATTGGTGGGCAGACTGTCAAGCTGCTCAGGGGTAAGCCGAAGGCCATCGATAAGGCAATTGAGAATTGCCAAAAATTGCGGAGTAGAGCTATATCCGGCTTTTTCAACCAGTTTTGCAAAGAGACCCTTATCGTTTGAGCGACTTAGAAGACTAACCAGCTCAGACATGGCTATAGAGCGGTGCCGGTTGAGTTCAAGGTAAAGAATTTCTGGGATTCCGCTAATCTCAATCGTTGGAATGTTGTTGATCTGCAGGAGGTTTGCTGCGGCAAGTCGCTGGTGCCCATCGATGAGCAGATCGCTGCAATAAACGACGGGGATGAGAATGCCCATCTCACGAATGCTTTCGAGGAGTTTCTCAGCTGGTTGCCCGCTGCGTGAAGGAATAAGAAAACTGTAATTAGCTGGTAAATTTGGCATGGTGAACAGATTTTAAGATCAGCTTGTTATTCTGGTCAAGTTTAATTAAATTATCAGAGGACGTTTAACCTGACATGCAATTTTTGGAGGATACGATGGAATTTTCAGAACTGGTTTTTGCCCGCCGCACGATTCGCCGTTTTACCCCTGAACCGCTCAGACAGGCAACTCTTGAAAAGATTCTCAGAGCTGGTCTGGCGGCCCCGAGTCCAAACAATTCCGTTCCCTGGTCGATCAGTGTTATTACCAATGGCGAAGTAATTCAGAAAATGCGGGAAGTGGTTCATCACAAGCTTGACGGCATGTTTGCCAATATCAGCGCCGATCATAAGTCAACCCTTGAAAAAATCAAGGTTTTTTCATCGGTTTTTGCCAATGCACCCGTTGTTCTGGCCATTTTTACCAAAGATTATCATGCACCGATTCACGATCTGATGGCTGAAGCCAATCTTAATGCCGATCAGGTCAGTGATCTGCGCCGACACCCGGAATTGCAGGCAACCGGAGCACTGGTTCAGAACATGCTGCTGGCAGCAACCGAAGAAGGCCTGGGAACCTGCTGGATATCAGGCGCCCTTGTAGCCAGAAAAGAGCTCGAAAAGATTCTTAAAGCTGGTGACCTGCATCTTGAAACCCTGGTAGCACTCGGCCATCATGATTCGCAGCCCCATCCCAAAGAACCCCTTGACCTTGAACTTTATGTAAATTACGTGCCCTGAAGAGTTTTTCTGTTAATTTGCGAAAAACAGGAGTTTGGCCATGAGAAACATTTCTATCATCGCTTTTGGATTTCTTCTTGCTTCAACCGCCGGTTATTGTGAACCTGCCGAAGCCACGATCAGACCAATTTTTACCAATGTTGAAAAACTTTCAGAACTGTCGGTCGATTCAGATGTACCCGGCTTAAAAGATTCGATCGAGCAGATGAAAACTCAATTGAATGAAACTTTAAGCAAGTCATTGGATTCTAACGACGCCATTGTCAAACAAACGATTGAATCGGTAAATTCGCAGGTTGAAAAACTGCTGCAGCAATCACTTGGCAAAAATGGAGAAATGATCGGCAATCTGCTTGAAACCATCAATGGCCAGGTCGATACTTTTCTGCAGCAGACCATGGAACAAACGAATAAAACCGTTGAAGAAAGCATGAAAGCGGCCAACGAAGCAACCCGGCAGGGCCTTGAAATGGGGCAGAAAATTTCTGAGCAGGCCATGGAAGATGCCAGAAAAACCACCGAAGAAAGTCTGAAAATGGGCCAGGACCTGACCAATGAAATCATGAACGATACCATGAAGGATCTGCAAAACATGAACATTGACATGGGTGGATACGGCACCGGCGATTGAATTGATTCGAAAGGTAAATCCGAAAACCGGAACCTCCGTTTAGAATTGTTGACCTATTCTGAAACGGATTGAATTTTTAACGGCTTGTCGTTAATACTGGATCGCCAGATCTAGTCGGGCGATGACAGCAGTATAATTTTCAATGCGCTTTTGTATAGTTGGCAATCTAGACGGAGGCAATTTTTTTTAATTTACTCAAGAAAAAATGGCCTATTGAGGGGTAATGATGCAAACAATCAAAGAATGGCTGATATACTATGTGCATGACGAAACCTTTCTGGGGAAGGCCCTGAATGCGTTCGTTGAAAAATTAAGACTGTTTTTACGGACAATTTTCGACAGCAGTGACGGCTCACTGGCAGGCGATGCCTTTGTGTCATGCTGTCTGCTTCTGGTGCATATGGCGATTCCAGCGCTGTTAATTTTCCTGTATTATGGTTTCAGGCTTCGTCAGATAGAAAAAGGTATAATCACCGATCAGGCGTATCAGGTAAATGTCAGAAAATATTTCGGGCAGGCATCGGTTGTTCTTGTGCTGAATTTGATTCTGGGTCTGTCATACCTGGGGTCTGACCTTTTCACTGGTTCCAAAACCTGCACGCAACCTTCAAAGGTTGTGATTGCCAAGCCGGAAAAAAAGGTTACTTCCCATCCCAAAAATGAATTCAAGCATATTTACATGCCTGAATTCAATCTACTTTTCAGCTATCTTACCAGGCACAATTTCCCCATCACCTGTGAGTCAAAATCCAATACCAGTTCCATTTTTTTTGAATCTGAAGCGAAAAAATCGGTTGTGCTGAAATTCAATCCCATTGAACCGGAAAACTTTGACAATGTTCCTGAAGAGACCATTTATCTTGAGGTTTTTTCAAAGCCCCTCACGGCTTATGAGACGCCGAAAATGCTGCCTCACTATGATGGCCGGTATAATATTGATATCAATTTGAAAATTGACGAGATAATTTCTTTAACCGGTTTTTCAAAAAATGATGCCGATAAAATAAGACCTGTCTGCAAATACCATTATCTGCCCGAGTTACCACCAAAAGAGATTTTCAAATCCACAAAGTATCTTTCTTCTCCGAAAAGCGATTCTAATATAAAGCACGGATTGACTTTTGAAAAAGTTGATTTGCTGGTGTTCAATATTCCTGGCGGATGGGTTGCTTATGCGGTTCACTTGAAAAGAACCGATTTTACTGATTCTTTCGAAGAATCTGACAATCTCAGAAGTCCTGACATGGATTTTGATTCTCCCGGGTTAATTCAACCGGGTTCGAATGACTCCGAGATTATTGGTCCTGATGCGCCTTCAGACAGAATGTGTATTGCTCCGCCCACTGTCGGTCTCGATAAAATCAAGCCTGAGCATTTCCCGATAATAACTAAAATGGCATTCTGCACACAAAAAGAATACCTCGATCTTGAATCAAAGAAAAATGGTTTGCTTGATTCGGAGGCGAAAGACCGATAGTTTTCGAATGAGTTTCGCCACCATTTTGATCAATCATTTGATTAAAAAATTTTGGAAATGGAATTATTTTAACAACTTAAGGTTGACATAACTTTTTTTTAACTTTAAGCTGATGCAAAAGACAAGGAATCGGGTCAGCACTCAAAATTTTTTGGTTAGAGGAAGCTGAAATGCAAAAAGTTACAAGGTTTTCTGAACTGTTGAAGTTGATAACCCTGTGGTCAGAAAGAATTCTGGCTATCGCAATTCTCATGGCGATGGCGGTTTTCTTTTTTAACTCGGTTTCCTCTATGGGTGGAGAAAACTGGGCGCAGGTTGATACCCTTTACGAACTGATCAACCGCATTCTTTTGCTGGTAATCTGCCTTGAACTGATTCGCACTCTGCTTACTCACGATCTGGAAGCAGTTCTTGAACTGTTGGCCTTCGTTGTTGCACGAAAAACCATGAAACCGGATCTGACGGTGATTGACATTCTTGTCTGCTCGATTTCATTCGTTATTCTGCTGGCGGCAAGAAAATATCTGACGCGCCCGGAAGACCGGGAAATGTCAGACAACATTCAAGACAAAGAAACAAAATCTTGAACCAGCTTTGAAGATGTGAAGTTCGGGCGTTTTGGGGAGGCGGTTATTGGGCAAAATAATCGTCACTGTTCCAGTGTTTTGGATTATTTTTGATATATTCGGAAATTCTCTGCAATGATTCATTGTCACGAATGATCACATCGTAATAGGATTTTTGCCATTTGAAATTTATTTTTCCCGCGTTATGAATCAATTTGGATGATGTTGTTTTAAATGCGCCAATCAATTCGGGAATTGGTTTGATTTTTGTGATTTGGTGTGAACCGTCGTATCGTAGGGAACGGTCGCGACCGTTCCCTACGCCACCGTTCCCCACGTAATCGTTCCCCACGTAATCGTTTCCCACGTCAACGTTTCCCACGTCAACGTTCCCCACGTCATCGTTCCCCACGCCACCGTTTCCCACGTCACCGTTTCCTACGATCCATATTATCCCGTGGAAATGGTTTGGCATTACGCAAAATTCGTCGATTTTTAAATAATTTTATTGATCAAATAACCATTGCCATTGCTGTTTTACGATCAAACCGTATTCATTCAATTTCATCGTGCTGTTTTCAACAATGCCAAATTCATTTTTGCGACCATGGACGCAGGTCGTAATAAAATACGCACCGGGTGTCGCTTAATCGTAACCAGGCAAACGTAACAATTTCCGTTCGCGAATCATTCTTCAACCCTTATTTTCTGACGCGCCCGGAAGACCGGGACACGTCAGATACTACAGAAGAGCAGGTTGTAAAAAGCTGAAAAGCTCAGCTTTCTTTGTCGGTTTTGTTCTGGTCGCTTTCGGGTGCAGCTTCTTCCGGAAACATTTTTACGATAAGAACGATCAGAACCAGGGTTACCAGCCCAAGAACCAGATACAGGCCGATTCCCTTTTCGCTGAAAGCGTCTTCAATCTGCCTGGCAATCGCAGTTTCCGAATGGGGCGCCGCTTCGCCCATCTGAATTTTCTGGGGTTCGGCTTTCAGCATCGAATTTCTGATCAGACTGATGTCGTAATTTGGGGCTTTGGCTGAGCTGTTGCCACCATAAACCAGATATTCGCCTGGTGTGGCTGCGTTAAAAAACAGATCCTGGGTCTGATAATGGGCCAATACCTGGGAAATGCTGATCGGACTGTTATCACCATGCCAGATGTCGAGCAGCAGTTCGGTCTCGCCTTTTGGCAGGTCTGAAACATCAACGATGAAAGACGAAAGAGCGGCGCCCGATCCGGTCCAGTTAAGATCTTTCCATTTTTTCCAGCCAAGGTTGCCGGGTTTTCTCAACTGCAAAACCGGTTTTCGATTGAAAACTCCCGGCACCCGGAATTCAATAGATTTCCAGTAGCGGCTTGCGACCGGAAGCTGCAGGGTAAATTCGGTATGATTTTTGTTCCGGTCATATTTTTCATTGAGATTGATATCAATGGTGCGGCTGTAAAAATCCCCCGCAAAATACGGCACCTGATTGCCGTCTTTGACGATTCTGACGCCGCTTCGATATTCATCGAGCGCAGCTTTCTGATTGAGCTGCAG
>JBMOKV010000233.1:0-2309 GCA_049325495.1 Candidatus Rifleibacteriota bacterium | reverse complement strand
TTACTTTTAAAGAAGTTGATCTATAGTCAAGATTCAACGTAAATCAAACATGGCCCTTAAAGCCATGTCCTCAAAGGATCTTGTTTTTAACAAGACCCGCTTGGCGTCATTCTTAAAGTCTTTCGATTTTATTCTCAAAGAACTTACGGTCTTTTTTTCGACCGACCCGCCGGGGCAGGAAGTTCATATTAGCAAAATCAGAATAACAAGTCAACAAAAATGCAAAAGTATTTTTCAAAAAAGATAAAAACGAAGCCTATCTGACAAACCGGATGATTTTTCCATTCCGAAAAGCCACAACTTGGGCCAGAATCTCGACGGCAATCTCTTCGGGTGTAGTTGAACCAAGATTGATGCCGATCGGCGCAAAAATTGAATCGGCACGCTCACGACTGTTTCCCCTAGCTACCAGAGCATCCTTCATTTCCACCATCTTCTTTGCCGAACTGACCAGACCAACATAAGGCGCAGAAGTTGGCAGAACCAGTTCGAGAACCTCTTTATCCTTCAGATGGCCAGGCGTTACCACAACCACAAAGCTTCGATCGTTAATTTTCACCTTTTCAAGAGAGTCTTCATATCTGCAGCACACCACATTTTCACATTCCGGAAACAGCTTTGGATCAGCATATTCAGGGCGTTCATCAATGAGAGTCACGCGAAAGCGGGCAAGCGCCGCCATTTTTGCCAGAACTTTGCCGATGTGCCCGGCACCGAAAACCAGCATTTGCGGTTCATCAGCAATCTTTTCAATGAAAATTCTTACCTTGCCGCCACAAACCGGGTCGCTTCCTTCAAGAGGATTGTTCAAATCAAAAGTCAGAATTTGACTGAAACCATTTTTAAACAGGTCAAGAGCAGCAACGCGCACCCGCTCTTCATTCACTCCTCCACCGACTGTTCCTGAGGTTGTTCCATCAGGAAAAACGATCATTTTCTGCCCGACGGTGCCAGGACTTGAACCGATGGTTTCAACCACGGTGCAGAGAACAAAAGACTCGTTGCGATTAAAAACCCGCTTTAGTTCCTGAAAAAATTCTGTAGCCATAACAAACCCTTCCTTATTTTTTCTTTACATTATCCCGGCCGCGCCTCGAAAACAAGGTTTTTCTGATTTTAATCGTCAAGGTTTGAACGATGGCCGCCGATAGATTTCAAAGAGAAAATTTAATCGGAGGCAACATGAGCGCCCAAGCCCTTTTGAAAAATGTTTCGAACGGTTCCGGAACCCACGAATCAGGGTTATTGATGACCCCTTACGGTCCAGTCAACAAAACCTGTGATGAATTCTGGACAGCCAAGCAGCGACAACTTCATTCTCTGCACTATGCCAATTCTTATCGGGCCTCATTCAAACCTGAGCTTCCGGATTACTTCATCAAAAAACTCACCAGCCCTGGTGACACAGTTGGCGACCCGTTTGGTGGCCGCGGCACCACAATTTTACAGGCGGCACTGCTGAAAAGAAAAGGGCTGAGCAACGACGTTAACCCACTTTCAGAACGGCTTGCCTACCCGAAAGTCAACCCGGTGACCATAACCGAGCTCGAAGAAAGACTTGCTGAAATCGATCTAAGTCATAACATTGACCTGGCCAGCGAAGAAGACATGTCAATGTTCTATCATCCCGACACATACAGGGAACTGATCAATCTGCGCAACTATCTGCGCCATCATCGCGACAATGTTGACCGGTTTATCGAAATGACCGCCCTGTCACGACTGCATGGCCATTCAAACGGTTTCTTCTCAGCATATTCGTTTCCCCAGATTTCAATTCCAAAGTCGAATCAGGCAAAAATTAACAAAACCAGAGGCGCCGAGCCCGATTACCGCGAAGTAAAAGGGCGTATCATCAAAAAGGCGAAAACCTCACTCAAAAGTGGAAACATTGAAGAACTTCGCAACTGGGGCCGACATCAGAAGCTCACGACCGGAGATTCCCGCAATCTAATGGACTGGACTTCAGAAAGTGTTGATCTGGTGGTAACTTCGCCGCCATTTCTCAATCAGGTCGACTATGTGCAGGATACCTGGATCGAAAGCTGGTTCTGCGATATTCCAACCGAAGACCTCGAGAACAAAATTGTTCAGACCCCCGATCTGGAAAAATGGGCCCAATTCATTTCCGACACCATGACCGAACTGCATCGGGTCGTGAAAAAAGGCGGATTTGTGGCAATGGAAGTGGGCGAAGTCAGGTATCAGGGCGAATTACTCAATCTCGATGAAATTCTGGTTAACCTGACTGCCAGCAAAAAATATAATCTTGGCCAGTTCAAAGTAAATGAAGTGCTGGTTCAGAGACA
>JBMOKV010000232.1:0-17529 GCA_049325495.1 Candidatus Rifleibacteriota bacterium | reverse complement strand
TTCAGCAGAATTGCTTCGGTTGATGATAAAGTACAGAGTCTTGAAGCCAGGTTAACCGAATCTCCGATAACTGTCTGCTCCAGGAGAGTGTCTTCATCTCCGATGAGTCCTGACAGAACATTTCCCACCGAGATTCCAATTCGGGGGCGACAGCCATAGTAATCTTCAGGATTTCGGCTCACCATTGCACTTATAGACAAAGCACAGTTGGCTGCACATATCGCTACCCGGTCACCGGTGCGATGCGGGTAAAAAACCGCAAGAACTTTCTCGCCAATAAATTTGCTCACATCTCCGCCCGCCAGCCTTACCTGTTGGCAAACCGTGGAAAAGAAGCTATTGAGAAAAAAAACCGCCTGCTCGGGGGGCAGTCCGGAGGTTTTTTCCCAGAACCCATCAAGTCTGATAAACATTACAGCGGCTTCTACCGAATTCACCTCGTTTCTCAGCTGCCCAGGGTCTCTGATAATTTCGAGTGCCCCTTCAGACACGAACTTGCTCAAGGTCTGTCCGGATTCAAGACTTTCTGCAACCTGATTGAAATTCTGGGCAAGTTCGTTGAACTCTGACTCTTCGTAGCTTTGCGGCATTCTTGCAGTGAAATTTCCCCTGACCACAGATTCTGCATTACTGGCAAGCATTCTTACCGGCCTGATAAAACTTCTTGCCAGCAGCACTCCGATAAAAGAAGACAGAAAGAAAATCAATGCCATGGCCCACAGAAGCTTTTCGCGAAAAGCCAGCAGCCTATCTTTGTGAAATTTTAACGGCAAAATGGCACTTATAAGGTAATCCTTCATTCCCTGACCTGGAATATTGGCGAACAGATACTCTTTTTCACCATACATAATCGAAGTTGCCACAGGCGTATTGCTGCGACTGACCTGATGGCTCCAGAAAAGAAGATCGGGCGGAAGAAAATCAAAAATTGGATTGAGCAACCCCATTTTTCCTGCCAGAACCGCCTTCCAGAAAGGTGAACGCAGCATCCATGAAGGGGCATTCTTTCGGGAAATTACCCAGATCAGGCCAGGCAAATTTGATTCTTTAAAATTCTCCATCCAATCCAGCATACAGCTTCTTTCAAGCGATGGCATAAAAATTCCGATCTGCAGAACGAAATTTGCTTCTCTTCCACTTCCGAGATACTTGTGATAAATAAATGCCTGATCGCCAAGACCAGAAAGGCGGTCAAGAGATACAGAGCGAATCGCCATTCCCGAAAGATCCTCTGGTGGAAGGACGCTGCAGGCAATAGCTACCAGTTCCTCGTTCTGTGCACTCGCAAGAAGATTATCCTTCTCGGATTCAACGCTGCCAGTCCCCGATTTTTTCTGGCTGATAGCCGGCAGATAAAATGCTTTAAAAAATTGTTCAAAAAATTTAACTTCTTTTTTTTCAGCCCCAAACAGGTCTGAATGAATCTTTCCATGGCTCTCAACGATAAAAATATTTTTTGAAAAAACACCGTTCTTTTTTAAATCAACACTTAAATATTTTAATAATTCTTTTGATTTGTCACCTTTTAATGTTTCAATTGTCTCTCCGTTCTCTCTGAGAAACTTCTCTATTGAATGGTCTATGCAGTCGCACACCCAGGTTTTATAAAGTTCGATTGAATTGTCAAACGCTCTGACCGTTTCCTGTAGAGAGTTCTTCAACCCGGAAAAAGAAGAAGTCTGTTTTTCAAGAAAGTATCTTTCGGTCGCATTGAAGCCTAAATAAAAAGCAGGAAAAAGAATCCAGGCAGTAAACAATATAAGCTGCAAAGTTAATGGAATAGCAACACTTCGTTTCATTACCCAGAAATGGCCGATAAAGAAAACCCCTAAAGAAAACCACAGCAGTTTAGAACTGAATCCGGCAAACCTTGAATTCTGGCTTATCGACTGGTTGAAATCTGACCTTCGCCAGGCCCGAACCCAATACTCCTTATCCAGGGTTAATCTGAATGTTGCCTTTAACATCCTGTTTTCACGGGCATTCAACAGGGCAGAACTTTTTTCATTTTCATCAAAGCTCAAATGACATCCTATTCTCGCCATATTCCAGACTATCACCTTACGGAGCAACTGTTTTTCAAGATTGCGAAAGTCTTTTTCAGGAATAGCCAGAAGTATCAGGCCGCGAAGATGCAGGAGGCTAAGATCGCGGCTGTCAAAACGAAGAAGGTCGATTCCTGAAAATCTCTGGTCTGAGCCAAGCCATTCTTTATCAAGAAGAGGAAACCAGGCAAGAAAATATGGGCGTTTTTTCAAATGAACTTTCGCAAAATTTCCAAGACATGACCGAATAAAGTCTGTCTGACTATTGGCAACAACATCCTCTACCAGATCATTAACTTTGGGCCCCGCAAAATCACGGTATGGAACACTGATCTGGCGGTTTGAAAAAGCCTGTATTCCTTTCATGCACAAAAAACGCAAGGGTTCAGACTGTTCAGTAACCAGATCACCATTTGCCTGTTCCACATTCAGCTGTTTGTCTACCAGAGTCTCACCACGAAGGTAGCTGGCCCGATCAAAACTGAAAACCAGCCATTCAGTGCTTAAAGACCAGGCTGAAAAAATACTTTTCAAATTTTGGTCTAAAATCTCAAACTGTTCTTTACTATCTTTAAGATTTCCCGACAGCCGGCTCATCCGGTCATAAAAAAAACTTCCCAATTGATTCTCCGACCGACTGGCCTTCTGCAGAAGCTTAACATCCAGAATCAGCTTATCCCTGGCATCGGCAATTCCACGTTCAAGAATCAAACCACGCAAAACCTGGTCTGCATAATTCAGCAGCATCATGACTCCGATCAACAGAACCATGAAAAAAAACGGTAAAACTAATGCAATTCTGCGTTTGTCGCGCTTGAGATTTGGATCAGTCAATGCTGTTCACCTCGCAGGCATCTTCACCCTCGATGTGGGCAAAATTCAAATTCATCTGTTTTGCCACCGAAATGAGGCTGGCAGAAAAAACTATTCCTGCCCTCGAAAAATTTCTGGTAAGACCTTCAAGCCTCTCGGCTTCATGCAAAGCCTCGCCAACGACAGAAAAATCAAGCCTGACTGAAGCATCGCCGAAAACCCCGGCCAGAACACGACCAGAATAAACGCCAATGCCTATACGATAACCAAACTCACCGGCATTTTTTCGCTGCTGCTGTATCTCTTCATGTGCCTTCATCATCTGAAGTGAAGCCGTCAAAGCACCATGACCAGATTCGCTGCCGGGCGCAAAAAAAACGGCCCAAACCGCATCACCAACAAACCGATCGACACTGCCATTATTTTCCCTGATTATCTGCGACATTTTCTGAAGATGCCGGTTAACCATCGAAAAAACCAGGCGGGGCTCATAAGTTTCACTTAATGTGGTGAATGACCTGATATCAGATACCAGAACGGTAACTTCGCGCATGCTTCCCGCACCGGCTTTAAAAACATTTCCGCCGGCCACCAGATTTAAAACCTGAGCAGGCAAAAACTTAATCAGACGCTCACGTTCGAGAATCCATTCAGACATCTTCTGCAACGAAAATGCCGCCATTCCAAGCTCATCGGCCCGACCTTCTTCAGCGACCTTATTTGGTATCCCACGGTTAAGAGCGCGAAGACAACTTACAAACCGGTTTATTGGCGAACTGATCCAGATTGAAGCAGAAGCGGCACCAAGTATGATTATTAGAAAAAGCGAAGTAACCGAAAAAACGATGAATCCCTGTTCTTGAGCCACAAGAAGCTTTACATTAGCTGCAGAAACCCTGGCAGCATAACGAATGTCTTCGAAGCGCACTGATGGCATCATGACCGATGCGCTTTCTCCGTCATAGAAATGACTGATTTTCTCAACTGGAAAATCGGCAATATGATCGAGCCCGGCAATATTTCCGGCTTTTTCCAGAAGTCTCTTTTGTGAACGGTTAATGTGATAAACCGCCATATCAGGGAAAATCCCCCATTTGTTGTGAAAATTCAGGCTTTCACGGGCCATGTTTCTTCGAAAAACCTTTTTATACTGATCGGTTAGGTCCCAGATAAGCATGCAGACCGCCAGCAATCCGCCATTGTGGTTTACGCGATGAATATACTGAAGATAATTTCTCTTTTCCGATCGCATATCCGTAACCCGGTCAAAACATTCAATCATTACTGAGAAATTGTCGCGAACATCGAGATCATTGACATTCATAATCGTGGGAACACGCCAGTTCAGGAATTCTTTAGCTTCTGGAATTTTCAGCTGCTCGTATCTATTTGGGTCATCTCCCTGAAAATAACGATTAATCAAAGCAGCAGCAGCCATAAGCTGAGCATTGTTATCATTGATTAACCCCCCATTTTCAAGGCGGCTGAAACACCAGCCCCCTTGAACCAGAATTATGGCTCCGGCAAGCTTTATTTCATTCTTTTCGAAATGATCATAAATCTTCGAAACCGTTTCTTTTTCTCGAAAAGGCTCCTTCAGCAGGGCGAAAATTTCCTGATCAAAGATTCTGCTGGAAAAGTATGCCCGGGTTACCGACGAAAAATGATTATCAATCTGCGAAATACCCGTTTCAACCGTCTGAATAGAGTCTGTCAACCCTTTCTGCAGCTGATTGACCCGGTATGATTCAAAATCTTCTATCAGCGAAGACCATGCGCCTATGGTTAATCCTGCTGGGAAAGCGGCAAAAGCAAGAAACCATGCCATTATGCGCAAGCGCAGGTCTATTATCGGCAGTTCTCTAAAAATCAAGGTTCTTAAGAGAAAAAGCAGCCACACAATACCGGAAACCAGAAAGTAAAAGTTTGCAATATTCTGTCTTAGAGTCTGCTGCGGCCCAGGCAGATCGGAAACAAGCAATCCCAGAAAACCACATGTGGGAGACAATGCACAGATTCTTACCAGCTTGCCACCGAGCACAAAAGGAGAGCCCATCAATTCACCAGGCAGGCTTATCTTGTCTGATAATTCAGGAACAATGCTTCTTACCCGCTTGATCTTATCTCTATAAAAATCCTGCAGCGCAGATCGAAACACGGGGGTATCAATTTTTGGGTGGATCAGCAACTTGTCAAGACCCTGGCGAACCGGGATCAGGGCCGGCCAAACCCCTTTCATGGCAGAGACTTCCGACCAATGCCGCATCAAAAGTTCGAAAGGGGTTTCATCTGGGCCATAGTTTCTATCGAAAAACATCAGAAATCCAGCCATTTCTTTACTGCCAGCCGGGGTTTCAATCACATTCCAGACCAGGGAATAAGGGAGCCCCTTAACAAGCACAGAAAAAGGGAAAGATCTTAATTCAGGAAAAAATTGATCGGGAAAAACCATATGGCCGAAAAGGAGCTTGACCCTCTGCGCCCAAACAGAATTGCTCAACTGGCTTTCGAATCCAGAAAGCATTTTAAAAATTTCATTAAATAGTTTTTTTAAAATGTAATCAGAGAGGTCTGGAGGCATGCCCAGCCTGCCAGATTTGACGGTTTCTTTTTTTAGACAATAAAAAAGAATTGAAGCCTCTGGAAAATGGTCTGGGCGGAAATTGTTCCAGGCTCTTTTGAAAGCTGTCTCAAAAGAAGTTCCTTTTTCAATATGAGCGGTGGCAAGGCTGGTAAATCTTTTACAGAGTAATTCCTGCCAATACTCCATATCAGTGCTGCGAGCGAAAGATTCAGAGCAAAGCTCAGAGTTATTGAACCACTTCTGCTTTTCCACCTCGAGACGATAATTTTCCTCTCCTTCTGGATTCCAGTCCCAGAGGAAAATTAATCCAGGCAGAATACTGAGAAAAAAAATCAAACTCCAGCTTTTGATTCTGGAAAAAATTGAGAATTCCATGATTCCTAAGGCCGCCCGATTCTTTTCATCAATCGATCTGCTTCTGCGTCTATTTCTGAGCGGTCTGCATTTTTCGTGGCGTGCATATTGATTAATTCGACCAGCCTTGAAAGATCTTGTCGCTTATCTTCAGCAAAAATGCTTTCAGCAAGCAGGCGATTATGGTATTCGGCCGGAGTTTCCCAATGATTGCGCTCGACCGGCTGCAGCGAGCACCACTTCTGATACCATACCGGTATCCAGCTGTTCGCCCGAACCCTGCCCTTCTGCCATCTGACAAGAACCACGGCAGCCATAAGCAGCAATAATCCAGGGAAATAGACAGAAAATGCAAAATCAGCCATTCCTGTTAAAGCAGAATTTAAAAATCGGGATATCTTTCTAAACCCCATGAATTGTGCCTTTTGGTCAAAGTTATAAACCAGATTGAACCAATGGCCCTCATAGACTTCCCATAGCCAGACAAGAAATGCGGCCACTTCGCCATCGGGAATGAAATCTTCTGCCGGGGGACTCGGATCAAAAGGAATCCAGCCACTTTCAGGGAAATAAACCTCAACCCAGGTATGAGCATGCCGCTGTCTTACCGTAAAAAAGCCACCCAGTTCATTCCAGTCACCCATGGTGTATCCGTTAACCGGTCTTGCCGCAATTCCCATCGATCGCAGCAGCAAGGTCATGGCGGTGGCAAAATGCTCACAGCTGCCACTTTTGCTGTAGAAAAGAAAATGTAACGCGGGATCGATATCGACGGCGGTTTTTTCATACAGAGAATAACTGCAGTTTTTCTGAAGATAACCGATTGTCGCCTGAACCCTCTCGTTTATTGTCAAAGTGTTACTCGCTATCTGCGAGGCAAGCTGATGAATTCTTCTATCAATACCGACTTTTGTAAGGTAAAGCCGCATGATTCCCGTCAGATTCATACGGTCAACTTCCATGTCGCGCACATCAAGCGGTTCGACCGGCAATCTCGCCAGATAACGGCGGCGCCCCGAAGTTCGACCAAGAAAAAACATTGAATAATCAGACTCTACCGCAACATAGTTGGTGTCGAAATCGGCCACAACCGTCTGGTCTGGGAGAAAAATCACAGGGGGATCGGTATTTTCCAGGATTAGTTCCAGCTGATGCAGGGTGCGATCGTTGGGAAAATCGCGGATCACTTGAAATTCGCCGCCGCTGCGCCGCAGATCGACATAATATCTTCTTGTCTGATTTCTGAACCAGCGACCGTTGGAATAGCTTGAAAAGCTTGTGCCACGCAGGTGCTTTGATTTCAGCCTTCTGATAATTGAACTGGTGCTGGTCAATTCATTGGTCGGTCTGATTCTCATGATTACAGCAGGATTATCTTCAAGCAGCCCGCCTTCGCCAAGCATAATCATTTCATTGAACCCCTGAAGGCGACGCCGGGAGGTTTCCGATGCCAGACCATAGGCATCTGACCTTGGAACCAGGTAAAAAAGGGAAATCCAGATCAATAAATATGCAGCAATAACGATGGGAATTTTTAGCGGTTTTGCAAGAATTCTGAATTTGACACCAGGATCTTCAATTTGCCCCAGGGCATAGATTTTCTGATGCCTGAGCGATGCAATGCGGGTTAATATAGCCCACAGAAGCAGCAGATATGGAAAAAGACTTAACGGAAAAAGAAAGTTCACGTTCATCGCCGCTACAGCCAGAACGATCATCAGCGATAGAATTATTACCCCTACTGCCGACCGCGCATCGGATGTGATCTGAAGCTGCAAGATCAAAATCAGAGAGGTAAACTCAACCAGAGCGACAACCCAGGGAATATCAGACCTGAAAACCCATATTGAGTATGCCATTACGACAAAGCTTCCCGCCTGAATCAATCTGGGAAATCTTAACAGCCCGCGCCCAAGTACCAACATGACCAAAACCGGAAGAAGCAGCACTGAAACCTGAAAGCGCAGATAACCTGTAGTGTAAACAGCGACGAGAGCCGTCAAGGCAAGCATCACCAGCATTCGGTACAGGCCGGTTGTTACAGTAAAAACTTCTTTGCCACAGGCCGTTTGTGGTGAAAGACCAAAAATTTTCTGCATCAGGCAAAATCCTTCATCAACTGACAAAACCTGATTCCGCTGAATTCGCCGGCCGGTGGCGGCACTTCGTTACTTGACTCGAGACAGGCCAACCAGCACACCAGATCAGCATAATTGTCAGAAACCGGCAACCATGAGTATCCACCAGAGCTTGGCCGAGCCCATACAAATGCGCTGCTTCCAGCTTTTCTAAGACGAAGAACCAGACCCATTACTATTTCAAGACAATCTTCGAACAATTGCCCTTCAAGACCGGCAAAATCAAAATACAGCTTCTCGGGAAAACCGTAATTCACGGCGCGGGTAAGAACCCATTCATGGTCTGAACGGGCGGAGATCATCCAGTTAATTAGAGAAGCATCCTCTCCTGGCTCATATTGCTTCTGCATCCAGTATTCACCCTCTTTGCCAGCCTGGTATTTCTGTATTGCCCCGCCGATTTCCTGTTCTATTACATCTGGAATGTTTATTGCAGGTTTGGGCCCCACATAGAACTGCTTGTCGGGCAAAAACAATGAAGCCGAGCACAGACCGATCGGGTAAAATGAAAAGATACAAAAATCGCTCAACTGGTAAACACCCCTTTTACCAACCTTGAAAGAGCTTTTCAGCAAACTGCCATCGCCGGCCTCAACGATCCTGCAGTAATCATTTTCAAATCCCAGAGAGAAGTGGTCAGCATTTCGAACATCTTTGACAAAGCATTTAAGAAAGATTTCTTCCCCGGCCAGAACTGATTCTGGCAGCTCAATTCTGGCCTGAAGGCCTTTCAAATTCAAATAGCCAAGCAGGGTAAAAAAAACAACGGCCGCAATGAAGCAGCTGCTCATCAAAAAAAGCAGGTTGTTACCGGTGTTCTGCGCAGAGAAAAGCAGAAAAACCGCAAGAAATGACGCAATTTTTCCTAAACTGGTCAGCCGCACTTTTAGCCGGGAATCAGTCAACTTCAACCTTCTGAAGAATTTCGTGGTTCAGCCAGGATACCGAAGCTCCTTCGCTGGAAAAGGTGGTAGCGCCCTTTAAACCAGTGCGATGGCACCATACTACCGGCACCAGTTCTTTGATTTGATCAAGTGTTACGTAGGAACTGCCCCGTAAGAATGCCGTCGCCTGAGCAACCCTCATTAATCCTATACTGCCGCGGGGACTGACAGGAAGGTCAACTTCCGGGTGATTTCTCAGACTGCTGGTAAGCCTGGTGATATATGTCATGACGTGCTCTGGAACTTCAATTTCACGAACCAGTTTTTGACAGTCCCTGATATCCTGGAGGCTGAGCAGATTTTCCACCGAAACAGGCTTCTGAACGGCACAATTTTTCAGAAGAATACTCTTTTCTGATTCCTGGTCAGGATATCCAAGCGAGATTCGCATTAAAAATCGGTCTCTTTGTGACTCTGGCAAGGGATAGGTACCATGAAACCCCCTGGGATTCTGGGTTGCAATAACCATAAATGGTGACTCAAGATTGAGCACCTGCTTATCAACGCTTACCGCATACTCATTCATTGCCTGTAGGAGGGCGCTTTGGGTTTTTGGTGGAGCGCGATTCAACTCGTCGGCCAAAACCACATTGGCAAAAATTGGACCTTTAACAAACTCGAATTCTTCAGTCTGCCTACGATAGATTCTGGTTCCAAGGATATCAGAAGGAAGCAGGTCCGCTGTGAACTGAATTCGACTGAACGTTCCACCGATAGCCTGCGCAAGCGCAGAGGCAAGAGTGGTTTTGCCGACTCCGGGAAGGTCTTCCAGCAAAAGGTGCCCATCAGCAAGCAGGCAGGCTATAGTTTTTTCGATCTGATCCGATTTTCCAATGATAACTTGATTAATTCTATGTTTAAGTTCATCGAGCAATTCAACGTATTTTGTTTTATCCATTTTTCACCAGTCTAAAAGCAATTCAAACAATGAATTGAAAACCCATGCCCGGTTCTGGCACAAATAATTCTAACTTTTAAAAATTTTTAGCTAAAGTATGCTAACATATTGTTACATTAAATCTCTACTGCAAGGAATGATTTGAATGAGTAAGACTACCAGAAATAAAACTGAGAAAAAAGACACGGGTTTCAAAATCCCCTGCGCATGGGACTGCCTTCCTGAAAAAGAGCACAAAGTCATGGATCAGCGCATCAAACGCTACATGAATTATCTGGACGAATGTAAAACCGAGCGCGAATCGATCGTTTATCTTGAAGAACTGGCCAAAAAGGCTGGTTTCAAAGAATTACCAGCTTTTGGCTCAGGCAAAAAACTCAAACCTGGCAGCCGGGTCTATTTTATCAACAAAAATCGGGCCATGGGTCTGGCAATTATTGGCAAAAAGCCGGCCAAAGAAGGTTTTAGAATTATAGCGGCTCACCATGATGTGCCAAGAATCGATATCAAAGCGCTTCCTCTATACGAAAAACACGGCCTGGCCCTCTTCAAGACTCATTACTACGGTGGCGTAAAAAAGTTTCAATGGGCAGCCGTTCCACTGGCTCTTCACGGTTTTGCCATAACCCGTTCCGGACGCAAAGTCAGTTTCAAAATTGGCGAAAGCGAAAAAGATCCGGTTTTTACCATTACCGACCTGGCTCCCCATCTGAGCAAAAAACTTCAGGACGAGCGCAAGCTCAACGCTGGAATTCTGGGTGAAGAACTCAACATTCTGGTAGGCCACCAGCCAGCCCCCCTCGGGAAAGATGAAAAAGACACCCCAAACCGTGTTAAAACTGCGGTTATTGGTCATCTTAAAAGCCAGCTCGGGCTGGAAGAAGAAGACCTTGCCTGGGCGGAATTACATGCCGTGCCCGCCTTCAAAGCCAGAGAAATCGGTTTTGACCGGGCTCTGATCGGTGGCTACGGCCATGATGACCGGGGCTGCTCCTTTGCATCTTTTGATGCTCTTTCGGCAATAAAAATCCCCGAACACACCTGTGCCATTCTGTTGCTCGACAAGGAAGAAATCGGCTCATGCGGGGCAAACGGTGCCCAATCGATGATGGTTACCGATTTCCTTGGCATGCTGACTGAAGCCACTTCTGGCGAAAATGGCTTTGCCGCAATTCGCCACGCCATTTCCCAGACCATGGTCATCTCTGCCGACACCAGCCCACCCATCGACCCAACTTTTGAAGCAACGCATGACCCGCTCAATTCAGCTCTGCTCGGTCGAGGAGTCTGGATCAGCAAATATTCAGGTTCTGGCGGAAAAATGTTCAGTGGTGAGGCAGATGTAGAATTCATCAATTACATAAGACGTTTGCTGGTGCAGGAAAAAGTTCCGTACCAGTTTGGCGAAATGGGTAAGGTAGATGAAGGTGGCGGTGGAACCGTTGCTTTTCTTCTGTCGAATCTCAATATGAACGTTCTCGATGTCTGTCTGCCGACTCTGAGTCTGCATTCACCCTTCGAGATTATTTCCAAGGTCGATTATCACTACTCTGTGACCGCTTACCAGGCATTCATGGAGAACACTTACTGATCCCAACCACGCCGGCGACGTCAGTCCCGGCGTTTTCTTTATGGATATAGCTGCATTTGAAAACCAGATTAAATCAGGAAAGCTTGAAAAGCAGATTCTGATTTTCTCAGGCCCGGAAGAGTTTCTCAAAGAACGGATGCTGCAGAAGATTATGCAGCACCTTGTTGAGCCAGACGACCAGCCTGAAAACCTTTTTCGCCTTGACTGCTCAGGTCGTGACAATGCCATCGCCGAGCACCAGATTTACAGCTTTTCATTTAACCCCAGCCCCCGCATTTTCTGGTTCAGCAGCTTTGCAAGCCTGAATTCTGGCCCAAGAAAGTCGTTTCTCGCCCAACTGGCAAAGAATGGCCTGCCGATGAACACCATTCTGATTTTTGATGTTACCGACAACAAGGTTGCCAATGAAATTTCCGGCTCTTTCAAACAGGATTTTGAAAAAATCGACTTCTGGCGCCCTTTTGAAAATCAGATTCCTGCCTGGGTAAAAAAAGAAGCTGCCGAACTCGGCGGCAGAATTAACAACGATGCCGTAGACCTGCTGATCGACCTTACCGGAGCAAGCCTCGCCATTCTTTTCCAGGAACTGAACAAGCTCATTATTGCCTCACCCGATAAACCTGTCACGGTTGACCAGGTAAAAAAATCGGTAAGATACCTGAACCAGGACAATATTTTTGACTTTCTCAACAATTTTGGCAGCCGTAAAACCCGCGAAGCACTCCGGGCCCTGGAAATACTCATAAACGGCGGCGAAGCTCCACAAAAAATCTGGTTCATGCTCTGTCGTCAGCTAAGAGAATACAGGCTTTTCCATGAATTGGCCACGGACCGACCCGACCTTTTTGCTGAAGCCCGCGAAATTCTTGTTTCCTATGCCAGAATCGCTGATAAAAGTGATTTCAAAGCCAACCAGGAAAAGAAGACCTTGACTGGCCGTCTGCAAAAGATTGGCGAAAACCTTCCCGAATTTCTTGTCAAAGCCACATCATTCAATAATCCGGGCAAAATCAAGAATCTCTATCTTGCCACGAACTTCAACCATTCTGAACTGGTAAAAGCCTGGCCATATCTGATCAAAACTGATCTACTGCTGAAATCAGGTGTACCAGACCCGCTGGCAACTCTGCAAACCTTTACCACCAAATTTCTTGCCGGTTCTCTAACGACCTAAAACCATAAACCGGAGATGCCTCAAAGGCACCTCCGGGTAAATGGCTAATAAGTTGATTCAGTTAAGAATGCTTGAGAAAATCAGGCTTTCTGAGCCTTGTTAGCGGCTCTCATCATGCGGCTGATTTTTCTGGCAGCGGTTCTGGGATGAATATACTTGTTAGAAGCGGCTTTACCAAATTTGCTTACAGCGTCAGTCAGAAGCTGATTTACAGAATCTGCAGGCTGTTTGGTGTCGATTGCACCAAGAACTTTTTTGCGATAAGTCTTGAGTTCAGACTTGACAGTTACACGAAGCTCGTGACGACGAGCTGCTTTACGAGCATTTTTTGCTGCTGACATTGTATTAGCCATGTTATTCACCTTCCGATAATTCAAAGTATGGATTTTAAGTTTATCACTTCAGCGCTTTTTTTTCAAGCATCTTTGAAAAATTTTGTACACAATTTTCCAGCCATATGATCAGGGTTGGGTAATGCTGTACCCCGCGAGCACGTATCCCTGCTTGTCAACATAATAAACGACCACCCGGCCATCGGGAGCAACGATTCGTGACCTTGGCAAGTCAGGCGCAAGATATGGCATGGCAATTATGTCGGTGAAGGCAACCGGCTTGCCCAGTTGATTGCAGCGATACAAGCGGTCACGATAAATCGGGCCATCCTCATGACAGGCAATCAGGTTAAGATAAATGCTGCCCGAAGCGTCTCTACCAAGTATCTCAGCGCCCGCGTAGCTTACTTTCTGATCTTCTATGTCGAGGGGAAATTCGGCCAGCGTGACCGTTTGAGCCGGCGAGGCAACCGTGCGCATATTCAGCTTTACATTTCGCTCATCCATCTCGATTCCAAGCAGTTTGCCACCGATGCCTTCATGAAGGCTCAGACCATTTTCATAACTGATCTGTTCGCCAAGAACGCCATCGGCACCAAATCGCAGCACCGAGTTCATCAGCGGCATATCGACGAGCAAAGAATCGTTAACCCCGGTCTCCAGGGCTCGCGCATCACAGAAGCCTTCAATGCGGTTTACTATTTTTCCTTCCCGGTCGATCTGATAAATGAATCCCTCGATCGGGCTGAGAAGCCAGAATCCCCCATCGGGGCCAAAGGCGAAGTCTCTTACCAGCCGCCCCATATTACTCAAGGATATTGAATTCTTCAGCCTGCCCTCAGCACCAAACAGTTTCAGAGCTCGATTAGCGGAGTCAAGAATCCAAAAATCACCTTCAGCAGTGACTCTGAAAGCATAAGGCACACCTTCTGTAAGATTCTCCGTATCCTGATCTGGGCCACCAATGACAGAAATTTCATTACCGAATGGAACTTTTAGCAAATCAACGGACTTCATGGCCCCAAGCATGCTTTTATGGTAATTGAGTGCATTAGTCATCTCAATTTCTTTTTCCTGTCCGCACACCGGAAGGTTGAACAGAAATGTAACAGCAACAATAATTAAAACAATTTTTTTGATTTTCATTTAAACACGACCACTTTTCAATTTATCTTGGCAAAGGAATGCCGGCAGAGCGGGGATTTACATTCTGTCCATTCTTCTTTAGCGCGAAATGAAGATGTGGACCGGTAGTCCATTCGCCTGTATTGTCAGAGCGGGCAATCTCCTGACCAGCATTTACCCTTTGCCCTTTGCGGACAGAATAGCTTTTCAAATGGCAATAAAATGACTCATAACCATTGTCATAGCGCACCTTAACATAGCGTCCACCACCGGATTCGTAGCCAGCATCGACTACCGTTCCATTGCCCAGAGCATTCAATCTGGTGCCATTGGGAACCGGCAGGTCAATACCATTATGAAATCTCCTGGTGCCCAGCGTGGGATGGATTCTCCAGCCATATTCACTACTGGCCCTTCCTGGCATTGGCGAACACGGCGCTGCGGTCAGGCCGCCGCCACGGGCACCGGCGTTCTGATTGGAATTGTCGTCGGCAGGCGCGGCTTCATCCTGCTGCTTAACCGGGGTTGTTCCGGCTTTTCGATCAGGAGTGTCAACATAATTTGCGTGAATAAATGCCGTCTGGCCATTGAACTGTATTTTATACCAGTCACCCTGTTTACCAGCTATCTTAACCTTATCTCCATCATAGAGTTTACCGATAATCTTTCCCCAGGGCCCGGTTCTAACGTTCAAATAGGGGTTAACACGAACTGTACCCTCAACTATTTTTTCCTCTTTACCATCTTTCTTTTCATCTTTTTTCTCTGCCGGCATTTTATCGGCGATCTGTTTAAGCTTTTCTGAAATTTCCGTCAGCTTTTTCGACAATTGCTCAAGCTGTTTGATAAAGCCGCGATAATCACCCTTTTCATCACCAAATTTATTCGGATCTTTGGCGAATTCCTTCAACAGCTTTGAATAATTTTCATTCGCTTCCTGAAGCTTTTCAATCGCTTTTTCAAGATCGCTGCGACTGATTTCAATTTTTGTTGTCTCCACTGCTGTTTCAGTTACTTTCGTCTGCTCGGTTGCACTCTGATCTATTTTCAAAGGTTCTTCAGAAAATGGATTGGTACCGGCAAAGACTGGCGCCTGAAACACAAGCAGGCTGGCAATCATAAGAATCGACAATCGGTTCATAAGATTCTCCTGATAAAGATTGATTTCAATTCTATAATACCTTTCGTATAAAGAAAAGTTTCAAAAATTTCCTCCCGCATATACTCTGAGTTGATAACCATGGGAAAAAGGTTTATACTCCTGCAGTGAACAGCGGGTAAGACTTTTTTTCGGAGCATGACTTGAAACTAGCATTCTTAGAGGCCCTGCTTAAGGCAGAGACTATCCCTTATTTCTACGACCAGAGTGAAATCGATTTTTCTTTCCTTGATGAACTGCAAGGTTTTTCCGGCTTGATCCTTCGCTTTTATTCCGGTCGATTCGATGGGTCATGGAAAACTCTGATCAGTCATCCATGGCTGGAAATGCACCTTGACACCATAAACGACTTTGCAGCCCGACTGGAAAAAGATAGAACTGAAAATGCTCAGGAAGAATTACATAGCCTGCAGATAGGAAACCGCAAACTTCTTGTATTCCTGAGCCCGTATATCGTTGAAGGCTATCATCTGGGAGACCTGACTCTCATTCAGGAAATTACCAACGAACCCGAGGAAAAATCGATTTTTGAATGGCACCTTTTCAGTGATCGACTGGCATTTCTGATCTGCTCCAAATTCCAATATCCTGACCATGTTGCCCCCAAAACCGGCAGCGATTCAGACAAATTTCTTTCTATCATTCGAGAAACCGGTCAGATACTTATTGCCAGCAATCGAGCTTCGGCACTGACCATTCAACAGGAAACCCAGCAGGCTGCGCGCTGGTTTGAAGAGGATCTGCCGGTCATCAACCGGTTCATGAGCAAAATTCATCAGGAGCTTAATCTGCATACGGTTTTTATTCTGCAGAATGCCGCTCCGGGCTTTACCCATAAGATGATTCTGGCTTCAGCTGAATCAGACAACCTTCTCTGCGAAATTTCTGACATGTTCGACACCATTATTCAGCTTGACCCACAGATCGAACAGTCTTTGACCTCCGAAAACACTGTTTTTACCGACGTTAAAGTTGAAAAATCAGAACGTCTTGCCCCAATGGTATTTTCATGCCAGGCCGGTGGACAAACCTTCGGACACCTGGGGATTTACACCACTCACCACAATCTTTCCCGCTATCTTAGCCATCGATCGAAAATACTGCCTATGCTTGCGAGCCAGCTCGGGTTTTATTTCAGCCACCTGTTTCAGATTCGTCGCGAGGCCCTTGAATCCCGAATGCTGCAACAGATTAATCAAACCTGTAATACCATCATGTCATCGGTTGATATCGGCGCCATAGTTTTCAAACTGGTAGAATGCCTTAATGAGCTCTTTCGGCAATACTCTGGAGCGATTCTGATAACCTCCAATGAAACTCAGGATCTTGAAATAACCACCCATCTCGGCGGACCAAACCCCGATGATTTCAGCATGCATGAAGCTCTGCAAAATCATCAGCAGATCGTTGACCTGATTTACGAGGGGGCAGTTTTTGATAACAGCGACGGAAAATACCCCCTCCCGATCCGCTACATCCTGCCCCTGTCCGTAACTCCGCAGGGTCTGAGCATTTCACCCGACCTTCAGACTCCAAGGTCTCTTGGCGCGGTTATTCTTTATGAGCATCCTAACAATCGTCATCTTTCTGAGGCCAATTTGCAAAAAATGATGCCGATTCTACTCAATGCAATCGGCGCTTCACTTCAGGTTGCGAGAAACTACGCTGAGAAACTTGAAACCATAAAGCAGCTCGAAAGACTGATGCAGAAAATTTCTGATACCGATTCACTGCTCGATGAAATGATCGATATTGTGAGACGTCTGCTGAAAGTGAACCGAGTTTCGTTTCTGACTCTTGATGAGCACGAAGAGTATCTTTACATTAAAAAAGAATTTGGGTTACCGGCAGGAATCAAGGAAAACACAAAAATTCATCTTGGCGAAGAAATCTCGGGCTTTGTGGCCAGAACCGGCAAATCATTGAGAATCGACAACATTGAACTGGACAGCAGTTTCAAAAAGCGCTCGATGGAAGACTACCTTAACCGCTCTCTTCTTTCAGTACCGCTGATAAGCAAAAGGGGAGACAAAGAAACCAAGGTTATAGGGGTTATCAATGTCAACAACAAATCGAACGGTCTGACATTCACCCAGCAGGATCAACAGCTTCTCGAGGCCATCGCACATATAGTTGTAACCGCGCTTGAAAAGGTCAGATACCTTGAGGAAAAGCATGAAAAAAGCCTGCTGGATCGGCAATTGAAAGATGCCTGCGACATTCAGATGTCGCTCATGCCCAAAAATTTCTCCGATTTTCCCGATTCCATCGAAGTTTACGGTGAAAGCCAGCCTGCAAGACAGATCGGTGGTGATTTTTTCGACCTGATCAATCTTGAAAACGGCAAAATTCTTCTCATTCTCGGCGATGTT
>JBMOKV010000231.1:0-2314 GCA_049325495.1 Candidatus Rifleibacteriota bacterium | reverse complement strand
AAAATCGTTCATTAAAATTTACCTGTCTGAAGCTTTGCGCAAATGGGGCTTTTTGTTCTACCGACAGAAAAACATCGCCAGTGCAACGGAATTGATCGGCGAAGCGACCGAGACCAACCCGATGAACAAGGAAGCATGGCAATGGCTTGGTCGCATCAGCATGGAAAACCAGCAAAACGACCTTGCCAAAGAAGCTTATTTGAAAGCACTTGCCCTTGAGCCTGGCGATAAGACCTCAATTCATTTTCTGAAAAAGCTTAAAGCAGATATCCCCGCCGACCTTCTCCAGCCAAAGAAATAATAATGAGCAATAAAGAGCAGCTGAAAGACATTGCCGGAGATTTTCTCGCTCAAATAGCTCCCGATGGGCTTAAGCAGATTGATATGCTTTTTGAACAGCTGAAATTCGACGTGCC
Organism: Candidatus Rifleibacteriota bacterium; assembly: GCA_049325495.1. Classification (GTDB taxonomy): domain Bacteria; phylum Muiribacteriota; class Ozemobacteria; order Ozemobacterales; family Ozemobacteraceae; genus DYKG01. Next base: position 1,898 of record JBMOKV010000231.1, on the reverse strand, counting down.
TGCCAAGAGCGAAGTGAACTTCGGAATGGCCATGCCCCCGGAAATGCGCCGCCGGATACTGGGCGACATTGGCATCATTGAATCATCGACTCCGGCAGTATCTGAACGCTACGTGCCCTATCTGATTCTGCTCAACAAACTGATCGAACGCCATCAGCAGGATATTCACAAAGTCAGCCGGGAAGAACTGGTGGGCTTCATCTGGCAGGAAGGCCGGCGACTGCGCCTTTTTGAATATGAGATCCAGCAATTGATCGATACAATCCCCGACTGGCTGCAGAAAGTTTCGCAAAAATGTTTTGTCGAACTCAGCCCTGCCAACATCTGCGAGGTTGGAAACAACGATACCCCGGCGGCAAAAACCGGCGATATCTGCTTCAACGGCATCATCGGCCAGTCAGAGAAAATGCTGTCGATGTTCAACTGCCTCACCAGAATCAGCAACAGCAACCTTTCCATCCTGATTCAGGGTGAAAGCGGCACCGGAAAAGAACTCGTAGCCCACGCCATTCACAGCCTGTCTGGCTGCGCCGGTAAAAGCTTTATCCCGGTAAACTGCGGGGCACTGCCTGACAGCATTATTGAAAGCGAACTTTTCGGTTATGAAAAGGGTGCTTTCACCGGTGCCGATATGCAAAAGAAGGGATATTTCGAAATTGCCGACGGTGGCACGATCTTTCTCGACGAAATAACCGAAACTTCATTGAACACCCAGGTCAAACTGCTGCGCGTTTTACAGGAAAAGCAATTCTATCGCGTTGGCGGCACCGTTCCCGTGAAAGTGAATACCCGAATCATCGCGGCAACCAACCGTGAAATTCTCGACCTGGTTAAAACAGGGGCTTTCAGACACGACCTTTATTACCGGATCAACGAGATGACCATAAATCTGCCGGCATTGCGCGAAAGAAAAGCCGACCTGCCTTTGCTGACGCGCCATTTCATAAATTCCTTTGCCAAACAGAATCAGAAGCCTGTTCCCAAACTAAGTTCAGAAACAGAAGCGATGCTTAACCGCTACAATTGGCCCGGTAACATCCGCGAACTGGAAAATGCGCTGAAGCGGGCAGTAGTTCTAGCAGACCAGCTGATCGAGCCGGAACATTTTCCGCCAATCATACGCGAATTTGAAAACAATTCTGCAGCTGCCCCTGAAAATTTCGAACCCCAGCAAAGCCACGGATCGCTCGAACAACGGGTAGAAGCTGCCGAAAAGGCAATAATTATCAGCGTTCTGCGCCAGAACAACTTCAACGTCTCAAGATCAGCTGATGCTCTTGAGATCTCACGACGCACCCTTCAGCGAAAAATTAAGCAATATTCCATTGAAAAATTTATCGACAACTGAAGCGGGGCTGCCTCAGAATTTGCATTCAGCCAGTGTTGCGGTGCCATAGACGATATTGGCGATTTCTCTCATGCTTTGCCCAAGGTATTCGTAGGTGTTTTCACCTATTTTCTTCAGTCCGGGAATCCATTCGATTCTTGGGGTGATCGAGACATCGTTAAGCTTGATCACCAGCTGGGTTGGCGGAGCAATCTGGGGCGGCTCGATGGTGCGAATTGCTTTGACGGCACGCCGGGTCTCTTCTTTTAACTGCTCAATCACGCGATCGGGGTGAATGCACAGGGCACTTTCATTTCCGACCGGAAACTTGGTAATCACCATGTGGGTTGATGGAAGATTGGTTCGAGCCTGCTCAATCGCCAGAGAATCACCAGAAATCAGAATTGTTGGCACTTTACATTCACCGGCAATCAACGAAAGCAGGTCGAATTCGCCCACCGGCTGGCCAAAAATTTCATAGCTGATTTTCTGTGTGTAGGTATGCGGAATTACCCCTTTGGATGTGGCTGAGCGCACATGAACGCCCAGAAGAATCAATCCGGCAAAGGTT
>JBMOKV010000230.1:0-2317 GCA_049325495.1 Candidatus Rifleibacteriota bacterium | reverse complement strand
GATGTAAACATGAAAAAAAGATTCAGACCTACTCTGATAGCTTTTGTAGTTCTGGTCATTCTTTTGACCTATGCGAATTATTACGAAACCGAAGAGATACTTGCGCCCGGCATGCAAAAACCCCAACCAATTCTCAACCTGAATGCCGATCAGATCAATGCGGTCAGCTGGGTATCACAGAATGCTGAAACGATGCGCATTGTAAGAAAAGATGGGGCTTTCCGCATGGAAATTCCTGGCTTGCATGAATTAGAGGCCGCTGAAGCCAGTGGTATTCTCGAACATTTCGTTCAACTGAAATTTGAAATGGTGGTGGCAGAAAACCCCAGTGATCCTGCCCAGTTCGGGATTACCGAGAATTCTCCGGTTGTTCGTTTCAGTTCGGGTGAAAAGGTAGTCGAGGTTAAACTTGGCAGCAAATCTCCGGTTGGCGGGTCTTACTACCTTATGCGTGCTGATGACCCCAGGGTTTTCATGGTTCCGGGATATATCCGGGGCGACTTCCATAAAACCCCCGAAAATGTGCGAAAACGTGGAATTTTTTCCAATCCCTTTGGCAATCCGGTTGCAGTCGAAATTCGATCTCAGAATGCATCTTTGATTGTTGAAAAAAAAGAAGCGATCGAGTGGGTGGTCAAGAGCCCGAAAGTGCTGCCGGCAGACGGAGAAATGATTGCCGGGCTGATTCAGACCCTGCAGAATCTAAGAATTTCACGATTTGTGGAAGATGACCCGAAAAATCCTGATGAATGGGGTTTTGCTTCAGCAACATTCGCAATAACTCTTTCCAACAGTGCTGGTCAGAAATTCGGGATCGAAACCGGTGAAATCTCAGGGAATGAAACCTATTTCAGAGTTATGGGGGAAAAGCCGATTCATGCAATTCTCAACTCTGATGTTCGCGACCTGAATAAATCGCTTTCGGATCTTCGTTCAAAGAACCTTCCCGATCTGGTCAGAGATCAACTGGTTTCGATTGAATTCCAGGATGCCAGCGGCTCGGTAAATCTGATAAAGAAAGAAAAAAACTGGGAAATGGATGGCAAGATCGTTGATCAAAGCTTCGTGGACAGCTTTCTGGATTTTTATGATGCAACCCGCGCCACGCAGTTTATAACTGCTGACCAGAAAGATTCGAACGGCTTTTCCAACCTGGAAAAATGCGACTATTTCGCCCTTAACACCGGTGATGGCTCAAAGAAATTCTGGTTTGGCCAGAAACAGGGAGTTAACCAGTCGGTTTTTCATGATGACGAAATTCTGGTATTGAAGATTGAACTGCACCAGGCTTTCATTGACCTGCTGCAAAAGGTTCGCCATGCAGATTCCGAGAAAAAAATCATAAGCGATTGAAAGTAGTGTTTTAATGGTTTAGACTGCGAGAATAAATATATAATGCGAGGGTAAAGGAAATGATGAAAGACAGATTTGCCAGCCGCGTCGATATTCTTTCTCCCAGTCCGATCAGAAAAATGATGGCGATTGCCAAAGAACTGGTGGCCGAGGGTAAGACCGTTTACGAACTCAATATTGGTCAGCCTGATATTGAATGCATACCTGAATTTGCAAAAGCAATAAATAAAAAGGCATCTACGGGCCAGATCAATTATTCGCCGTATATTGGTGAAAAATACCTTCGCGAAACCTATGCCCGCTATCTTAACCATTATTTTGACCGGCGCTCGGTTTCGCATCTGGTTGTGGACACCGAGAATATTCTGGTAACCGTCGGCGCATCGCATGCGCTGAGCAACACCTTTCTCGCAATCTGTAATCCGGGTGATGAAGTTCTCGTCATCGAACCGTTTTTCTCACCCTACATCGGTTATCTTGCGCTTGCAGGGGGCGTGCTCAAATCAGTTCCGACTTATGCCGAAAATGATTTTGCCCTGCCATCTGATGAAGAGATCAAAAAGCACATTACCCCTAAAACCAGGGCCATTATGTTCAACAGCCCCAATAACCCTTCGGGCAAAATTTATTCTTACGAAGAAGTTGAACGGCTTGCCAGAATAGCCCTGGATCATGATCTTTATATTATTGGCGATGAAGTATACCGCGAAATGATTCTTGGCGACCAGGAAGCGGTAAGTCTGCTGCAGATTAATTTCCCGAAGGAAGAGGACAACGAAAAGTTCAAAGATCTGCTGATTGTTATCGATTCTGCAAGCAAATCTTTTTCGCTGTGCGGAGTAAGAATCGGTTTTGTAGTTTCAAAACAGTCGATTCTTGAAAAAATTGCTCTGGTAAATGCCCATTCGGTTGCCTGCGTTTCTGACCTGCTTCAATTCGGGGTGGCTGGTGCCTACGATGCCGT
>JBMOKV010000229.1:0-2320 GCA_049325495.1 Candidatus Rifleibacteriota bacterium | reverse complement strand
TTTTGTCGGTCGCTGAGCCCGCTTAGCGGGTCGAAGCGACGTGGTAATGCGAATTTTTCAATGAGCTTTTGTGTAGTATGGGACACTAAAGGTAGGAACTGGTCATTTCGACGGGCTCAATGACCGTTAGGTGTTGATGCTGGTCATTTCGACGGGCTCAATGACCGTTAGGTGCTGTTGCTGGTCATTTCGACAGGCTCAATGACCGTTTGGGTAGATTTGTGAAAACAGGATTTCTGTAAGTAAAAATCAGGAGAATAGTGATGAAAAAGCTGATAATCGGATTCTTTTTAATTGCAGCCATGGCTTCTGCAGCAAATGGCGCATCACCATTTTCGGAAGATCCCGTAGAGGTTAATCAATCATTTGAAAGTGGCTCAGCGGCCAATGAAAACCATGCCGCCGGCGATAATCAGGCAGTTGAACCCGGCGCGGTAAAAGAAGTCAGGCCCAGCCCGGAAGACCTGAATCTTGAAATCAACGCTTTTTTCCGAACTCTCGATCTGATGAGCCGATACCCCGAAGAAATGCCGAAATATCTGAAAATGATGGAAAACATTGAAAAAGAACTGGCCAGTCAGCTTTTCAATGAAATCGACTATGGCGTTTCGACCCTTTATAAGCGAAAAATGAACGGTGAACCCGCTGAAAAACTCATTGCCACCCGCGACTGGACCAACAATTGGACCCAGGCCCTCGACCAGGTGGTTCTGGCTTCCGCTCAATTTCGTAATGTGGCTCTGAACCCGGGTATGACATACGTACCGGTGGCCGGTGACACCCAGGAATCTTCAGAAGCCGGTCAGACTCCGCAGACGACCGACAGCGGATCTGCAGATCAGAGCAGTGAAGGCGGGCAGAGCGGCGCAGCTGACCAGAGCAGCTCTGGTGACAAACCTCCTGTCACTGAAAAACCAAAGCCCACTACCATAGATTCTGTGCCGATTTCGGAAACCGGCAAGAGACAAATGGAAAACGTGGTCAGATACGCAATGGGTCACCATCGCGGCGGTTCGAACGGTTTTTGCTTCAACGCCGTCTGGGGATACTTGAGCAATTCAGGGTATGGCAACATCAGAGCCTGGGGCGATCTGCCCAGAATGAAAAGTGGCCTGGCCAGATATTTTGCCGATTATATGAATGCCGGTCAGGGCAATCTTAGTGAAGCCGGCCTGCAGAGACTGGATACGGCCCTCAAACCTCCGGTAACCAACCCCCACGATTCCCGGATTCCAAAAGGGGCGGTCATTGTGGTTGCCGCGGGCAGCACCGGAACCGCCGATCCGGTAGCCGGGGACATTGTCATCAAAGGCGATGGCCGTTTCATCAACGATGGCCCCAACATGTGGTATGGAACCCGCGACACCTGGCGTGGCAAGCTTCTCGGAGTATATGTTCCCAAATAAATCTCCCTGAAAAAGGTGAATTAAATGTTTAAAAGAATTATTTTTCTGTCTTTTCTGCTGTCAATTTCATGGGTACCGATCAGGGCTGAGCTTGCTGAAGATTTTCAAAAGCAGAATCTGGCAGCCTTTTCACCATATTACAAGACAATCGGAGCCTGGACCGGCCAGATTATTCTGCCACCCGCACCACGCCGCCTGCCTGGCGGTTCGGTGCCTTTTATGGTTTTTTCAAGCCCGGTTAAAGGTCTGGTTGGGCGAATAATCAAACTGTCATGGAACCGTGAGATTGTGGAAGAAAACTGGTTCGACCAGATGAGCGTCGATGTGAATTTCAATAAAAAGGCCAAGGCTTTTGGTGAAAAGGCGGGTTGCCGTTTCCCTTCTATTCTCGAGGGCTGGAAAAAAGTGAGTCCTTTTGAGTCGTTGGCCGCGAACCGCAGTGAGAACACAATCGAAGTGCTTTTGCGAAATGCGGTCTACCGGGATTCTGAGTTGTTTGTCGCCGAGGAGCCGGTTCAGATTAATGGTTCACTGATGTGTCTGGCTCGTTTTGCGGGCAAAGCCGAAGGAAACCTGCGAAAGATCGTGCATTTCAACCCGGAAACCAGAAAGTTCGACGGGCCCCGGGAAATCGTCATGATCATGCCGCGCAAGGCTTTTCCAGGTGAAGATGCTCCCAACACCTCTCTGGATAAGATCGAAGAAAGTGGCTTAAATGCAGGAGGTTTTTACCTCTACGGCAAAAGATTGCGCAATTGTTTTCTGGTTAAATCGGTTGAACCGAGACTGCCGTTGCTTTTGAAGCCGACTACCTGCATCAGTCAGCCCGATGAAATACTTGAATATGCAAAAAGGCAGGTTTTCGACGGGCTGCGACCGGGGTTGTTCAGGTCGACCTTCTGTGCTGATGATCA
>JBMOKV010000228.1:0-17611 GCA_049325495.1 Candidatus Rifleibacteriota bacterium | reverse complement strand
GGTCGTTGAAGTCGAGAATCCTGGTGGTTACGTCGCCACCGATTACAAGAACATTATTGTAGGTGCCGGTTGCAACGAACTGACTGGCAATTGCCGATCCATAAACGAAACCGGTACAGGCTGCCTGCAGGTCGAAGGCCGCGGCCTTAGTGCAGCCAATGGCATTCTGAATCATGCATGCCGTTGCGGGTACCTGATAATCAGGGGTGAAGGTGGCAAAAATTATCAGATCAATCTGTTCCGGGGTCAGCCCTGCGTTAGCTATTGCCTGTCTGGCCGCTGGAAGTGAAAGCTGGAAAAGTGAATCTCCATCTGGAATAATCCTGCGCTCATGAATCCCAGTTCGGGTTTTTATCCATTCGTCAGAGGTGTCTACCATCCTGGCGAGATCGTCATTGGTTACAACCTTATCTGGCACGCTGATTCCGGTGCCGAGAATAACTGCTTTTCTTAAGGCTTTCATGTGATTCCTTCCTGTCTGGTAAAGCTGGCGTATATTACAGTAATACCGGTGCACAAGTCAAGAAAACTGCAAATGCCGTTGTAAATTGCATTGAGTCAGAAAAAATCATCGCTCATAGCCGGGTAAGCTTCTCCCCTTGTATAACCAATTGTCCCTGATCGCATTTAACCGTGCCCTTTACCTTAAAAAAGCCCGCATGCTCCAGTGAGATTGAATTGTTTTTCCATGCATCAGGAAAAAAGACGATTTCCATCAGGCCATAACCGTCTTCCAGGGTAAGAAACTTCATTTTACCACCTTTGGAAGTGGTAACCGATTTGGCTACCAGCAGCAGGCCGGCAACTTCAACTTTTTTGTTGAGCCTGCGCGGGATAGTGGTGGAATTTTCCAGAGTTGCCTGAATCAAACAGCAAGGATGATCCGAGACTGCAAATCCCATAGTTTGAAGCTCTTCTTTGATTATTGCCGGGCCTTTATTGCAAAGATTCATCGTTGGTGGAAGCGGGGCCATGTCTTCAACAAAAAGCCCGGCCCGGTGACTGGTTTTGAATTGCCAGCGGCACCAGGCGCGATTGCCGAACCGGTCGAGCGAACCACTGCCGACAAGGCTGTTGAATTCGTCTTCTGATGGCCTGATTCGCTCGATAAAATCGCTCAAACCGGCAAATTCGCGAATCTTTCGTTGCCGCAGGATGCTTTCGACCGTTGCTTTTTCAAGGTTGCTGATAAACGACAGTCCGGTAAGCAGATGGCTTTCAACAATTGTGAATTCAGCTTCACTTTGCGTGATATCGGGTGGTAAAATCTTTATTCCCTCACGCATGGCCGCAGAGATATACGCCTGTGTCCCGTAAAAACCCCCACGATTATTGATCACTGCCTGGTAAAAAATCAGGGGATGATGGGTTTTCAGCCATAGAAGCTCAAGGGAAAGAACAGCGTAGGCGGCGCTGTGCGCTTTGCAAAAGGCGTAACCACAGAAGCTGCTGATCTGTCGCCAGATTTCTCCTGCGATTGCCGGTTCAATACCTTTTTCTGCGGCCCCGGCAAGAAATCTCTGCCTTGCGCTTTCCATCTGGTTCTGGCTGCGTTCTTTGCCACTCATTGCCCGTCGCAGAACATCTGCCTCAGCCAGCGAAAAGCCTGCCAGGCAATGAGCCACTTTCATGACATCTTCCTGATAAACCATTATTCCATAGGTCTCTTCAAGAATTTCGCCGAGCAATGGGTGAACCGGCCGATAATCACGAGGGTTGAGATGTCTTCTGATGTATTCCTGCATCATTCCGCTTTCAGCAACTCCGGGCCTGATTATCGACGATGCCGCGATCAGCTCTGAAAAGCTTTTGCAGCTAAGCTTTCCCAGAAGTCCGCGCATTCCGGGCGATTCAATGTAGAAGACCCCCAGAGTATCGCCGATTTCGAGCTTTCTTCGCACTGCTTCGTCTTTCTCGATTATTTCAGGGTCAGATGGGATTTGCCCCTGTAGCGCCAGACTTGCGTCGGCATATACTCCGAGGGCTCTTTGTGAAAGTAGGTCGAATTTTACCAGGCCAAGATTTTCGCAGGCCCGCATTTCAAGCTGGGTTATCGGCAGGACTTTGCTCGATGGCTGGATAATGCTGAAGTTGAAAATACTGTTTGGGGCAATAACGACCCCGCCTGCATGAATGGAAAAATGGGTTGGCAGTCCTTCGATCTGGGCCGCCAGTCTGAGCATTGGCATATGTTGCTGAAGTCGGCCCATGTCTGGGTGGTATCTGGAAAAAGCCACTGGATCTTTAATGAAATCTTGCAAGCTGGAATGGCCGAGCAGAGAGCTCAGGTAATCAAGCTCTTCACCGTTGACGCCAAGAGCTTTGCCGGTTTCTCTGACTGCACTTCGACTGTTCAGGCTGATGTGCGTTGAGATCATCGCGACTTTTTCTCTACCCCAGCGGTTGAGAAGGAATTGATAGATTTGATCCCTGATTTTCCATGAGAAATCAAGGTCAATATCTGGCGGCGACTTTCGGTGGCAATTAAGAAAGCGTTCAAAGTAGAGATTGTATTTAAGCGGGTCAACCTGAGTAAAATCAAGAATGTAACTGATCAGGCTGTTGGCCGCTGAACCCCTGCCAAGAACGCGTACCCCAAGTTTTTTAGCCATGCTGGTAATTTCTTCTACAACCAGAAAATAATCGGCGAAACCAAGATTCATGATTGTTTCAAGCTCATAGTCAAATCTTTGTTTGATTTTTTCATCGATTTTCTCGAATTTTTTCACCAAAGCCGCTTCGCATTTCTGTTTTAACAGTTTCTTCGATGTTTCTGGATCATCTGAGAAGGATGGCATCGCCAATTTGCCGATCTCTGGAACAAAAGAAGGGTGCTTTGCAAATTCAATGCTGGTGGCAAATGCTTCGTCAAATTGACCTTCATAATTAAATTTGACGGGCGAAAAGCCATTTGCCAGATCCCCGGTTTCAAGCAGATTGCCCGATGAAATCGCCTCGAGCAGCTTCATTACTGTGAATTCCTGTTGATTTGTAACCGAAATGTCGGAGGCAACGATCAGTCTGATACCAAATTTTTCCCGCAAAGATTTTAACTTCTCAATCTTTTTAAGGTTTTGTGAACCTGCTACATTGCCATAAATTTTCCAGCCCGCCTCGATAAAAAAAAGCAATATTTTTTCAGGGGTTTCGGAGTTAATGATCAGTCTGCCTTTTCCAGCCGGAATACATTTCGTGATTTGTTCAAAGATTTTTTTTGAAACAGAGTCTTTTTCTGAAGATGAGCTTACCTTTTCAAGAAGTTCAGAAATCAACCGGTTCAGCCAGGCAAATGCCTTGATATCATCGGGGAAAGCAAGCAGAAATTCTTGTTCGCAAGGAATTTTCTGCCCGAATAAGGGCAGCAGATCGAACTTGCTGGCAGCCTCCATCGCAGCTGTAAGCCCGGCTGAAGACATGTGTTCGGTGACTGGAAGGTAACCAAATCCTGCCTCGGCCATATAATTTGCCATTCTTGCCGGGTGCAGACAGCCTCGGCCAAAGCTGTAACAGCTTGAAAATCCAAGCGGGCCGATTTTTGTCGATTTAAAACTTTGCATTCATTACGATTTTAATACAATTAAACAAGAAAAATCTAATTTTTCCAAGGATTGATCTTGGCATTCAGGGTAGTTTGACAGGCTCTCAACCGTCCATTTGGCGGGATTAGCAGCTGTAAATGATGCGGTTGAGCTTGTCGGATGCCCATTAAGCAATTGCGCTGAGTTGCCAGAAGGCACATCCCGGCACACGAAACACTCGCCCTTCGCTTTACCACTGTGCTGGTGTCTGAATTGAAAAATTGACTCAACTGCATCGAGGGCAAAAAAACAAACAATCGTATTAGATGGTGTTACTAAGAATATTTTTAGGGTATAATAAAAATAGCGAAAAAAAATGTAACACTTAATGCTTCTAAGTCGTATCATAGTTAAAGATCTAAAAAATATTGTACGGAGGAGAGCTTATGAAATTCTGGAACAAGTTTTTGTTGCTGGCTGCGGTATTGTATGTGTGCGCAACAGTGTGGCCGGTGGTGGCTGCTGAGACGACCACTGAGGCTCCTGCTGCCGAAGAAAAAAAGGCCGCTGAAATTCCCGATTCAACTGATATGACCCTGGGAATGAAAGCAAGTCCTTATGCATTACCCGAACAGTTTCGTGGCGGCGATCCTGACAGCGGTCTGGTTCATTGTCTGGAAGACGTCTATTATGAAAAACATGAACACTCTCTGATTTACAATCCCGATGCTTCTTCCCTCGCCGAAGGCGCAAAGTTTGAAAGTGACCCCAATATCACCTGGGAAACCAAAGTAAAAGATGCCGATGGTAACTTCAAGACCCTGAGTGCAGAAAACACTAACATGGCTGCCGATGGTGGAAAATTTTATGCTCCCGCCGAATATCAGGTTGGTAACCATGGCGCCCGCGAAGTGGGCGGCGGCGAAACCGGCGCTGAAGATGTAACCGAAGGAACCGGCCCGGAAGCAGGTGGTGGCGAAACCGACACTACTGAAGTAACAACCGGCACCGAACCCGGTGGCGAAGCCGGTGGTTCAGATTCAACCACTTCTCTGGCTACTGCCGAAGAACCTGAAAGAAAAACAGTTACTGCTGAACAGAACATGGGTGTACTTGTTCACGACTGTACATCACCCGATATGTGGATAGCCTTCCAGGAAGGCGCCGGTAAAGTCGATATGGCTGAAACCGAAGAAGAACTCAAAAAACAGATGACTGAAAGAATCATTGCCAACCTTGGCCGCCCCTTCTCTCAGAAGGCTGAAGATTATGAACAGGCCAGCTATCTGTTCCTTGATGAAGGTCTCGAAGATGAAAGAAACCTTGAACCCTGGAACAAAACTGCCCGCCTTTCAATTGCCGGCCCTCTCTTCAACGAAGTTGGCGCACCGAAATTTGAATCCGGCACTCTTCAGCCAACCGTTGGCAAAGAAGATTTCGTCAGCCAGGTTCATGTTACCGGCAAATCTGACAATGCTCTCAAAGGCGTTTATGTAAGAAGAAACGTTCCCTTCATTTTCGCCGCCATGGCGGTTGACAATGGTGACAATCGCGCTTCTGCCGCTGATGCCGCCTGCAGAATTGAATATGCTGATGGCAAAGAAGTTGATAAAACCGAAAATGCTTACCTGTTCCGCGTTCCCAACTATCCTCGCGAAGAATACAAAGATCAGCCCGAATTTTTCTTTGTTGCCAAAGCCAAAGATAAAGAAGGCAATGTAAGCACCATCAGAATGCCTCTCTATATCGTTGATCAGCAGGCAGCATTCGAAGGCGGCCGCAACCAATAATAAAATAAGGGATGTTAAAAGATGCAGAAAAAAAGTTCTAAGTTCTTTGTCGCGTTGTGTGTTTCTTTGTTAGCAAATGTAGCTCTCCTTGCCGAAGAACCCGCCAAAAGCGGGGCTTCGGCCGGGGAAGCCCCCTGGTTGAAAGGCGTTGAAATCAGTCCGATTCCCGTCGATATCAGCCCGGTAATACCACTCAAGATCTCCGGGGAAGACGGTCAGCCCTTGCCTGCCACCATGACCGAAGATGTTTCTTTTACCGTAATGTGTGAATCAACCATTTTCGATGATGCCCCGCCAACGGAGTACAAGGGCCAGCAGATACCCAACCCCAAGTGGGAAAGCAATCCTTCGCCCTCATGGTATTTCATTGACTGGGAAAAGAATAAAAACAATCTCGCTTCGACCACTATCGACGTGGCTTTGAACCAGATGGTTGTAACTCCGTTGAACCCGACCGGAAAGGGTGCGGTAACCTGCTATATCGGCAGAAAACTTCGCTATTATCTTCCCGAACCGGGCAAAACAAAGGTTACTTTTGCCAATTCGAGCGGAGCAAAAGATGTTCGCGTTCTCGACATTACTCCTCCGACCTGTGGTCTGGAAATTACGGTGAAAGAAGGCAAAAGTGGCAGCTTCTGGGCGGTTGAAAATCCTCCTGATAAATATCCGTTGCCGAAAATGGCTGATGTCTGCATGAATGGCGGCCTGGTCAATGAGGACCCCGAAGAAGTAACAGTTGTTCCCGGTCTTGAACTTGGAGCCAACATGGTTGTTCAACAGGGCTCCATTAAGCTTCCGGCCAATGCTGAGATCTCTTTCAAGGTAATTGGCGGCGACAACTACAAACTCAATACCGCCAAAGTCAAATACGGAATCTGCAACGGAGCTGGTGGTGAACCTGCTCCAGTCGGCCCGGTAAATCCGACCGAACTTAAGCTTGCCGATCTCCAGATTCCTGAAAATGCGCATTTTTACATTGATGCTTCAGATGAAGCCGGAAATCGTCAGGTGCTGTTTGTGCCGATCGAAATCAAATAAATATTTAACTTAAACTGACGGGCCGGAAAAGAAGCTGATTTCTTTTCCGGCTTTTTTTCCGGTTGCCTTTTTGATTCAGATTTTTTATGATTAAATAAACTATGTGGAAATCTGCAATGATTAAAATCAGGAGCTCGGGCATTACGTTCGTTGAGGTAATGCTTGCATTCCTGATTCTGGGACTGGTATTTCTGCCGATTTTCACTTTTCTTACCGGCTCAGTTAAAGAAACCGAAAAGTTTTACGTTGAAACTGTTGCCATTTCCCGGGCCAAATTTATTATGGATACCCTGATGTTTCAGATTCCATGGCGCTGTATCAGGCAGGGCAACCCGGCAAAAATCGATGACCCTCTGTTAACCGATGGCGTTGATGATTTTCTGGCCAAAGCAGTGCCAAAAATGTTTGGTGACGGTGTGGGGCCCAGCGGTGGGGTATATACTGCCGACGGTATCTTTACCTGTAGAAAAGGTTTCAAATACCGGGCAAGATTGAAGGTTGTCGATCTTGATTATGATTCAACGTCGGCAAACCCGATTGTTTTTTCGGTTCCGGTTCCTGGCAAAGATCTGGATGACACACAATTTGACATCAACAAACTGACTTCGAAAGACGCTGATGACAAGTATAACCTGATCAAAAAAATGGTGGTGCAGGTTAAATGGTCAAACAGCAAAGGAAAAGACCCTAAAGACGACAAATATGCCAAGAGCCTATTTCTGGTAGGCTTTAAATCTAATCTGGATAATTGAATAATGAAAAAGAAAGGTTTCGCCATAGTAGTTGTTCTGTTTTTCGCTTTTTCGATTGCGATCATTTTGTTTTTTATGGCGCAATCGAATACCAATCTTGCGTTTCAGAACAAGCAGACCATTTACCAGATGCAGGCATATTATCTGGCGCATTCTGCCATGCAGCATACCAAGCTTCAGTTGAAGCTGCTGCCCAAAGAAACCTATGATTTTTTTGCACTGAACGGATCGGGAAACCCTTACCAGTCAGTTGACTCTTCGATGTACCCGCCTCTTGCAATGGGTGTTTTCAGCAAGGAAAAAACTTCATACGACCTTTTTGTTGAAGGAAAAGCGCCCGACGACCAGTTTCCCTATGGTGGAAAATACTGGGTTGAAGAGATGAAACTGCATGGTTCGCACGATATGATGAAAATGGTTCAGGATGGTTATCGAATCAAGGTTAAATCAACCGTTGATGGCGGCCGAAACAAGACTTTCGAAGACGAGCTTGAAGAGGTCGTAATTGTTTCGCGCTTTACTGGAGGTCTGAATTGACCATTTTAAATGAAAATTCAATCAGTTTAAAACGTGGGGTAACCCTGATTGAAATATTGCTGGCGGTAATTATGCTCAGTATGCTGTTCGGCTCTGGGTATAGCATTATGACCTATTCACGCCGCGAGACGGAAAAGGGTTTCTGGATTCAGCAGGCGATTACCCAACTTCGCAACGGTTCAAGGGCAATTACTCAGAAGCTTAAAATGACTTCTTACCCTTCAACCATTATTCGCCAGAATTCCGGTGGAACCGAAGTGCAAAAGGTTATCGCATACAAAGAGAAGCGCGAATATGATTTCACCGGGCGTCTAAGAAAAATTGAGGTAAACAATAAAACTGATTTCGACATGCATGCGATTGTAACCCATGGTGGCGGAATTTCGCCTACTTTTGAAGACCAGTCAATCATGCATTTTCCCATCTGCACTCCTGAAACCGAAGATTCTGGAGGTTATGAAGAAGGTACTGTCGTCTGGGTAGAGTTGGTTTTGCGGCCATCGAGAGAATATCGATTAACCGGCCTGGGAACCCTTCATATGATTGAAAGGCATGAAACTTATTCGACCAAAGCTTTGCCCGACCGGGTTTTCGCATTGAACAAAAAATTCGACAAATCACTGCCAATCAAGACCGACAAGGTTCTTATCGATGATGTTCGCGAAGTGGGCATCGATTATTTCGACGTTAAAGAGTTCAAGGGGCGTGGGGTTTCAAAAGAAGGCGTTTTGGGAGAAAAGCGTTTTCTCAAACGAATACTGGTGACCATGGATATTACCTGCAGTCACCCCAAAGATGGTAAAATCTGGTTGAGTGACCAATGTTCGGTCATCAACAATGTAGAAATCGTTGAGCTGGCGGCCAGCAATTTAATGGAACTTTTAGCCATTAATGGCAACAGCGCCGATATTAAGTTTAATGGAACTACCATGACAGTTACCGAAAACCAGATGGTGGGAACATACAGGGTTACCAAGATTTTAGCTGATGCGGTGGTTATGGTAACACCCGGTTCTGAAATTGAGCGCTATCTTACGCTTAAAAGCAGTTAGGCTGCGATTGCTTGAAATCTCTACAGTGTTTTTATATAATACTGGCGGGGATTAAGAAATGAGCGTAAAAATTCACAAAATTTTTTATCTTTTTCTTACGGGCTTGTTGTTTTTTATCTTTTTTACAAACAGGTTTCCCGTCGTTTTTGCTGACGAAATCAATGATTCAGGGCGTCCCGGAAATTTTTCTGCTTCAGAATCAGCACTCCTGGCAACCGATGTGGTAAAAGTCAGTGATGATAACCACCGAGAAAATCACCATCATGCCTCGAATGAAGAAATTAATCCTGACGGTCACCATGGGCACCATCATCATGCCCCGGGGCATGTTTGCCCGGTTTGCGGCGGAGATCATGACGAATCTTATCATCAGAAAGAACTGGAGCGAACTAAATACGAGACTCTCGAAGTGAAATTCGAAATCTTGAAAAAAAAGGCTATATCGATGGCCGGTCTTGCTTTGGTTTTGTTAGGTCTTGCATGGCTGAATAAGCGCAGAGGAAAATAAAAAATGCAAAAAATCGTTTTAATTGAAAAATTGAACTATTCTTATCATCCTGGACATAAAATTCTTGAAGATATTGATTTTTCGATTGAAAATGGTCAGGTTTTTGTTTTTCTTGGTCATAACGGTGCCGGAAAAACTACTTTGCTTCGTTTAATGCTTGATTTCATCAAGGGATATACGGGTAAAATAGAGCTTTTTGGTTATATGCCGTCAGACCAGAAGTCTCGCCAACAGGTCGGTTTTATGTCGGAACAACCGGTGGTTTATGATTACGAGGATGCCAAGGGGTATCTGAACTATTTTGCCGATCTGTGCCAGATCGAAAACAAAGAATCACGAATTGCGGAAATGATGGAACTAACCGGGTTGCAACAGCATGCCCATAAAAAACTCGGTCAGTATTCAAAGGGCATGCTGCAGCGTTTGAATCTTGCAAGATCATTGCTTAATGATCCTGAACTGCTGATAATGGATGAACCGGTAATCGGCCTTGACCCGCTGGGCCAGGATCTAATTGAAAAAGTAGTTCACCAGCGTCGGCAGAAAGGGCATTCGGTTCTGGTTAACACTCATTCCATAAGTTTTGCGGCAAAAGTTGCCGATCGGGTTGGCTTTCTGATGGGAGGCAAACTTAAACGTATTTTTGAAAAAGATGAATTTACCGGCAGGGCTGAAATTCTTGAAAAGGCCTTTCTTGAATATGCCCAGAGCTTGAGCATGGAGGACCGTGCCAGATGAATAAATCGTTGGTAATCGGCCGGCAGGTTTTAAAAAGTTGTTTAAGATCCAGGTCTTTGAGCCTGATTGGGTTCTTTCTTGTTGCCCTGTTAATTTTCATGTCAATGGTAACCAGCAGTGACAGTGCTTTTAGAACTGCTCTGGTAATTGATTCCGGTTTGTCGCTGATCAATATTTTTTCATTACTGCTGGTTGCTTTGATTATCGTTCCCGTTTACCAGGCGGAAAGAGACAGGCATACCATGACAGCCGCCCTTTCATTCAACCTTTCGCGTTCAGAATATCTGCGTGGGCTTTGTCTGGGCACGACGACGGCATTGCTTATCAATTACCTCATCATGTCGATTATTCTTGTGATCAACCTTATGATTCTGGGTATTCCAGCTGAAGCAGGTTTTTTTCGTCAGCTTTTTCTCAATCTTCTTGAACTGCTTTGTCTGGGTTCTTTTGCCGTGGCTTTTTCGATTTTCTTTTCCTATGTGGTTGCCATCATGATGACTGCCACTATTTATATGGTCGGGCACATGACAACCTCGCTGCAGATGGCGCTTCAGGAATGGGAAGGCAGCTTCATCGCCACGATTCTGGGCTGGATTCGCATGATTATTCCGGATTTCAGCCTTTTCAATCTCAAGGATATTGTGGTCAAGCACAGCGAAATTCCCGCAATTTATGAGCTGATTGCGGTTGTTTATGCTTTATCAATGATATTCATTGCGATTGAGCTTGCCCGTTATCGCCTGAACCGGGAGGATCTGATGTGAAACAGACTGCCATCAGAATCGCAGTTTTGTTGATTGTTGCCGCCTGCTGCAATTTCTATCTGCATAATTTTGAACGACGAACCGGCAATGCTATTGATAAGCAGACGGTTGGCGTAGGCACCTGGCTGATCAGGGCGTTGAATTTGAAAGATCTGGCGGTTGGCTTTCTCTGGTTGCGATTCGATACGGACACGGTTTTTCAGCTCGCCAATCATCATCGGCTGCTGATCACTCTTGACGCCATTACCGCCATAAAGGAAGACGAGTTCGATGCCTGGAGCTTGAAAAACTTCATGCGGCTTGACCGGGCAGTAAAAAAGAAAGATGAAGAAATGAAAAAACGGGCATTGCACGATTATCGGCTTGCATGCCTGATCAACCCAATAGACTGGAGATTTTTTCATGACGCTGCCCAGACAATTTTTAAAAGGCTTGACGACATTGACCAGGCAATGGAATATGCACAAAAAGCCTGCTCGATGCCTGAAAGCAAGCTGGTTGCGAAACGTCTGCTGGCTTTAATCTATTTTGAAAAGGAAATGTTGGCGGAATCTGCAATTCTTTACCGGGAAATCCTGGAGAGCGATCAATCAGATGCCTCAGAAAAAAAAGTTGCCCAACGAATGCTTGATGAAATCGAGCAGCGCAAGAAATGAAGATTTGTCTAAAATAAAACCTCCGACCTTACGATAGTATTTTTATCCTTTCGAAAAGGTCGGTATTCGATGAAAGAAAAGCGTTATTCCATTACTGAGATTCAACAGATAATCGATATCAGTCCAAACGATCTACAAAAACTCATCCGGAAAAATTCTTCAAGAATCAAACTAAAGACATGTGACCTGCCTGATGGCAGCAAAGAGACTTTTCTTGATGAAGATTCTTTCAAGAAGCTTTTGTTTATCAAGCAGCTGGAAATGGGAACCAAACTTTCGGTAGATGAAGTTTGCGCCATGATCAGGGAGAAAAAAATCAGCCCCGATGGTGAAGAAGACAAGGCCGAAAAAGTTACGGAGATTTCGGGGCTCGACTTGAGTCTGCAGTCTCTTGAAGACCAGGTCGATTATCTTCGCAGGCAGATGAATCAGCTGATAATCAGGTATGACCACTGCATTAAAGAACTGAATGTGAGCCGTTCAAAAGGTATTGTACTTGAAAATGAGCTTAAAAAAATGAAGAATCGTGAAGCCGCATTGATGGGGCAGTTAAGGAAATTCGCTACCGAGCATTCTGATGATGAGATTTGTGTCAATGAAGTGAATTAAGCCAAAAAAATAAAAACCCGGCACCAGATCGGTTGCCGGGTTTTTGCTTTTGCTGCTATTTCTTTACATCTAGTTTTTCAGCAATTTTTCGGGTCAGCATGGCCACTGTTTCCATGTGAGAGGCTGGATCAAGTCGGGCTGCTGCCTCTGCGTGATCTTTTGCTCCGGCATACTCACCTTTTTCAAAAAGGGCATTCGCCAGGTTAAAATGAGCCAGGGCATAGTTTTTGTCCTGTTTTACCGCCCGCTTATACCAAAGTGCTGCTTTCCCATACATATTTAAACTGGCATAGGCTACGCCGATATTATTCATTAGTTCGACGTTGTCTTTTTTGAATTTCAGGGCTTGAATCCAGAAATAGATGGCTTTTTTCAGGCTGCCTTCATCGCGGGCCACCTGGCCGAGATTGAAATAGATTTCCGAATCTTCGGGTGAAAGCTTCAGGGCTTTTTTCCAGAATTTCCTTGCCAGATAAAGGTTGCCCTGGAGATAGTGGGCTAAAGCATAGTTGTAAATAAGGTCTACGTTGTCGGGGAACAGTTTAAGGCCGTCATGCCAGATTTTTTTCGCTTTGCCAAGATAGCCGGTATAGGCGTAGGTATTTCCATGCAACCTGATCGCAAGCGGATCATTGGGCTTTTCTTCAAGATATTTCAGAATCAGGGGCCGGGCTTCTTCATAATTGCCGTTTTCCATGATTTTCTGGATTTTGTCCAGGTCCTGCACTGTGTGGTCTCCCATTGTTTTTCCTTTCTGTTCTGTTAATGGCTAAAAGGTCATCCCAAATATCAGGCCGCTGAGGGCGCTGAAAATTATTACCAGTAGCAAAAATACCAATGCCCTTCTGGCCCCGGCAATCGGAACAAGGGCGATAATACTCGGCAAACTAACTGCAGGAGCAGAAAGCAGCAGCGTCATCGCCGGTCCATCGTTCATGCCGAACCCCTTGAGGGTGGTTACGATAGTTACACCCACTATTGTACCAAAATACATCATACTGCCGATAAATGATGAAAGCAGGTTGGCATAAACATCATTTTTTTCGAAATATGAAATAAAACTGGTTAGCGGTAACGCCACAGCTATTATACCACAAAGAAAAATTCCGCCCAGAACTTTTGGGAAAATCAGGAAAAAAAGGCTTTGTGATTTTTTCAGCCAGAGAATGATTTCATAATGATGAAACCATTTTCTGGCCACCATGCCGGTAATGATTACCTGGAAAAGAACCAGCACTGACCGGGCCATAAGCATTCCGGTCGGACTGTTGGCAGGATATGCTTTTTCTATGAGGGGGTCGAGTAAACCGGTTGAAGTGACCATTATCAGAATCAGCAGAACAAAAAACATGAAAATCTGAGGGTCGGTGGTTTCAGACTCTTCTTCTACCATTTCGACGGTTGGTTGTGGCGATGGCTCAGGCTGGGTGCAGAGCAATCGCATTCCCAGTCCGATGGCGATTGCGCTGAAAAAAACCAGCAGGGCTCGCCAGACCATATATTTTGTTCCTAATAAAGTGTAGGTATAAACAAGCGCTATGAGATTTACGGCCGGAGACGCCATAAGAAAAGTGAACGCCGGGCCGATTCCTGCCCCCTGCTGCATAATTCCGGTAAAAATTGGAATAACTCCGCATGAGCACACGGTCAGAATGCCGCCTGAAAGAGCCGCAACCGGGTAGGCAATCCAGGGGTTGGCTTTGGGGCCCATTAGTCTGGTGACCCGGTTTTTGTCTAGAAAGACCGAAATTGCACCGGCTATGAAAAAGGCTGGAATCATGCCGGAAAAAAGATGGGTGCCGAGAAATTTGGCCGTTTCTGCCAGCCCGGGCCAGAGAAAAGTGTCTTTAAGCGGCTCAAAAAGCTTGATTATTGCATCGACAGCCTGCTGCAGCATTTATTGTTCCCCAAGCTCCTTTTTTATCCAGTTGATTACTTTTTCTTTTATAACCGGCTTGCCCATTGAATATATTTTTCTGCCGATTGCCACGACCGGGGTGGTGACCAGGCCAAATTGTGCAACTTCCGGGGATCCGTTAACCAGAATTTTTATTTCAATCCGCCCCTGATAGATCTGGGCAATCTCACTGACAATCATTGCAGTTTCATCACAGGTAAAGCATTTCGATGGGCTTTTTATAACGGTGACCTGAATCATTGTTTTTCCTCCGGGTTGGGCTCTGTGGTTTCAGGAAACCATTCCTTCATCAGAACATGGGACCTTAATTCGTCGAACATCGTTCTCAATTCTACCGAAGCAGGATCAAGAGCGGTTGTTCTACTGGAAATTTCAATCATTTGTTTCAATGCCTGCATTTTTTCTCCAAGCTGTATCGCAGTTTGAGATGCAACTTCAGGAATGATCTGTTTGAACTCAGCTAAATTTGCAGTAAGGCTGGCCATAGATTTCAATGAAGCGGCTTTGTCGTCTGCCAGAATTTTCTGTTCGAGAATTGTAAGATTTGCAGAAGTTTCGATAAAAAGTTGCTTTTCTGGTGTAATACCCACTGCTTCGAAAAATTTCCCGATTTCGCTGCTAAGTTCAAGAACTCGATCGTGGGCTTTAAGTCGTTCACCATTTTCAATCATTTTTCTGATCTGCCCGATCACTTCCGAAGTTTTTCTGGTTTTTTCCGCCCAGTTTTTATCGCCTCTGGCTTCTTCGGGTGGATTGGTCATGTATTTCATGGTGAACTCCAGCCACGCATCCATGACATTCTTCATCTCGACCGAATAATCCTTTTTCATGCCGGCTTTAAGTGTTGCCCCAAGATTTGAAAGATAGGTGGCAACTTTTCTTATCGATTTGGAAAACTCGCTGTTGGGATTTTTGGCGGTCAACAGCATTACAAGAGTATCATCGCAGGCTGTCAGAGATACAGGAAAAAGGAATATCAATGCTGTCAGAAGCAGATAGCTAAAAAATCTGTTCATTTTCATCACCTTTTACTAAATCAAATCCGCGCAGCAAACCAAGGGGGCCTGTCATCATCATATCACCACCGGGCGCGGCAGGAAAGAAATCAATTAAAAGTCTGCTGCTGATGCTTCTTTGCGGGCCGGTAACAATGTGAGAGGTCAACTTATTGAAAGACATTGGATAGAAGGTCTTACATCCGTGCCCTCCACTTTCGTAGACTTCTTCAAAACTTAGATTGCCTTCTACCAGTCGTTTTAAATGATCATTTATTAGACCCGGCTGATCTTTGATCATGCTGGTATGATGTTCGTAAATCGCCAGAATCCTGGTTCCTTCAATTACGCAGGCCAGAGTGTGTCCATTGCCAAAGTTAACAAACAGGTTTGGCCCGGAAAAAGATTTCAATCTGGAGTCAAAAATGCATCCGGCAATTGCTGATATGCACGTATCCATGAGAATGATGCGGGCATCGGGGATCAGACGGCAAATGCAACGAACCCCCGATCTCATGCGTGAGAACATGGAAGGCAATGTGTCAGGAGTAAATACCAGAGAGCGCAGATCAGGGGTTTTCCCCAGAAGTTTGATAAAATTGTCGAACCTTTGTCGTCTGGCCGACTGGTCTGCGGCATGATCTCCATGATCCTGAACTGAAAGACCTATGTTGATTAAATTTTCGCAGCTGTCACCCATGTCGTTGAAAATTTTCATGAGTTTTGGCAACTCGATCTCGTCGAAAAAGAAATCTGGATTGGGGATTTTGGGGCAAACTTCGAAACCAAGCTGTTCAACCTGTGCAAGATTGTTGCGAACTGTAAATGCCGCCTCGGGCTCGATTGATATTTTAAACCCATGTTTTAAATGGTTATTTAATGCTGAAGACAGCGGGCCTCCGCCCATTGTGTGTCCGGCTATTCTCAAGTCTGCCTTGACGTTTTCAATTTGTTTCGCCAGCATTCTCGATGCGGTCGGCGCAACAATCTTTGAATTGTTTTCCAACGCTGAGGAGTCAGAAAAAAGCATGATATCGCGGGTTCCGGTGCCTATGTCAATAAGCAGGAACTTCTGAGAATCGCGGTTTTCCTTCTTTTTCATGATTCATTTCTAAGCAGGATACATTCTACCTGACTTCCGGCGGGCAGTTCATGCTTTTCTGCCGGATGCAGATAAAGCAAATCGGTTTTGGCAAAACTTGAAAGCATGTGTGATTCCTGATTTTCAACCGGGACAACCAGCAATTCATCAGCCATTCGCAGCAGCTGACCCCTTTCAAAAAAATCACGACCCGAATCGTTAAAAGACGGTTTATGCAGTCTGAGAGGCATCCAGAGACGATTCGATGGAAGTTTCATCGCCTTTCTAATGAAGGTTCTGACGAACAATTCGAAGGTTACTGCGGTAGAAACCATGTTTCCAGGAAGAGCAAAAACCGGTTTGTCCTTGTAATAGCCGAAGAAAACAGGCTTGCCCGGTTTCATCGTGACTCCGTACACAACCGGTTCAATTTCCAGTTCACTGAAAATGTTGCGAAAAGGATCTTTTCGGCCCATTGAAATTCCACCGCTGGTGACAATAATGTCGGATAAATCGACCGCTCGTTCGAATAGTTTACGGGCATCTTCCTCCTGGTCGCGGGCAATCCCAAAATCAACCGGGGTTGCCCCGGCCTCGCAAATCTGTTGAGAGAGCATCAGACTGTTAACATTTCTTATCTGCCAGGGTTTGGGGGTTTCCCAGTGCATTACCAGTTCATCGCCGGAGGCAAGAATTCCAACCACCGGCTTTTTACAGACTTTCAATGATGAAAGTCCGCAGGAAGCCGCAATGGCAACGAGAAAGGGGGTGATTTCCGCTCCCGGTCCGGCAATTAAATGCCCTTTTTGGTGCTCTGAGCCAGCGGTCCTGACAAAATTGCCCCTTTTTACCGGCTTTGTAAAAATCACCGACCCGTCTTTCTGGACAATGCTTTCGAGTTTTTCAACTGCGTCAGCACCAGCGGGAAGCGGGGCTCCAGTGGCAATGTATGCACAATGCCCCCCTGGCAGATGTTCGATTGGGTGTCCCGCATCTATTCCCGGAGCAACCGGCATAATCACAGGGTTTTGAGGAGTTGCCTGCTGAACATCGAGGCTTCTGACACAGAAGCCATCCATGGAGGAATTATCACAGGCAGGTTTGTCGGAGTCGGCGCGGATTTCTTCGGCCAGGACTCTATTTCTTGCCTTTTGCAGGTCTACTGTCTCGTATTTAACCCCGAATCGTGCGGCTTCTTTAAGGATTAAGTCAAGGGCCTGATGGAAAGGTAACGGTTTCTGCTGTAGCTTTTTCATTTCAACATTCTAGCATAAAAAGAATAAAAATGTGGGTGTGGTAATAAATAGTATTACTCGACGGATTTCTTTTCGTTGAAAACCAGCTCTATTAAAACCGGATCAGTTCTTAAATTGACAATTTTCTGCAACTGACGGTGATTGCCCAGTCGATTATTGAATTCGAGAATCCGTGCTCCAAGGTTCACTGGATAATCGCCAGCCAGAGTTTTCAATTGAATTTTTCCTCCTCTTTTGCAGGCTTTCTTGATCAGTTCAGAGTTTAAAGTGTTTTCAAGAAAAGGTTTCAGCGGACCAATTGTTAAGGGTGCCAGGAATTCTGGATCAGGCTTAACTGGTAAAAAAATCAGGTTTTGCAAATGATGAAGCAGTCGATTGGCTCGCTGCAAGATTTCCGGC
>JBMOKV010000227.1:0-2329 GCA_049325495.1 Candidatus Rifleibacteriota bacterium | reverse complement strand
GATCGCTGATCAGCAGCTTCATCTTCGATCTACTCTATCTGAAATTCCGACGTATACCCTTCTGGCAGGTTATGGACTGCATAGGGCTGGCAATGCCGGTTGGCATCGCAATCGGCCGCCTTGGCTGCTTTCTTAACGGCTGCTGTTATGGCACCGACTGCTCGATGCCCTGGGGTGTGGTTTTCCCCGCCCATGGCCAGACTCCAGTGCATCCGACCCAGCTCTATGAGCTGTTCACCACGTTACTCGTGTTTTTTGCCGTCAAAAGGTTCATGAAATTTCAAAAGAATCACGGTGAAGCGTTTTTATTTTCAACTGTCCTTTACAGCTTTTTCCGGTTCTTCATCGAATTTTACCGGGCTGAAAATCCGGTAGTTTTTGCGGGCCTGCGCCTTTCGCAGCTGATTGCCATCGGCCTGATCGCCTTATGCGCCCTGATCCGCTGGCAGATCAACCGGTCAAGGCAATTCAGGATCATGCCGGAAACGGGTGTGGTCCATAATCCGCCTCAATGATCGGGCAAATTTCAGCTTCTGCCTGGCAGTATGGCATTCTTCTGACTCTGGCATTCTCGGCCGGTTTTATACTATTCTGGTTCAACCGGCCTGGAGACGACCAGAAGGGTGATCATTTCATCAATCTGAGCCTGCTGATTGCAGTTTTTGCCATTGTCGGCGCAAGAGTGTTCTACATTCTTCTCTTTCCCCAATATTTCAGCGGCTGGCGTGACTGGCTGGCAATTCATGAAGGTGGGCTGGTCTTTTACGGTGGATTTATCGGCGCAGCACTAGCCATCATAATTTATATAATTCGCCGAAATCTCGGCGCAGGTGCAGTTCTGGACAGTCTTGCTCCGTCACTGGCCCTGGGCCAGGCTATCGGGCGACTCGGATGCTTTGCCAACCATTGCTGCTACGGCAGACCTACCGAGGCCTGCCATTTTTACCATCTTCCCGGCGATCCGGCAGGAATTTTTCGCCACCCGACCCAGCTTTACGAAGCTGCTTACATGGCCGGCCTTTTCCTGTATCTGCAATGGTCTCTGCGGCATAATCGACGGCAGCAGCGGCATGCAGACGGGTATTTCGCCGCCACTTACATTTTCGCTTATACTTTGTTTCGATTTCTGATAGAATTCATTCGTGGCGACGACCGCGGCGGCACAATTCTGGGCCTTTCGATTTCGCAGCTGGTCAGCCTGGCTCTGCTGGCCGTCACCGCAACGTTCTGCCTTTATCAAAAGCATTCAGGAAAAAGCAATGAATAATACAATTACATGGGTAGTAGAAGCAGATTTTGCCGGGCAGCGGCTTGATGCTGCGGTCAGCCAGAAGTTCGGCACCTCGATTTCGCGCACCCGGGCGCAGGATATGATCAAAAATGGTGAGATCACCATCGACGGGGCGACGACCAAGCCCGGACTCAAACTCAAAGGCGGCGAAAAAATCCTGCTGCCCCAGGAGCAGCCTGATGTAGAACCCACTCTCGACGCAACCCCCCTGAATTTTCCGGTGCTGTATGAAGATCGAAGTCTTATCGTCATCAACAAACCGAGTGGACTGGTGGTTCACCCGGGCGCCGGTGCGGAAAAGGAAACAGTGGTTTCTGCTCTGCTCGGCTACTGCAAGCTTTCGCCGATTGGTGCGCCGCTGCGACCCGGTGTAGTTCACCGCCTCGACAAAGGAACCAGCGGTGTCATGGTTTTAGCAAAAAGCAAAGAAACCCATCGCAAACTGGCCCATGCTTTCGCCGGCCATGAAGTTGAAAAAGAATATCTGGCAATCATTCAGGGGCATATCGTAAACCGCAAAGGCCGCATCGAAGTGGCGATCGAACGGGACAAAACCCACCGTCAGCGCATGAAAGCCACTTCACCAGAAAAGGGGCGCATGGCTGTCAGCCAGTTTGAGGTAATTGAATACCTCAAAGGAGCAACCCTGGTAAAAGTGCGGATTCTCACAGGAAGAACCCATCAGATCAGGGTTCACATGGCATTTACCGGCCATCCGCTGCTCGGCGATGTTATTTACGGTGGAAAGCGCTTCAACGGCCTTGCCGAACATTTTCTGCACAGCCGGCGTCTTGCGCTGAAGCACCCGGCCAATGGCAAAGCGATGGAATGGCGGGCCGAGCTTCCCGAGAGATTTTTGAATGCACTCAAGAGCATGGGTTCGACCCTCTCGCAGTTGCCCCTATAACTTTTACGGCATTTTTCCGATAAACCTAAAAACACTTTTCAGGAGAAAGGATGAAGAAAATCCGGATACCTGTATTAGAACAGGTCAGAAACCGCGGAAACATCGGCTTGTACGTCGTTACACGACGTACA
>JBMOKV010000226.1:0-2339 GCA_049325495.1 Candidatus Rifleibacteriota bacterium | reverse complement strand
CCAAGGTGAATCTTTAAAAGGTCAAAATTGTAATGAGAAAGGTCAAGCTCATTTTCAACGATTAAAAAGCGATTGGAGCACTGGGTAAGTCCGCGATCAAGCTTAAGCGGCCGCTGTTTGCTGCTGGAACCGGGCTCCACTTCTGAAATCATGCCCAATTTCGCGGGTTCGATGGAGAAGTCCCAGTTTCGGGTTTCGCTCGCCACCGTTAAGCCCGGCGAAAAAACAGGAGATTGCTCGAGGATCAGGTTTTCCGGTTCCGTAATATTTTTGTCGGAAATATCGATGAGCTTTTGCAGAAAATCTAACACGCGGTTATTGCCTGGCCGTTCAAAAATCACCGCCTGATCCTGTTTAAAAATCTTATTGTCACGGATAAACCAGGTTTTAACTCTAACTGGAATGCTGCTGATAAAGTTGCGTGGAAGCGGGTAAGAAGAGTTTCCTTCTTCTATTGGAAGGTTTGCCTGGTGAAGCAGGCTGCCATTCTGCCAGATTTCAACTGAACGATAAGAAGACCCGACGCAGTTGAAATCAAAAAACAATTGCTGGTTTCCAGTTTTCAAGCCGCTGATTATTTCTGATTGAGGTGGAGTTGAGCAGGTAAAAGGGGCGTTTTCATCTGAAGGGGTTTTGGTCATGGCCAGGGGAATTCCCGCAGCCTGAACCTTTTCAATCAGAGTTGTGGCCTTTTCGGCCGCGTCTGA
Source organism: Candidatus Rifleibacteriota bacterium (assembly GCA_049325495.1). Taxonomy (GTDB): domain Bacteria; phylum Muiribacteriota; class Ozemobacteria; order Ozemobacterales; family Ozemobacteraceae; genus DYKG01. The sequence goes on along the minus strand of JBMOKV010000226.1, from coordinate 1,632 downwards.
AACGGGAAGGAACAAAAATGCCCGGCGATTTCCGCTGCTTATTTCGAAGCGATAAATTCCCGGCGGTGAACTTCCGTTGATGAAGGTGGTGAAATTGGCAAACCCATCGATTTCGGTGTTTACAACCCGATTCAAAGTGGTTAAACCGAATGGCGGGGTCATACGAACCCTGATTGGGACTTTAAAAATGCCGCTTAAACTTCTTGAATCGGCTGCCACCAGTTTAAGATTGATCCAGTCACCGCAGTAGATCTTCTGGGAAGAGGGCGCAATGGCAAAGCCAAAATTTTTCTGAACCGGAAGATTCATGGAAAAGACCCGGTTTTTAAAAACAGTTCCAGCATAGGCATTGAGAAAAAGTTCTGAAACTCTTAATTCATGCGGAAGTGAGAAAGAGCAGGTTGTCGGATTGTTTTTTTCAGATTGGTCAAGGTTGGTGCAGATTGTAAAAAAGTCGCCGTTTTTCTTTCTGCCTTCGATTCTAAAATCAAGTGGAGTTGGATTTTCTGAAAGAAGATTGCTTTTATTGAGCTGATAGACTGAAAAACTCTGCTTTTTACCAGGTTCCAGGTATCCATCAGCAGAAATAACTATATTGGCCGGGATTTCTTCTTTCCCACAACCCGAAAGGCCTAGTAAAAAAACACAGACCAGAATCAGAAAAAAACTTGGTTTTTGGCTAAACATTGAGCGAAATTAGCAGTAAAACCAGATTCTGTCAAATTTTTGCGTTAAAGCGCCGGGCTGATTTCCATTTTTTAACGGATTAATGATATAAATAAGCTGTGGAAAATGAATGTATAACCGTAACAATTGATCGAATCACCTTCCATAATCAGGAAAGTGGCTATTATGTTCTAAAAGCCTCATCCCCCAAGCATTCGAATGGGGTAACGGTTGTGGGGAATTTTGGCGTGATCCAGCCTGGTGAAGAGGTCAGGGTATATGGCACCTGGACCTGCCATCCAACTTTTGGCATGCAGTTTCACGCTTTTAAATTTACTATTCTCAAGCCGGCGACACTCAAGGGAATTGAAAAATTCCTCGGCTCGGGGATGATAAAGGGAATTGGGCCGGGCACTGCCAGAAAGCTGGTGGAAACATTCGGGCTTGAGACTCTTGAAATTATTGAAAATGAGCCTGAAAAGCTGCAGACTTGTCCGGGAATAGGCTCTGCCAAAGCAGATATGATATCGCGTGGCTGGTTTTTACAGCGGGCGATTCAGGATGTAATGATTTTTCTTCAGGGACACGGTATTTCACCGGCTTATGCGACAAAGATTTTCAGAAAATATGATCGTGACGCGGTTCGAAAGGTTTCTGAAAATCCCTACATTCTTGCCCACGAAGTGCCGGGAATGGGCTTCAAAAAAGCTGATTCGATTGCCGCTGAATTCGGCATAACCGGCAACGACCATCGCAGAGTCAAAGCTGGAATTCATTATATTCTTTCAAATGCCAGCGGCGATGGGCACCTTTTTCTCGAAGAAGGTGAATTGATCAGAAATTCCCGGGAAATTCTGCAGATAACCGATGAGAATGAGTTGAAGAGGAGCCTTGAGTCACTGGAAAAGGAGAAAATTATCATTTCCAGATCAATGGCTGACCGGCGACTTTATTATCTGCCGGTGA
>JBMOKV010000225.1:0-2363 GCA_049325495.1 Candidatus Rifleibacteriota bacterium | reverse complement strand
AGAAAAAAGACTGCGTCGCTACGCTCCGATTAGGGTGGCCGGAATCACTGGAACAAGTGGCCGGCTTCCTCTGGAATGACCGGCCGCTTTCCCCTGGAATGCGTGGCCGACTTCACTGGAATAGGCAACCATGTTCGCGACCTGTCGAATGAGGGAAACAGCTTTTCCGAACTAGACATACAGGAAACACCGCGTAGTAATGGCGCGAACGGCCAATCAAAAGATGCAAAGGAAAAAGAATGCCCTGATAAATCGTCGGATACCGACATGCCGATTGTGCTGCCGATGCTGGTGACCGACCAGATCGAGAGCAGCTTGCGGTCGAGTAGGGCCGAAGAACTACAGCAGTACGCCTTAGCCGTTGCAGCTGGTTATGCAGGCCTGGGTGGTGCGATCGACCTGGAGGATATTAGTCACAAAATCAGGTCGGCCCTTAGGCCAGACCTGAATCACCGCTTCTCTGTCAGCAGGGTCAACAATAATACCGTCCGGGTGCATTTTGGCGCACGCCAGGTTCCGCAGGTCGGGCCGGATAAAAAAAACGAGTACAGGTATGTCGCAGATGAAGGAAATCATCGTGTAACACTGGTCATCCTTCTTCCGGATGACTGGGTAAAGTGCTCAACAAGGGAAATCCACTTCATCGCAAAAGCGCATGTCACGGATTCCATGACAGGGAAAAGGCACGACTCCCCCGACAACCTGACAATCGATTCAGCTCTTGACGCATTAGGAAAAGAGGGGGGCCACCCCCTCTTTGATACTAATCGCATGAAAGAATTAAAGATAGATAGCAATAAAGAAATGAGCGATGACGACCGGCAAACGTTCTTGTCTGCTCTCGAATCGGACGTGAGAAACAACAATTACAGGGAATTCCATAACAAAATTGACTCAAAATTCTGCTCCGCCCCCGAATCAAGGCAGCAATATCATGAAATCAAGAATTCCCTTTGGCACGAGATGAGCGGTCTGAGCATTGGAAGCCGTTATATCTCGGGATCGTTCTGGGCAAGCAAATACGCGAAACCCAGCCCTTCATTCGGTGAGGGCGTTACGAAGATACTGGCTTTGGACGACGGCAAGAAAACAAACATGATCATTCCGGGGGTCAAGCATTTGACTCCGGATCAGGTCCAGGCCCAATGGTTAATAACAATGAAAACCGATGGTAACACAAAAAACCAAGAGTTCGCGCTTGACAACTATTCCGCGAAGCTGGAAGGACGGACCCAACTCAATGTTGTCTTTCCTTCTCTCAAGCAACTCGGGCTACCCAAGCCTGAAAATGGCTCAAAGGTTTCCCTGACCTCAGAAGGGCCTGAGGAGACAATAAAACGAGATAATATCAACGTTATCTATGTGCCAACCGGAGAGGGTAAGGCGGACGGGATTGCAATCAAGACAAATATCGACAAATTGAATAGCGGCGATAATATAATACTGGAGATTGCCATTATCCCAACCAAGGATTCCCCACTCACTGTTGTTGGACCTGAAGACAAACGAAAACCAAATGATAATAATATAAACGACTTTTACCAAATCGCAATCCATGGAGCCCGGGTTGATCAACTTCCCGCTTTCCTCTCCAAACCCACTGCGAAAAAGCCTTTTTCCTATCCAATTGTGGGCTCAGGTACTGGCGAAATAAAGCTTGATGGGCTTGTGCCCGACAGCAAGGTTTCGCTGATTATTACCTCTCCAGCTGGTTATGCAGAAGAAGAAAAAATTGAGATCATTGTGACTGGCAAGAAAGTTAATAAGTAATAAAATAATAAATGACATGATCAGGTTTTATTGCACGACACGGCCCTTCTCTAAGGCATAAATAGGGCCAGAAAATAAACAAAAAAGAGATCAATGGTTGCCGTTTAATAGCTTGAGTCCCGGACGGAATGTTTCCACGCACGGTTCAGAGGTGAAAACCAAACAGGCTCCCGGCCTGCCCGGTGTTTAAGAACTTAAATAAAATTATTGGAGGGTGAAATGAAAAAAATAGAAATTGATTCAAATAAAATTTTGACATTAACTGATGATGCTGTAAGCTCTCTTTCTTTAAAATTAAACGCAAAAGAAATACTTCAATTTTCTGTACAGAAACGATCAGGAGAACAAGCAATTTTCTGTCTTGATGTTATTCATTCAAATCCAACAGACAAACCGCATGGAACACCAATAATAGAATGGCATACGAACCTTCAATGGTATGAGGGTTTTGATGGAAAATTAGAATGGACCTGAATCCGTGAAGGGTAATACAGCTTCGCCGTTTTTTACCCTCACATAAAAAAAATTATCTGCCAGCTCCCCGGAGGCCGGCAACCTTGCCTCGGCTGGCTCTCAAAACCGGCAGCTCTTTG
>JBMOKV010000224.1:0-17832 GCA_049325495.1 Candidatus Rifleibacteriota bacterium | reverse complement strand
GATTTCACCTTGATTTTCGATTATCCGGCGCAACATTGGTAAAATCTGACGGGTCAGGAAAAGGTTTTTTTCTCCGCGAACCGCTATGCGATGGAGAATCTGAAGATTTTTCTGCTGCTGCAACAAATCTATCTGATTTATTTTGTTTTTAAACCAGTTGTCTGACGCAGAAAAGAGAGATAGAAAAATTGCAGCGACCATAAAAAGAATGATCGTTTTTTCTCTGATTCTCGATTCCATTTTCCCGCCGCCATCAGTCTGTTTTCTTCTATTCTAGCCGATTGTCACGACAATTTAAAGGGCAATTTTTGTAAAGTGATAATTTTTAAATAAAACAGCCCTGCATGGTAAAAATCCAATGCAGGGTTGAAAATCAGGCAGCAAAAACTAATCAGGCCTGCTCTTTTTGTGAGGCCAGAAAGGTCTGTTTAATGAAACTCAGGATTTTTTCTACCGAAATGAATACTGTCGGAACAAAAGTCAAAGTAAGAAGGGTAGAAACTAAAAGTCCTCCAGACACTGATATTGCCAGGGGTTGATAAAAATCAGCCCCCGCGCCAATTCCCAGCGCGAGTGGCAACATTCCGAGCATGGTTGTGCAAACGGTCATCAGAATCGGCCGAAATCTAAGCTCTCCGGCGGCAACCGCAGCATCGAAATTGCTTTCTTTAAGAGTTTCCCGGCGTAACAGGGTGTACTCTATGAGAATGATCCCATTGTTGACCGCAATTCCCGCGAGCATGATTATTCCAATCATTGCAGTAACGGAAAATGCAAATCCCGAGATCTTCAAGCCTGCTACGACACCCATATACGACAGGGGTATGGTGAACATAATGATGAATGGGTAAACAATCGATTCGAATTGTGACGCCATGATCATGTAAACCAGCAGAACCGATGCAACCAGTGCTATGGCAAGATAGCCGAAGGCTTTAACCATTTCTTCGTTTTCGCCACCAAAATTGATGCTGTAGCCAGGAGGGAGTTTTATATCGGCGATTCGCTCAGAAATATCAGAGATTATGGCGCCCATGGCTCTTTGATCGGGGTCGGCCTGTACAGTGAGACGGCGGGCCAGATTTTTTCTTTCAATTGAGCTGTAACCGTTGGCAGGAGCGAAATCTGCGACCTGAGACAATTTAAGGAACTTGTTTTTTTCCAGGGCAATTTCCAGCTCCTGAAACCTGGCAATCTTATTTTTTGCTTCATCAGAAGCTTCAACGCGAATATCGAATTCATCGTTGGTTTCCCGGTATTTTCCGGCCAATGAACCATAAACATAGCTTCTGGCCATATCTGCGATCTTCCCGAGGCTTAAATCCAGGTCACGAATTTTCTCGCGGTCAAAAACTATGCGAAACTCAGGTCTTCCCCTTTTTATTCCGTCTTCAAGATCTTTAAGGCCGGGTACATCTTTGATTTTATCGTAAACCTGACGGCATATATCTTCGATTATCGGGAATTCATCGCCGAGAACTTCTATCTGTATCGATTTGCCTCTGGAAGGTTTACCCATCTTTGGTTCTTTGTAATTTATGGTGCGGATTCCCGCGATTTCGTTGACTCTTACACGAATGTCGCGGATCAGATCCTGAGTGGTTCGGGCTCGCTTTTCCTTAGGTGTAAGAACTACAGCAAGAGAGCCTTTTCCAACTGCGGAGTTAGTGATAATTTTTTCAACCTCGGGAAAATCTTTAAGAATTAACTCGATTTGAGCAGTAATCTCATCAGTTTTTTCTACGCTTGTGCCTTCAGGGGTTTCGAATTCAATCGACATTTCTCCCCGATCCATGTCTGGGAAAAATGCCATTGGCGGTTGGAATCTTAAACTTACAATAAAGCACGCCAGCACAACCAGAATGTAGGTTAATCGCAAATACCAATGAGACAGTAGTGTTTTCAGAACTCTAATGTAAGCTCCACGAAGAAGCTGCATTACCACAAATTCGAAAATCGGGCCAATAATGCGATTAACAATGAAGTTGAAGGCAAAAAGAATGGCCGAAAAAATCAGAGGAAGCAGGAATACGGCAGACAGGAGGGAAATCGATGCACCCATGGAAAGGCTTACCGGCGACCATGTCTTAAGCAGGGTATCAGCACCGGCTTTCTCAAGAACTTTAATTATCAGCTGGCTTTGCAGGCCATAATATACGGCAAAAACAGGCGTCATAGCCATTGCGAGCAGTGCTGAAACTGCTTTTACCGGATTTCCCATTCCCCATTTCAGCAATGATTTGTACATGCGAACGATTATCTGTTCAAGGAAAGGACTGTTCACCTCAAGAAATCTTGAACAAAGCATCGGTATAAGAGTTACGGCAACCAACAGTGAAGCCAGCAGAGAAAAAATAATCGCCAGCGACATGTTGAAGAAAACTTCGCCGACAATCTGGGGCACAAACCCAATTGGCAGGAAGACCGCTACGGTTGTGGCTGTTGAAGCAATAATCGGCATCAAAACTTCTTCGGAAGCTTTGGCGGTCAATTCTTTTCTGTCGCCACCCGGGTTTTCGTGAAGAAACCGGTAAATGTTTTCCATTACGACAATGGCGTTGTCTACCATCATTCCAATGCCGAGAGCGAGCCCCCCGAGTGTCATCAGATTGAGGGTAATGTCTTCTTTAACGTTGAGAAGCCCGAAAGTAGCGAGAATTGCGATGGGAATCGATGTGCCGATGATAATGGTTGAGCGGTAATTTCGCAGAAAAATAAAAAGAACCGAGATTGCAAACAAACCACCCATTAAAGCATTGTCTTTAACCATCTGAATGGTGTCACGAATGAAGAAGGTTTCATCTTTGCCGACAGCTATCGATAGTTTTCCCTTATATTTCTCTTCAAGTTTGGGTATAAGAACTTTGGCCTGGTCAGAAATCAGAACGGGGTTGGCTCCCGCTTCTTTTTTTACTTCGAGGGTTACGGAAGGTTTGCCATTAAGCCGCGATAGAGATTCGACGTCTTTATATGAATCTACAATGGTTGCAAGTTCTTCCACGTAAACCGGTCGGCCGTTCACTTCCTTGACAATTATTCCACCCAGTTGCTCGGGGTAGGTTACTTCGCCCTCTGATCTAAGCAGATATTTGAAATTTCCTTCGTCAATGTTGCCAAGTGGAGTGTCCTGGTTGTCGCGTGAAATTGCGGAAATGATGTCGTCAATGGTCAGATTGAACGCCAGCAGTTTTTCCGGAGAAACCTTGATTCTGATTTCTCTTTCAAAACCGCCTTTAATTTCGACGTTGGCGACCCCTTCGATTCTCTGAAAGGCGGGTTTGATTTCGCGGTCGGCGATGCGTCTCAGTTCGACCAGGTCATAATCGCCACCAAGAGCAATGCTGAGAACTGGAAAAGCATTGATATCGACCTTTGACACCGTTACCTGCTCTATATCGCGTGGAAGCTCACGTTTTGCCAGATCAACCTTTGCACGCAGGTCAACTGCGGCCAGATCGATGTCAGTTCCATATTTGAAATTGATGACAATCTGAGAAAAACCCTCGATGGAAAATGATTCGAGTTTATCAATGTTTTCAACGGTGTTGACTTCGTCTTCAATTTTCTTGGTAACGATTGTTTCCATCTGAGCTGGATCGACGCCGGGGTATGGGGCTTGAACAAAGGCAACCGGAATATCAAGATCAGGGAAAAGGGCGACGTTGAGAATAAAAACCGCGCCAACACCAATCAGTGCCATGGCGAGAGTGATCATTGTTACGGTGACCGGCCGATTAATTGATGTTCTTGGAATACTCATTATTTTTTTCCGTTTCCGTTACCATTACCATTTCTGAGGCTTACAGGGGTTCCATCGTCGAGATTATCCTGGCCGACAGTTACGATTTCCATGTTTTCCTTTATTTCACCGGCGTGGGTCATTTCACCTTCCTGAGCGATGATATTCAGGTTGATTCTTTTGGCAATCCCGTTTTCAACGACAAATGCAAATTGCTGGCCACGATAGTTTCTGATGGCCCGGCTCGGGAAAATCGGTGCACTGTCATATTGTTCGAGAATGATCGAGCCTTTGACAAACATATTGGCTTTAAAATGAATTTCCGGGTTGGGTACGGTCATTTTGACTTTGAATGCACGGGAATTGTCTGCATAAAGGTTTATGAAGGAGATTTCACCGGGAAATTTTTCTTCAATCAGGCATTTCTGACCGATTTTGATTTTGTAAATCTCTTTTTCAGGGATTTTGGCTTCGACGAATATTGTACTCAGGTCAATGACTTTTCCCATGTTCTGACCACGATTCATCGCTTGACCAAGGTCAATTGCACGGTCAACGAAAAATCCGGAAATCGGTGCTTTGATTGCACAGCGCTGCAGGTCAAGTTTTGCCTTGTCGAGTTCGGCCAGCATCTGTTTAACGTTGGTTTTTGACTTGACCAGCGCGGTTTCTGCCATATCGAAGGTTTTCTGGGTGATTGCGCTTTTATCGAACAGGGTCTTGTTGCGTTCGAAATCCCGCTGGTCTTCGATAAGTTGCTGATTTGCCCGGTCGAGGGCAGCCTGAGCCATTCGCAAAGAAATATCAAAGCGAACTTCATCGATAACTGCCAGAGTCTGGTCTTTTTTAACTTCCTGGCCATCTTCGACCTGAATTTTAGCAACCGGTCCAGCCACATCAGCCGCTGCAAATGTTTCTATCAGAGGCCTTGTTTCACCGGTAAACCGCAGTAATTTTCTGATCGTTCCGGTTTTGACTTTTTCGGTGACAACGTTGACCTGTGCACAGGCGATGCCGGCGTAAAGAACCATCGAGAGAAAAACCAGGGCTGTTTTTTTGTTGGGTGACATCAGTTTTCTCCAATATTAATGTTCAGCTGTTTGAGCAGGAAGTCGAAATTCAAAGGAAATGGGTTCTGATCAAGATTCTTAAGGGTGTCAAAATCATGGGTTAACAAAAGAATTTCACAAAGTCGTTCTCTTTCATCGTAAAAATTCTTTATGGCGGTCTGTGCTGAATTGGTCAGAATTCTCTGCGCATCTACCAGTTCGACAATCGAAGATGCACCTTCCTGGTAGCGGGTAAAAACGATTCGCATATTTTCGTAGCTCTGCTCGACCATTTTTTCTGAGAATGTGGTTCGGGCAAGAGCTTCATTGTAATCAGCCACAGCCTTTTCAAGGGTCGCTTTTTTCAGGTTCATCAGATCCTGAATTTTCAGTTCAGCTATCTGCCTTGATTTGTTGGCCATTCTGACCGCGTTTTCGATGTCGTTTCCGTTATAAACAGGAGTTGTGAGAATAAAAGCGGCTTTAATATCTTTGGTATTATTGATTGGGCCGATTTTGTCGCCATAATTGTATGAACCATCGAAGGTTAAAGTGGGTAGATTTGCGCTTCGCGCAGATTTTTCAACCTTTTTGAGAATTTCTGCGTCGAGTTTTGCAAGTCGGATGTCATTGTCTTTTTCGTAGAGAACTGGTAGCAGCATTTCAGTCGAGAAACTTCCGGTGGGAAATTTAAGCCCATGGGGAAGTTCAAGTTTCAATTCAGCGAGCTGGTCGTAATCAAGAATTGCCGCCAGGTCGAATTCCAGGTCACGAAAACCATTTTCATTTTTTACCAGGTTTGACTGGGAATTCAGTTGTTCAACTTCGATACGAAGAACATCGTTTTTCAGGACCAGGCCAACTTCTTCATTTAGCTTTGCAACTTTCATCAGTTCAGCAATAAGAAGCAGGTCTGTTTTGTGTACCTTGACCAGTTCCTGCTCGCGAACCAGCTGGAAGAAAACTTTGCACAACTGTCTGAGCATCTGAATTTTCTGATTTTCATATACTGTTTCACGAACCTGGGTTTTCAATCGGGTGATTTCCCGCTGCATCATGGGAATTCTTCCCAGTCCCGGGTAAGACTGGGTGAGTTTAAATGAATATATAAGAGTGCTGTCTATACTTGCCGGGCTTTTTTTTTGGTAGTTGTCTTTGAAGGTGGTATGAGAGCGGGTTGCCTGGAATGAAAGATCGGGAATCAGAGAATTGAGCGCGGTTTTCTGATCAATAAGGCTTTGCTCGATTTCCATGTCGGAAATCTTAAGCTTAAGGTTTCGATCCATCGCGGTGTTGATAAGACTTGCCAGATTATCCGCCGAAGCAGGCAGGACGATTGATGCCAGAACGAAAGCCAGCAGAATAGAACGGAAAAGGTGTTTTTTCATGGTGCTTTTACTCCGTAATAAATGATGTCTACTACTTCTTCAATCTCTTTTTCAGCGTAGGAGATGCCCAGTTTGAATTCGCGGAAAAGGAAAAAATGTGCAGCTCCAATAAGCGTGATGAGAACGGTTTCTGAGTTGAAATTCCTTATAATACCTCTGGCTTTTGCTTGATCCAGGTGGTCTTTCATGTAGAAGAAATGCTTCAGGATTTTTTTTGCCGATGCGGCACGCTCCTCGGCAGAGAGTCGCAGGTCACGTTCAAACCTTATCAATCCGATCTTTTTGTTTTCATTGAATGTTTCGAGAAAGGTGGACAAGCTGGCATGCAGATAGCTGCGCGGATCAAGCTCAGGTCTACAGTTTTTTGCCAGTTTTTCCCCCATTTCCTTAAGAAATTTATCGTCGAGCCTGGCGAAAAGGTCTTCTTTGTTGGAATAATAGCGATAGAACGTTCCTTTGCCACAGCCGGTACGCGTAACGATGTCGTCAATCGTTGTTTTTTCGAAGCCTTTTTCGACGAAGACCTCCAGGGCTGAGTCGAGGAGCTGCTCGTCTTTTCTTTTTTTTCTGGTCATTAGAACAATATCCTTGTTTTTTACTGACTGACTAGTCAGTCAGTTTATTCCTGTCGGGGCTAAATGTCAATTCTAAATCTTGAGAATGGGGCAAAAAGGTCTTAACCTGATTAAGTGAGAACTTGAAGATTAGAAATTCTATCTTTTATTAAGCCAGTTGAAAATTCCAAAGCTGATTGAAGAATTCATCTTTTCAAGCCGCTTCTATCCGACAAACGGGCTCCGCGACCGATAAAAGACGATCATTGAGCTTGTCGGACGCGCAGGATGCGCTGATACAGAGTCGCCACAAGATGGCGAGCGACTCGTAAAATGCCCCTCTTTGAAACAAAAACCAATGCGCTTTTATATAGCCCGGCATATAGAAAAGATTGTTTTGGTTCCCTGGCTCGGCCGAAGCTTAACGCAGAATGACGGATTATTGGTGAGCTTAGTCTTTTTGTCAGGAAATGATGTTATCATGAAGAACAGCGATGGTGGCTTGCAGCATCGGGGACATTCAATAATTGCTTTTTGCAGTCGGAGTAGTAAATGAATCGCATCGAAATTTTATCTTTCGGCCATGATGATAAGCTGATGTCGGAGTCTTATCGAATTCGTTTTGCAGTTTTTGTTGATGAGCAGAAGGTTCCTTCCGGGATAGAAAAAGACGAATACGATGCCCGGTCGACACATGTGCTGGCCTTTTTTGATGGAAAGCCAGTAGCAACCGGCAGGGTTTTTCTTGATCCGGAACTGAATGGAGTTGCCCGGCTCGGAAGGGTTGCGGTTCTTCGAGAGTTTCGCGGCCTTGGGGCAGGTCTTGCTGTCTGCAAATCGCTTATTTCTATGGCGGAAAAGCTAAAAAGTCATAAGATTCTTATTCATGCCCAGGTTAGTGTTGAGGGGCTTTATCGGCGACTGGGTTTCGAAAGAATCGGGGAAGAATTTCTCGAGGCAGGAATTAGGCATGTGGAAATGGTATTAGAGTTAAACAAATAATTGATTGAGGGAAAAATGTTAAAGAAGGCGTGCGGTTTTTTATTGGTGATGGTTTTTCTCGGTTCTGGTTTTGTTATGGCCGGTTCTCTTGCGGAAAAGGCAGAAATTTTTGATGAGAGTGTAGCCAGAAACCATATTCCTCTCGGGTTGGTGGTTAATCTGCAGCCAGTTTCTGATGGCCGGACGGTTTTTTCCTCTTCTGCCGATTCGACAATCTGGACAGGGACTTACATTGCATCACAGATTTACCGTTATAAGGTTACCGGGAATCACGCTGCTCTTGAAAATGTCATGAAATGTCTCGAAGCATTTGTGACACTGCAGGAAATGTCTGGGAATCAAGGATTTATGGGTCGCTGTTTCGGTTTTCCCGAGCAGTTTCAGGGACAACGCGGTTTTGTACAGGGGGTCGGTTCTTATTCTCATCTTGTCTATCGTGCCGATACCTCACGCGACCAGTATACCGGTGTCTTTCTTGGTACCGCTGCGGCCTGGCCATATATCAGCAATGTGGAACTGCGAAATAGGGTCGCCCGGACTATGGAAAACGCTGGTCTGAATCTGGTAAAAAACAATCTGGCTCTGCATGCAAAAATCGGTGATGAGACAATTATTCCATTCAATTTGAACCCTGATTATGCCTATCAGGATCGTATCAATCCGGAGGAATGGGCAAAGGTGGACGATTTTCCCGCCAATGTTTTTGCCCAGATGTTTCCTTACACCGACCGGCTTGCCAGAGTTGTGGCTTCTTTTCGTCCACCTCCAGTGCGTGGCGGTGAAGCTCTCAGGGCTTTGCTGATGCTTGAAACTGCTGCCAGAATAAGTGAAAACCCTGAAATTGAAAGCTTTTTAAATAATTATTTGTTGAAAGAAAAAGCTTTTCATGAAATAGCCAGTTCCAGCTGTCTGCTGCTTGCTGATGTGTTTTATGGGCGGCGTCATGACTTTGTTCGGGCAAAGATGTCAGAAATTTTTGCCGAGCTTGTTCGCCTTTGCTGGCATGGGCTTGCAATTCGCCTCAATCTGCCAGAGAGCCTGGCAAATTCTTTTGAAGCTATGATTAATCCTTTTAAACTTTCTATGGGAAGAATGATGGCGGGTCGCACCCTGGCGATTTTAAATTTCGCCAGAGAAGGTGGGGGATTTTTATTGCTGGAAAGGCTTTCAGAAATAGCGGCCCGGTCAAATCAATTTTTAAAAAGTCTTTTGCCTTCAGGGGGAAAGATTAATCAAAAGCTTGAATCCTTGAGTGATCAGTTTCGCCGGTGCAGTCAGTCCAATATAGACGAATTTGCCGATACCATGAGGTCTTATGTTGGATGTAACCTGACCTTTCTGGCCTTATTGGGGGTTCTTGAGCACAGTCAGAATGAGCTGTGCAAAAAATCGGCGCTGGCGATTCTGCCCAGAGCTTTTTCTGAAATTGCCGATGAAAAAAACAGTCTTTATACTTTTATCACTGCTGCCTTCTGCCCTGAGGCAGTCAATGAAAATCAGATGAAGGGCGCAATGGAGACCATGCGTCTTTATCCGCTGGATCAGATTGAGCGAAGATTCGAGCATCGACCGGAACGGGTGTCGCCATGGCCAGACCGATTTGGAAGATATGGGCGACAGGGGATCGATCTTATTCCGATTGATCAGCGTGCCCCCCACATTTTTATCTGGCAGGAACCACCCCGCAGCCTGGTAACTGGCTCTGATTCAGGAAGAAAAATTGCCCCGGCTGGCTATCTTCTGGCATATTGGTTTGCCCGTTACCACAAACTTATCGGAGCAGAAGATTAGTAGAAAATATCTCCGAATTACCTCGAAGCATGATTGAAATGACTATTGGATGCCGGCCTTCGCAGGCATGACGTTTATGTGTTTTGGGATGTTTGCTGGTGAAAAAAAACTGGCAGAAAAGCTGATCAGAAATTAATTTTTTGGGGTGATCACCGGTTGCTTCGACCTCTTTCAGAGGCTCAGAAACCGTAATTTAGAAACCCCAATGTACAGAGCTTTGCTTCATGTGAAACATTCACTTGAGTCAAACCTTTATTTGGTTTTTAGAATATAGCGCCCGTCCCATTTCTCAGGTGGGGGGGCGATTTTGAATTTATTGCAGCGCTCAATAAAGAGTTTGGATGGCTCATCTTCTGGAACAATATTCAGAACCTGATTAAAACTGGAAATTGCCTGATCCCATTCTCGGTTAATGTAAAAATCAATGCCCTGGTGGTAAATGGAATCAGCTGAATTCCAGGCATCGGTTTCGTCTTTTCGCAGGCATCGAAGTTCATAAACTTTGATTGGCTGTTCTTTACCTTTGACTGCCAGGTAATCGAGAAATCTTGTGGAAAAGACCTTTGAATCAAGTTTTGCCTGTACCGATTCGGCAATCATATTTAGAGTTCCGTAGTTTTTGTTTGCGCCTTCAAGTCTCGATGCAAGATTAACTCCATCCCCCAGGCAGGTAAAATTCATTTGAACATCGCTGCCGATAAACCCCACCATGCAGGTAGCGGTGTTTATTCCGGCCCTTACCTGAACTTCCGGTAGTCCCTGCTTAAGCCATTTTTCGCGAAGCTCTGCAAGTTTGTGCTGCATGGCAATGGCGCACAGAGCTGCCTGCTGTGGGTGATCGGCAATGGCTCTTGGATGGTTCCAGAAAGCCATAATGGCATCGCCAATGTATTTGTCGAGGGTTCCACCATATTTAAAGAGCAGGGAAGTCATTTCGCCCAGATACTCATTCATCAGGTCGGTAAGCTTTTCCGGGGGCAGCTTTTCTGAAATGGTAGTAAAACCCGCCAGATCGGTAAACATTATGGTCAGTTCTTTCTTTTCGCCGCCCGGTTTGAGGCTGTCCGGGGTTTTCATGATTTCTTCAACGACGGCGGCAGAAATGAAGCGGCCAAAGGTTGATCTGGTCTCAGTTTCTTTGCGCCTGGCTATTTCCCAGGCGTAGTAGCCACGCAATACGCCAAAAGATGCAAAGTTCAATATGGGGTAAAAAATTGGCAGCAGGATTCCCTGTCGGAAAAACAGAACTGCCGTGGTCAGCCAGATTGCTGAAGATGCCAGAATGCCCAATCCACCCCAATAGGCACCGCGATGAAAAAAGATCAGATTACAGGCAAAAAGCAATGGCAGCAAGATAACTGCCTGCCAGAGATGCCAGGTTGTCGGAGCGCGGTCAGAATGAAAAAAAACTGCATCAAGAAAGTCGCCACGAACGAGGCCGGAAAAGAGGTTTGCATGCAGGTGAACGCCAGGGATCACGGGAAATGCCGGATCAAAGAAATTTATCGGGGTCGAAATCAGATCCTGGTCTTCCTGAAGTGCAGTGCCAACAAAGACTGCACGGTCTTTCAAACGGGCTTTTAAACTGTTGAAACGCCCTCTTTTGCCGCGATATTCTGCAAAAATACGGTAGCGGCCAGATGGAATGGTTGTCGGTTGATTAACCAATACATTCAGCCATTCTTCTGTTTCAGATATCATCAATACTGAATTGAGAGCTGGGTTTGAGAGATAAATCTGTCTGGCCTGAGAATCAATATAGGTAGCTGCCGGAAGTTCTTTAACAAGGTTGGCTTCGCCGGGAAAAACTGTGATATCGAGGGTCTTCTGCTGTCCTATGGTGGCTGATTTTGAAAAAACTGCGATCTGGCAGTTTATCGAGGAAGGCAATTGTATTTTTTCGCCAGGGTTGAATCGGAAGAAGAAATTCTGACTCCAGAAGTCAATATCAGAAAGAATTGCGACCATTTCATTGGCGATCGGCTGGTTTTGTGAATCAAGCAGTCGCCCTTCTGTTATCCCGGCAAATTCAATATCCTGATTCAATGGGGCAGGGTTCATTCCTTCCGGAATGTTGAAACTGAGCCTGCCTTCTCCATCTGTTTTCTGCAGATAAATCGCTTCCCCAAAAACACAAATCTGTGCTTGTTCAACATTGATTTTGGCATCAACAGAAAGGTTGCATTCAGGCATAATCAGATCTAGCTGTGGCAGTTGCAGCTGCTGGCCAGGTTCAAGACGCCCAGATGCGGTTGCTTTTATCCAACCACTTTTTTGCCGTGAAACCAGAGTAATATTGAAAATTCCTGGTGGAAGATTTTCCAAAATGAACGAACCATCTTTTTGTGTCTTTCCTGTCTGCCAGAATCCGCTTTCAGGAAATTCAACCCTGATTTCGCATTCTTGCATGGAATTCTGCTTGAATTCGCCCAACTGGCCAGATATGGATGAAGAGCCTGGCGGAATCCAGGAAAAATCTATTTCAAGATGGTTTGAAGATTCTTCAGAAACCTCAAGGTCAGGAGAAAAGAGGCTGCTTGCTCCTGCCAGATCCTGCTCAGTTTTTAATAAGGTGCCCATGGAAATCTGTTCAATTCCATCGCTTTTAACCGGAGGTGCAGTTTTCTGAAAATTCAGGCGCAGACAAGGTGCCTCATAATTTCCGATTATTGGGAGCCTTGTATCATGCAGCTGCAGCCAGCAGGCTGGTCGAATTTTGAAATTCTGCAGATCAAGTTTTTTTAAATCCTTGGCTTTTGCTGGAAACAGTTGGCAAAGGCGATGAACGATCAGCTGAAGCTCAAGATTCTCTATCATTTCATCTATGCCGTGGTGCCCTGTTTTGGGTTTTTTGAAGGGGGCGAGGGTGGTTATTTTTTGAATCATCAATTCAGGGTCGAGTTGTGTCAGGTTATTTGCTTCCTGGTCAAAAGCCTGACTTTGCTTTGAAAACAGGTAGGCTGTCCAGGCGGCGAAACCCAGACTTGGAATAAAATCCGGCATTTCAACCGGATGGAAAGCTATGGGAACGTATCTTATCGTTGAATCGAAATCTGGAATGATATTGACCAGACCCTTCAGTGCGATTGCCTGATCGATTTCCTTTAGAACTGGCAATGGCCATGGCGGGCGGGCTGCATTCTGGTCGACCAGACTGGCGATTTCAAATGTCTGTTTGCCTCTTGAAAGAAAATGATGGGCTGCAATCGGGTAAGAAAAACTGCCGAGCGCAGCAATAAAATTTCGATCAATCTCAGGCTCGCTGGCCTGATCAAAAATAAAATCGAGAGCGGCAATCTGGGTGCCTGATTTTTGCAGAAGATAAAGTAATCTGGCAAAATCACCCCGGTCAGGGTCGCGCCCGAAACGTTCAAAAAAAGTCTGATCTTTGGTAATGACAACCGCAGGGTGATTATGAGTTTCTGTTTTAATTAAAGGCTTGATTGAAAACAAGAAATCGGCAGATTTCAGATCCAGCCATGAAAAAAGCGAGTTAATCGGGGCAAGGGTGGTAATCAGAGCAAGGGCAAGGATAATGAAAAAAGCCCGCTTTCCATGATCGGATACGCTTGATGTGGAAAAGCGGGCCTGTTTGGAAACCATATCAGAATCCAAATTTTTTGAAATTGATGATTTTTTTTACAGCGTTGACTTTTTTCTGGGTGTTACGCTTATCGACCTCTTTGCGTTCCTTACTAATCTTTTCGAGAACTTTGAAGGCGTAGGTTTGAGCGGCGGGGTCGAGGCTTTGAGCGTTTGCCGAGGCCCAGCTGCCTTTTGCCGCTCCAGCCATAAATGAAACTGACCCGGCGGGAACTTTGAAATATTCGAGTTCGCCGGGAATTCTGGCAAAAAGTTCCCCTTTGATGAGATTTATCGTGGTTACATGCTGACCCTGGCTTTCGTAATGAGATGCGATAAATTCCAGGTCGGGGGTATTGCCGTTGAATTTTATAACGCGAAACGTGCCATTGCCTTCATTTAATATTATTCCTTCTTTTGATGGTTCCAGGCGAGCTCTTTGGCTGCCGAAAGAGGCTTTGCAGGCCGCAAAAGTTTTGTTGCCGAGATAAACTTCATTAAAGCGTCGATCATCGATAGAAAAAGAATTCTGCTGCGGCGAATACCCAGAAAAATCTGCCTTATATTTTTCATCTTTCAGGTCTTTAATTACGTCGATGCAGGCGTCAACTTCATTGATATGAATGGCCTGCATGATTTCATCTGAACATCCCTGGAACATGCTTGAAAGGCGCTGGGCGGGTTCGCCAATCGCGGCATTTATCGAGCCCACACCGGAAAAACCAGTAAGGCTGGCCAGATCAGGGGCAACGTTGAGCATTTCAACAGCCTGGGCGCCGAATCTTTCCGCCAGAAGGGCTTCGGGATCGATGGCCCGGGTTAGGCTGAAACCCTCGCTGAACAGTCGGTTCAATGCCATGGCAGGATTATTGAAAACCGTAACCGCTTCACCGGCTTTCAGTCTTCTTGATTTCCCGGTGGTAGTGTGTTTCAGTTCGACTTCGCCACGGTAGACATTGACAATCGTTCCTCCGTGGGTAAGGGTACCCAGTTCCAGGGCCGGGGTTTCGAGCATGGTATTGAACCCGTCGATTATATCCAGTTCAAAAAGAGTTCCCTTGACACCGGCAATTACGTCAGCGGTTTTAACTTCAAAGTTAGAGCCGGAAATGACCTTGAACAGCAGCGCGCCCTGCTGGGCTTTGAGTTGTGTGATGGCGGCCTGTCCAAGCGTTTGTGGCACTTCGAAAAGGCTTTGTTCTTTGACTGCAAGAATACAGGTTTCTTTCAGAGCCATTTCAGCAGTGCTTTCATTATAGGTTCTAACCTTGTCACCACTGTCGAGCCTTTTCAAGGCACCAGCAAGTTTCAGATTGCGGTTAAGTTTTTTAAAAGCCTGCTCCTGTCCTTTTTTTACTTCAACCCGGCCTTCTATATTAAGGATTTCAGTAGCGGAAAGATCTACCGCCATACAATTTCCGGAAAACAGCAACACAGATGCAAAAGAGGTCAAGAAAGATTTCAGGCAAAGACGCATAAAGCCTCCAGCAGAATTTTATATGCGGGCAGTTTAATTCAACATCAATCGCAGGTCAAATTTAGTCTGATATTGTCAGATGAATTGTGTTACTTCCGGTGGCTTCGATCAGAAAAATCTTCCCGGTTTCGATTTCACTGACAATTCTGGCATTTTTCAGCTCAGGTTTTCCTGAATTGCCGGCAAAGAGGTAGTAAAATTTTCTTTGAGCCGGGGAAATCTCGATTTCTTTTCTGCTCCCGCTGTTAATACTGATTTTGGTTTCTGAATAGATATAATTTTTGAATTCGATTAAAAATTTCGAAGTAAAAATTTTACGAAGAAAAGGTGCGTTTTTATCGAAGAAAATAAAAAGCCGGCGCAGCCCCGCATAGGTTTTTTCCCAGGTTTCCGCACGGCGGAATGGATCAAAAACATCATCGGGGTGGAAAAAATGGGAAATGATTCCGTGAGCCATTATTCCGTTGAGTATAAGCAGTTGATTGAAGCCATCGAGCTGGTAGCCGCTGGAAATTCTGGGCAAATTCAGCAATTGCGGCACATCCGGGTCTGAGCCAAATTCGTCGCCGGCGAAAAATGTTGTGGCAGCGCCACCACTTTTAGCTCTGCGACTCGCGTACATACTGAAAATGTTTTTCATCATCTGATCGCTGAATTTGGAGCTTTCAGCCCCAATTAGATAACCATTCTGCTGGCGATTACCGTAGATGCCGGGATCCTGATAAATTCTACAGATTACCCGAATGCTGGGAAAGCCATCGATAAGCGAGAGTTTGCCATTATTATCGATGACATTATTGGGTGGAACATAGCTCAGAGTTGGTTCAAGCTTGTATTTGTTCCAGATTCTGAGAGCTGTCTGGTTGGAAGCCTTCATGTTTTCGAGGGAAAGCCATGGTTTTGATGGACTTTTCCCAAGGGTTAGCGACTGATGGTTATAACCGTGAAAAGAGAATTGATGGCCACGTTTTTTTGCAATTTCGAGAAATTGGCTGAAAAATGGTTCCCGGTCAACTGTTTCGGCGAAAGGTGGTGAGATTTTATCGTCGTAGGTAAGGCATACGAAGTGGGTGGGTTTGAGTTCAAAATCATCGAGCAAATCAAATACTTTTTTTTGCCAGACTTTGAGATGAAACTGGATATCGGTCATGCCCAGATCACGGGCAACCGGGCCTTCTTTTATTCCATAAGCGGGTGGGGGTGAGTCATCGATATGAGTAATATTAGCATTGAAAACGGAAAAGGCCGCAAGTGGCATCTGACGGAACAAGCTGAAAAGAAACAGGCCGCGGAACGGTTTTTCGGACAATGAAGAAGAATTCCAGAAAATGATTGCTCCCTTCCCGAACTTTCTCGAGGCAAGCATGATCTGATCAGGTTCGAAATAGCGCAGCAAAATTTGCCAGTCTTGTGAAAAGTCAAGATTCAAGGCAGTAGAGACATGCTGTTCAGGTGGAAGGTCCAGATGAGCCTGGCGAAAGACCGGGTATTCCGACTTGAAGCCTCGACAATCGAGATATTCCAGGTTTCCCGGGGTTTTCAAGGTGACTCCAAGATCTTTCAACCAGGAGTTATTGTAATCATGTATGCCTACGCAGATTTTTCCGCCGTTTTTTGCATATTGAAGCATATCTTCGGCAAATGCGTAACTGGTAGATTTTTCAGACAGGAAAATCACGGCCTGATAGTTGGCAAATTTTTCGGCCTGGTAGTCCGGCAGAAGTTTGTGGTCGACCAGGTCAAATTCAATGCTGGCATCGGAAAGGCACCGGCCGATATTGTAGCTTATCTGCGTGGTTGTCGAAGCATTTGCGTCATGTACCAGCAGAAATTTGAATGGGATAATTGCTGCGTCTGCACGGTGAAAAAGCAAAAATGGAAAAGAAGAAACAATCAGTAGTATCTTGATTAAAATTCTTTGACTCTGCATAATATTGAAACCCGAAACATCAGGATTGAATATGAAATTCTACCAGATTCTTGTAATTATTTTCAGCGTTTTTTTTATGATCGCCCAGCTTTCCGCCAATCCCGTAAAGTTAAAAGGCTGGGTTTGCGTTTATCACCACGAACCAACGGTCAAGCTTCTTGCTTCGGGCGCAGATCTGTTCGTTCTCGACCCTGATGCTTACAGCTCTGCTGAAATAAAGGAATTGCGAAGTGCAAACAAAATTGTTTTTGCATATCTTTCTGTTGGTGAAGCAGAGACATATCGGAAATATTATTCCTCAATTGCCAGTTCAGGCTTAATTATTGGAGAAAACCCTGATTGGAAGGAAAACTTCGCGATAAAATACTGGGAAGCCGGCTGGAAGGAAACACTGCTAAAGTATTCAAAGGAAATTTTAAACAAAGGTTTTAATGGTTTGTTTGTTGATGTCGTTGATGCGTGGCAGTTGTATGAGGGCGATGTTCAAAATCAGCGCAAAATCGAAATGCAGAAGCTGCTGACCGAAATAGGTTTTTATCTCAAAAGCCGGGGACTTGAAAAAGGGATAATCGTTCAGAACAGTCATGAATTGCTTGATGACGCAATTCTTTGCACAATGGTATATGGAATTAACCAGGAAAGTCTCTTTGCCAGCTGGGCCACTGATTCTATCGATCCTCAATGGCAGAGTGAAAAGATTGCGGCACTTGATAGAATTCGGCATCAGGGAAAATTGGTTACCACAATTGAATACACCAGAGATCGCGTGGCTATGGCCAGGATTAGAATGAAGACATCAAGGCTTGGGTTTTTGCCCTATTTTTCGGTTAAGGAGCTTGACCGGGTTTTTTCAGTTCTGCGCTGAAGGCTGTTTTACCAAGGCTTCTAACAATGAATTCGGGCTGTTCGTTGATTTCCCGTGGCATCTTTTGACTCATGAAAGTATGAAAGATTAATTTTTTTGTTCGGACTTTAAGAAAATACCAGGAAACGATGGCGGCAATCATGGTTGAGAGAAAATAACCGAATCCATATACTGGAACCTGTCTGAAATAGACATTAATTAAGGTAACAACCGAGTTGACAACCAGAAAAATAAAATTGCACCACATTGCTTCGCTGCGAAATTCAAAATAAAGCAGCATAAGAGAGAAAACAAGAAAAAGCAGCTGGAAAAATGCGCCCAGAATTCCCCAGCGCAAAACTCCGGCAAAATCAGGAGAATAATTTATTGCCTTAAGCAACTCAGGGGTAAAAAAGAAAATGGTGATGGCTATTCCCCCCTGAACTTTGAGAAGTTCCCAGGTGGTACCACCTGGG
>JBMOKV010000223.1:0-2376 GCA_049325495.1 Candidatus Rifleibacteriota bacterium | reverse complement strand
GCGATCAAAAACAGTTGCGGCAACTTCGCCGGCTTTGCATGAAACATCAGTGATGTCAGCGGGCAGGCAGTGCATGTAAAGAGCTTTTCCCTTGGCGGTAAGCTTCATTTTCTTTTCAGTGCATTCCCAGTCTTTGAACTTGGCGTTGTTGGCCAGGCATTCTTTTTCAAGGGCCTTCAGACCATCATGATCATTTTTGCGCAGCAGTTCAGTTCGGCGACCCATGACGGCAAACGGTGCCCAGCTCTTGGGATATACGATATCGGCGTCTTTGAACGCTTCATCCATGCTGTTGGAAACCGTGAATTTTCCACCGCTTTCCTTGGCCTGTTTCTTGGCAAGCTTTTCAACATCAGGAATCAGGTTGTAACCTTCGGGATAAGCCAGTCTGACATCCATTCCGAATCTGGTCATCAGGCCGATAATACCCTGGGGTACGGAAAGGGGTTTGCCGTAACTGGGTGAATAGGCCCAGGTCATTGCAATCTTTTTGCCTTTCAGCTTATCGAGGCCGCCGAAATGCTCTTTCAGCCATGCCAGGTCGGCCATCGACTGGGTCGGATGGTCGATATCGCACTGCAGATTCACAACGGCGGGGCGCTGGGGCAGAACACCCTGTTTGCAGCCATCTTCAAGGGCTTCGCCGACTTCGCGCATGTAAGTATTTCCGGCACCGAGATACATATCATCGCGGATACCAATAACTTCTGAAAGGAAAGAAATCATATTGGCGGTTTCGCGAACGGTTTCGCCGTGGGCAATCTGTGATTTGCCTTCGTCCAGATCCTGGACTGCGAGACCAAGCAGGTTACAGGCTGAAGAAAAAGAAAATCTGGTTCTGGTTGAGTTGTCGCGGAAGAGCGAAACGGCCAGACCGCTGTCATAGACGCGGGTTGAAATATTGTTGCTTCTCATGACCTTGAGAGCCTGAGCAACGGCAAGAACCTGCTTAAGTTCGTCGGCGGTTTTTTCCCAGGTCAGGAGAAAATCTTTGCCGAAAATGTCAGCTTTGTAGCCTTTAATTTCTTTGATCAACGCTTTTAATTCTTTCATCTGTTTTCTTTCCTTTTTATTTACTTAAATGAGATGAACTCCGAGAATATTACCCGGAGTCCATTTAAATTTCAATCGGTTCTATTAAATATTATAAGCAAACTGGGCATAAAAGGCCGAAGCCTTTACCAGATCATCGACGGGGCACTTTTCATTGGGGGCGTGGGCCAGAACTTCATTACCCGGACCAAAACCAATCATCGGAATTTTATAGTAGCCATTGATGGTTACGCCATTGGTCGAGAAGGTCCATTTATCGATTTTCGGTTCTTTGTTAAAAAGTTCTTTGAAAGATTTTACTCCGGCCTGAACCACATGTTCTGATTCGTCAATCTTCCAGGTCGGGAAATATTTTTCCATGCCGTATTTGAGCCCGGTGTAGGCCACTTCTTCATAATGAAGAACGACGACTTTGGCTTCATCGCCAAGTTTCAGGCCCACGGATTTAATGACTTCCTCAACTTCTTTAACCGCTGATTCTTTGGTTTCACCCCAGGTCAGACGGCGGTCGAGGTGCATGTGAACCGAATCGGCGACGGCACACAGTGACGGGCTTCCCGATTTGAATTCGGAAATAGTTACAGTGCCTTTGCCGAGAAAATCGTCATGTTTCAGGCGCTCATTGAGCTTTTCAATTTCGAGAGCAACTTTGGCAGCCATGTAAACCGCGTTTTTGCCGCGCTCTGGTGCTGAGCCGTGGCATGAAATTCCGCGGAAATCGATGCCGATTTCCATGCGGCCGCGATGACCACGATAGATGTTGAGATTGGTGGGTTCGGTGCTGATGACGAAATCTGGTTTGATTTTTTCTTCTTCGACGATGTATTTCCAGCACAGGCCATCGCAGTCTTCTTCCATGACCGAGCTGACGACGTAGAAGGTCACGTCTTTATCGAATTTCATATCCTTAAGAATGCGCCCGGCAGTGATGGCAGCTGCAATACCGCTTTCCTGATCGACGGTGCCGCGACCCAGTACATGCCCGTCTTTCACTTCGCCGAGGAATGGGTCAAAATCCCAGTTTGCACGGTTACCAACGCCCACGGTATCCACATGACCATCGATGGCAATGACTTTTTTACCGTTTCCGATGCGGCCGATTACGTTGCCAAGCCCGTCGATTCTGACTTCATCAAAACCGGCTTCTTTCATTTGTCTGACGACTTCGGCCTGCACATCTTTTTCCTGCATGCTTTCCGAGGGGATTTTCACCATTTTGCCCAAATTTTTCGCAGTATAATCGCGATACTTTTCAGCGAGTTCCATGATTTTTTTTGCAGTTGTCATTTCATTCTCTCCATGCCTGTTTGATTACTTTCCGGG
>JBMOKV010000222.1:0-2383 GCA_049325495.1 Candidatus Rifleibacteriota bacterium | reverse complement strand
GGGAATTACACGCCAGACTGCGGTTCTCGCCTATCAGTTTGGTGATGGTTTCAACAATGTAATTATTCCGACTTCGGCAGTTACGATTGCAGCTCTGGGTATCGCCGGAGTTCCATGGGAAAGATGGGCCAGATGGGTTGCTCCCCTGATCGGGGTTTACTATATTCTCGGTGCAATAGCACTGGCCGGAGCCGCCGCCTACGGTTGGACCGGCTGAAAAAACAGAAGGCTCTTTGACACATTCCTGAAAAATCCGTACAATTAAAAAATCTATATGGAGGTGGCATAATGAAATTTAAATCTGCAAAGATTCTGGCAGCCATGGCCGTTTCAATGGGTCTGGCCCTTTCACCGGTCGCAGCTGAAGAAAATGTAAAGGTTCTGGTTATCGATTCGGGCAGTGATTTTACCCATGAAGCCCTCAAACCTCTTGCATTTGCCAACCCGGAAGAATTGAACGGCAAAGCCGGCGTTGACGACGATGGTAACGGCTATGCCGATGACGTATTTGGCTGGAATTTCGTGGAAAATCATGCCACCCTGGTAAATTTGAAAGACACTCCGCCCGCTTATGACGAAGTTCTTCGCTGCATGCAGCTTATCGGTATTCTGCAGGCATACGGTAAAGAAGCCCTCAAACCCGAAGAATTCCAGTATCTGGTCACTCATTACAACGATCAGAAGTTCTGGCCCTGGGTTGAATTCACCGGTGGCTGGGCACACGGAACCCATTGCGCCGGCATCGTATCAACCAAAAATCAGAATGTTTCGCTCAATGCCATCAAGCATATTCCTACCGGAAATGGCCCGGCAGAAGAAATGGTGCAGGCACTCAACAGCCTGAAACATAAATTCGCTCATCGGCGACCTTCCAGAAGCAGTCGCGCCGATACTGAAACCAAACAGGTGCCCCTCGAAGAACTTGAAAAAGCCTTTATCGAATTGGGGCAGCAGTATATCGCCCAGGTTCAGGCCAAGGCTGATTATATCGGCTCACTCAACCCCCGTCTGATCAACTGCTCATTCGGTTCTGAAAACAGCACCATGATGCAGGTAATGAAGCAGAACATGGTTCAGTCATGGGGCTTTGTTGATCCGACCGACGAGCAGGTTCAGGAAGTAGTCAACATGTTCGTTAAAAATGCTTTTCTGCCCCGTGACAAAGCAATGTTTGCCAAAGCCACCAACGCCCTGGTTTTTGTTGCAGCCGGCAATTCATCTGAAGACCTCGACCCGTTTGTGATGTCACCCAATGATGTGCCGATCGAAAATAAAATTGTTATTGCCGCAACCGACGCCGACCAGAAAATCGCCCCCTTCTCATGCTATGGCAAGAAAAACGTTGACGTGGCAGTTCCCGGGGTCAACATCTATTCAACCTATCCCAATCAGCAGATGGGTTATATGTCAGGCACCTCGATGGCATGCCCGCTGGCGGTTAACTTTGGCGCGCAGGTTCTTTATATCAACCCCGATCTGACGCCGGTTCAGCTCAAGAAAATTCTGATGGAAACCGTTGACAAGAAAGCCTGGCTGGCCGACAAGGTCAAATCAGGTGGGGTAATCAACGTTACCCGCGCTATGTTCGCCGCAGACCAGATCAAAGCGGGCAAAGATCTTGACGAAGCCATCAAAATGGCTCTCGAAACGGTGCCCGACAAAACCACCCGCGCACCGCACAAAACCCGCCCCAATCTCAAAGATCCAATGGTCAAAAAGCTCTATTTCTCGATCATCAGATAATCTCAACAATTGCCACCCGCAAACCTCTGGCCTTTTGGTCAGAGGTTTTTCTTTTGCCGGGGAAAAATAATAAATGGTTTCTTGTCATTGCGGCTTTTGATCGGCATGAGTATAATTATGCGTTCGAATCAAACCCATTTTTCGCGGGCAGATCGCCTCTTTACCCGATGCAGGTAGGATAAAGAGGCACTGCACCTGGAGTCATCAATGAAGTTTTCCAGCAGCTTATACTTTCAAGTCACGGTAATGTTCGTTCTCATCAGTATTTTCACCGCAGTCGGAGTTGGCACCTTAAATTATCTGGAAAGTCGCCGACTGATAATCGATCAGTTCCACCGTTCAATGCAGGATATAACTGCGACGGTCGGCGCAAGTCTGACGAGCCGTACCGATGCTGCCTCAGATGCAATCATGCGCATCAGCGGCAACCCCATTCTTTTGTTAGACGATGCGGCCAAGATACAGCTTTTTCTTCAGACCGCAGTCGATTCATCTTCGCTATTCAATAACATTTACTTTTTCCAGCCGACAGGCGAGTTAAAAGCCGCTGCTTATGCCGATGGTCGCGACCTGAGCAAATATGCCGATGAAAATTTCAACAAATACGCTGAAAATGAAAAGACCAAAGATGTTTATCAAG
>JBMOKV010000221.1:0-2403 GCA_049325495.1 Candidatus Rifleibacteriota bacterium | reverse complement strand
CATCGGCTGGGCAAAAGCCAAGATGGGTCAGTTGAAAGACGGCATGCCATGGTTCACCAAGGCGGTCGACTGGTCAGATGATGCAAAAGTGGGTCTTGCGGCGGCATACCTGCAGATGGCTTCAAAAGCCGACATGGAAATGGTGGTAGATCTTCTTTACAAACAACTGGGCAAAGAAAACGAAAATTTTGTTTACAAACCACGTCGCAACACTGGTGTCAGCAATGCTGAGGCACATGCCATGCTTGCTTATGCCTTTGCAGCGGTGGGTGAAGACGAAAAAGCCCAGCATCAGATCGATCATGCAAAAGAACTGAACCCGTCATGGGAAAACACAACCATTGACCAGATGGGAAAAGTAGTTGATTTCCTGTTGAACTAAGGTGGAGGCAGGTATGACATCGAAAATGGGCGAGCGCCCTGAAAAAGCCAGGCAGAGCATGCGACTGATCGCCATGGTCGTCGCAATGATTCTGCTGATAAGTGCCACGGGCTGCCTGAAAACATCCAGTGCGGTAAAAGGCAATGTTACCGGCAAGGTTTACGACTCAAACGGCAAAGTATTATACAAAGCCAGGGTCGAAATTTACGGCGGCAACCATTCTGTTCTTACCGATGAACTGGGGCGTTATGCCATTAACGATGTGGAACCGGGCCAGAAAAAACTGGTTGCCACCTATGAAGAAAAATCAGTGGTAAAAATCGTCGAGATTCCTCGCGGTGCCACTCTTGAAGGCGCAGACCTGACTTTTTCGGTTATCGACGGCCTGCCACCGGTCATTACCGAAGTCATGGTTCAAAGCCTGACCGAGAATTCAGCGGTCATCACCTGGAAAACCAACGAATCATCTGATTCAAACGTTGATTACGCCCAGGGGCCAATCGGCCTCGATCCTTACAGTAATCTCGCCTCTGACCCGGCAATGGTTACCGACCACCGGGTGACTCTGAGCGGGCTGTTGCCTGGCCATACCTATCATTTCAGAGTAAGATCTCTTGATTTCGAAAGAAATGAGGGGGTTTCTTCTGACTACCAGTTCAACACGCCATCTGGCGATGCTCCTGGTATGCCGGTTTCGTTCGCGATCAACGCTCCGACGGAAATGGAACGTATCGTTCTGACCTGGAACACCAATGCCGAGGCAGATCTTGCCGGTTATAACCTGTATCGTTCAGAATCCAGCAGCAGCGCTTTTGCCAAGGTAAATGCCAACCCGATCAGCTCTCAGGTGGGCAGCACCACCTATCAGGATGAAGGGCTCAAGATCGCGACCAAGTATTATTACTATCTGAAAGCCGTTGACACTGCCGGTAACGAAAGCATGCCGACTACCACCCTTTCGGTAGTAACACCGGGCATGCTGACCGAGAACCGCACCTGGCGGGTTGCTGAAAGCCCTTATATCATTCAGGGAGACATTCGCATCCGAGGCGGCGTGACACTTACGGTAGAACCGGGTGTTGAAGTGCGCTTCACCAGAACCGATTCGCTTCCCGATGTGAATGGGGCATCGATGACTGAATTGATCGTGCAGGGCAGCCTGCTTGCAGTTGGGCAACCGACCCGCAAAATCGTATTTACTTCTGCCGAATCGTTTCCAACCCGGGCAAATTGGGGTGGAATCAAGTATCAGGCGACCACCGAAGCTGAAAACATGCTGCGCTATGCGACCGTCATGTTTGCTGATCAGGGTGTAGTAAGCGAAGGGGCAACCCCTTCGGTTGAAAACTGCGAATTCGGTTTGTGCGGCATCGGGCTGAATCTTGGCCTGTCAACCGCGCTTAATGTTCGTTATAATACGATCAGAGATTGTAACATCGGTCTGGTTTCTTCAAATTCAAACATTCGTAACAATTTGTTCATCGACAACCAGACGGGCGCTGCCCTGCTCGGCAACGACTATTTCGAGCACAATACCGTCGATTGTCTGATCGGGGTTCAGGTCGATTTCGGTAATCCGATAATCAAAAATAACGTCATTGCCTATACCGGTTCTACCAAGGCAATCTACGGCATCAACCAGACCCAGCCGCTGGCAACCCCGACCGTCAGCTTCAACGACCTCTACAATTACACCTATTCTTTCAACGGCACCAATGGAACCGGGACAGCGAACCTCGAAGTTGACCCGCTGTTTATTGGGGGTATTCCGTTTGATTATCAGCTGCAGACGCAGGCAGCAGGTTATGCCAGCGATTCACCCTGTCTTACCAGCGGTGAGAATGGCGTTCAGATGGGGCGCTACGGTCCCTGATCAGTTCTGATCTTCGTCGTCACCGTCATCGGGATCTTCATCTTCAAGCCGCAGGGTTTCACCCTTTTCATAGGCTCTGATCCACCAGTTGATCAGTTCGCCATTATGCTTGAGAAATTCTTTGAAGCTCATGTGGCGACCGCCTTCA
>JBMOKV010000220.1:0-2405 GCA_049325495.1 Candidatus Rifleibacteriota bacterium | reverse complement strand
CAAAAATCCTAATTGCTAATCGCGGTGAAATCGCGGTCAGAATCATAAGAACATGCAGGCGCATGGGAATTGCTACCGTGGCTGTATATTCAGAGGCCGACCAGAACGCGCTTCATGTGAAAATGGCTGATGAAGCTTATTGCATTGGACCAGCCAGACCGGATCTCTCCTATCTCAATATTCCAAATCTTCTTTCGGTTGCTCACGCTACCAATTGTGAAGCAATCCACCCGGGTTATGGCTTTCTCTCGGAAAATCCTAATTTTGCTGAAGTCGCCGAAAAATGCGGCTTTGTCTTTATCGGCCCCGAGCACCGTGCAATTGAAAGAATGGGGCAAAAATCAGTTGCACGTGAACTGATGATTAAGTCTGGTGTACCGGTTATGCCAGGCTCACAGAGCAGTATCGAAACTGTGGAAGAAGGCTTGAAAATCGCACGTGATATCGGTTTCCCGGTTTTGATTAAAGCAACATCCGGTGGTGGCGGAAAAGGCATGCGTCTTGTTGAAAAAGAAGAAGACTTTGCACGCCTTTGCGAAATGGCTCAGGGGGAAGCCCAGTCATCGTTCGGCGACAAGCGGGTTTATGTTGAAAAATACATGCGCAATCCTCGCCATGTCGAAGTTCAGATAATAGCTGACAATTTCGGAAAAGTCGCAGCCCTTGGAGAAAGGGAATGTTCGATTCAGCGCCGTCACCAGAAGCTGATTGAAGAGTCACCCTCGCCGGCAGTAACTCCGGAAATCCGTCGCAAAATGGCTGATACTGCTATCAAGGCCGCAAAAGCCATCAACTACCGCAACGCCGGGACTATCGAATTTCTGCTTGACAGCGATGGCAATTTTTTCTTCATGGAAATGAATACCAGACTGCAGGTTGAGCACCCGGTTACTGAGATGGTTTGTAATTTCGACCTGGTTGAATTGCAGCTGAGAGTCGCTTCTGGCGAACCTTTACCTATCGAAGAAGAACTGGTTCAGCCTGATGGTTGGGCAGTAGAATGCAGAATCAATGCAGAAGATCCGGCAATGTCGTTTATTCCCTGTCCGGGAAAAATTCACAAATACCTCGCTCCGGGCGGGCCATGGGTGAGAGTTGACTCGGCTGCCTATGAAAATTATGTGGTCAGCTCGAATTATGACTCTATGGTTGCAAAACTCATTGTCTGGGGTAGAACCCGTGATGAAGCTCTTGACCGAATGACCGCCGCTCTGAAGGAATATGATATCCAGGGCATTGAAACTACAATCCCCTTCCATCTCCATGTTTTGAAGCATCCTGATTTCCGTTCCGGAAATTTCTCAACCAGTTTTGTTGACAAGCATTTTGAGCAATTCATCAGAGAATTGAAAGAAAGCACCACGGAAGAAAAAGAACTGGCGGCGGCGATCTGATAAAATGAATCTTTTTAAGCCAGAAATACCTTTCCCGGCAAAGGTTCTGAGCGTAAATGACCTGACCATGCATCTCAAGGGTATCCTCGAAAGGGATACCCTGCTTAATTCTACCTGGATACAGGGCGAAATTTCGAATCTGGTCAAGGCTTCTTCGGGCCATTGTTACTTCACCCTCAAAGATGACAAGGCGGTTATCAAAGCAGCGCTCTGGGCAGGTAACCGGCGGCGGATAGCAACTGATTTCAAAAATGGCGACCTGGTGATTATTTATGGCAACATATCAGTTTATCCGCCCAGGGGAGAATACCAGATCGTTGTCACCGACCTGCGTCCTGCTGGAATTGGTGCCCTTTACGAAGCTTTCGAAAAACTTAAGAAAAAGCTTCAGGCCGAAGGATTGTTTGAACCAGAGAGAAAATTGCCTCTTCCATTTATTCCAAAAGGGGTTGGAGTCGTTTCTTCGCCAACAGGTGCAGTGATCAAAGATATTTTCAGGGTTATCAGACGCAGATTTGTAAACATGCCCATATATCTTGTGCCGGCGAGGGTGCAGGGCGATGGTGCCGCTGCCGAAATCGTGACAGGAATCAAGCGCCTCAACCAGGATCCTCGGGTAGATGTGATTATCATTGCCCGTGGCGGAGGCAGTCTCGAAGATCTCTGGTGTTTCAACGAAGAAGTTGTGGCCAGAGCTATCAGTGCTTCAACCAAGCCAATTGTTTCGGCTGTTGGACATGAAACAGATACGACAATTGCAGACCTGGTGGCTGATCGCAGGGCAGCAACTCCTTCAGTAGCTGGCGAACTGGTCGTTCCGGTTAAGGCAGAGCTTCTGCAGAATGCAAAAAGGCAGTTGACCAGGCTAAATACACTCATGAAGATGCGACTCGCTATGGCTCGCCAGCGATTTCGC
Organism: Candidatus Rifleibacteriota bacterium; assembly: GCA_049325495.1. Lineage (GTDB taxonomy): Bacteria > Muiribacteriota > Ozemobacteria > Ozemobacterales > Ozemobacteraceae > DYKG01. The sequence continues at coordinate 95 of JBMOKV010000220.1, read as the reverse complement.
CGGTCGGCCGACTGTCGTTTTCTCATAAACCCTTCTCTTTTCATCGCAGAGCGTCGAATCAAAGTAATGAACACTGGTCGCGAACTTGATTCCCT
>JBMOKV010000219.1:0-2412 GCA_049325495.1 Candidatus Rifleibacteriota bacterium | reverse complement strand
AGAGAGCCGCTTTTCTTGAGAGCGGGGCGCAGTTCAGCATTGAACTTTACCAGAGCTCTGGCAATGCCATGGCGCAGTGCGCCGGCCTGACCGGTGCTTCCGCCGCCGGCGATGTTGGCGAAAACATCGAATTTGCCGAGGGTTTCAGTGGTGGTCAGAGGTTGAACGATGATTTTGCGGGTAAGAGGAATAGGAAAGTATTCCTCGAAAGCGCGGTTATTAACGATGATCTTGCCTTCGCCTCTGCAGATGCGGACGCGGGCAGTAGCAGCTTTTCTTCTTCCGGTTCCCCAGATATAAGTATCGGCCATTTTCTTATTCCTCCTTCTTACTTAACAAGCTTGATCGACTTGGGCTGCTGAGCAGTATGCGGATGTTCAGCACCGGCATATACTTTTAGCTTGCGCAGGAAGATTTTTCTCAGCTTATTGCGGGGAAGCATTCTTTTAACAGCGAGCATGACCATTTTGTCAGGTCGGTTTTCAAGAAGCTGACCGTAAGTGAGGGATTTGATTCCGCCCGGATAGCCAGTGTGCCAGTAGTGCATTTTTTCATCGTGTTTGCGGCCGGTCAGTTTGATCTGGTCGGCATTCACGATTACAACGAAATCACCACAATCCATGTTCGGAGTGAAGGTGGGTTTGTGTTTGCCGCGAAGTCGGGCAGCCACCTGAGAAGCAAGACGGCCGAGGGGTATATCCTTGGCATCTACGAGTACCCAGTCACGGGTAAAATCAGAAGTTTTTGGTTGGAACGTCTTCACCGATTTTCCTCCTCTTCGGTTAGTACATGACCTTCATCAGATACAGTCCCCCGGGCGGTGCAGGCGCACCCAGCTTTCTGCGGTCCTGATTACGGTACAGTTCATCGATACATTCTACCGCCATTTTCCTCATGCCTACCAGAAAAAGAGCCCTTGCCATGTTGCGAACCATGTTGTGCATGAATCCGGTGCCGATGACGTCGAACTGGATAATCTGGTCAACCAGAGTAATTCTGGCTTCGAGAACGTTTCTTACAGTGCTTTCGTAGTTTTTCGGAGATTTAGCAAAAGCGGCAAAATCATGTTCACCGACGAATTTCGCAGCGGCAGCCTGCATCAGTTCAATATCCGGTCTTTTTCTGAGCTGCCAGTAAAACCTTTCGAGAAAAGGCGACAGCTGCTCGACCAGATGAAACAGATAGCGATAATGCTTGCCCCTGGCAGAAAAACACGGGTGAAAATTTTCATCGACCTCTTCTACCCTGCTTACCCGCAAAGAACCCGGTAAGGCACTGTTTAATCCTATGATTAACTTTTCAATGGGAATCGGACACTCAGTTCTGAAGAGAACCACCTGTTCAACCGCATGAACTCCGGTGTCTGTCCGCCCCGCCCCGATGGCACGGCTCCAGGTTCTGGTAATCAGTTCAAAAACCCTTTCGAGCTCACCCTGAACCGTTGGAATGTCAGGCTGAAACTGAAAGCCAAAATAGGCGCTACCGTCGTAGGTAACGGTCAGTTTAAGATATCTTGGCACATTTGTCAAGCAGATTAACCTGAAGCTTTAGAATTGAGCTGCAAGTCTAGCAGAAACACTGCCTTTTGTAAAATAAAACCCGAAAAGATCATGGCTCGTCAGGAAAATCTTACAAGCCGCTGGGCCTCTGCTTTGCCCTTTATTGTCAGCAAACCCAGGTCTTCTCCTGAAAGCCCGGGATCTACCTGACAGGCCACGATTTCGCTGGCAAAAACACCGTTTCGGCCCGGCAAATTTTCTGAGACCGAAAAGCATCTGGCAGCCATGTTTACCGTATCGCCAATAATGGTAAAGTCGCGACGTGAAGAGTTTCCCATCAGACCGGAAATGACTTCGCCATAATGAATTCCGCATGAACAGATTATTCCGCACTCGTTCGCAGCCCGAACCGCTTCTATCGATGCGGCAAAGGCATTTCTGATCGACTTGCCGATTCCCTCCTGCGAATCTTCATCCACGAAGAAAACCGCAAGAATTTTTCCTTCCAGGACTTTATCAATTTCCCCATTTCTGCTGACGATAGTATTGAAAATTACTGAGAACCACCGGTTAATCGAAGAACTGATTGAAGCAGAATCTTCTTTGGCTATCCACTGCTCAAACTCATTGATGCCAAAGAAAACAACTGCCGCCTTTCTTTTTCTTCCCTTACGGGCCTGGGCTTCAAGCTCATCAGATGAAACCATTTCAGCCGCAGTATTGGAAACCATATTAGACAGCAATTGCTTCTCAGAAAGCTTTTCCAGCATGCCGGTAAAAGCAATGGCTATTTTTTCCAGCTCATCATCGCGGGAGAAGGAAAGAGAAAAATTGAAATCACCGTTTTTAACCCGATCAATGCCGGCAAGCAACTGGTTCAAAGGCTTGAGTATATCTTTAGCAGTTTGATACG
>JBMOKV010000218.1:0-2414 GCA_049325495.1 Candidatus Rifleibacteriota bacterium | reverse complement strand
GCACCGGCAATTGCATGAGTCAAAGCCATTTCGGCAAGCTGGTTCAATGATCTGTCGTTGTCGACGGTGCAGCCATCTTCGCCGACAAACCCGCAATGTCCGTGATCGGTATAGGCGCAAAGACACACATCGGTAATCAGATATGCTTCGGGGCAACTTTTTCGAATTACTTTCAAAGCTTTCGCCACAACAGAATCCTGACCGGTCGCCGATTTTCCATCGGCCGATTTTTTCTCAGGCACGCCAAAAATTATGAAAGCTCTGATTCCGTCATGCATGGCTGCCTTAACCGGCTCAGCGATGCGATCGACCGGCCAGTGATACTGCCCTGGCATGGCACTGATTTCTTTTGGCTCTATAAGTCCTTCTACAACGAAAATCGGGTAAATCAGCTGTTCGGGCCGCAGAACATACTGCTGCACCATCTGTCTTAATCTGCCATCAATTCGAAGACGACGGGGTCGATGTATGGGAAAACTCATTTGGTTATATCTCCAATATCATTTCGCGCCAGTGTACCACCCAAAGCAAAATAGTTTCAAGCCACCATCAAATCTTGATTTTCTTTTTTCAAGCTTCAATGACATCATTTTGCTCAAGCCGTTTCCAGGAAAAAAATTGCTTCTGGCAATCTGAAAATCTGCGATAGCCGAAACGAAAACGCTGAGTTAGTTTTAATCAGATCATCATGTGCACAAAACATTCCCTGCAGGCATCTTCGAAAAAAAACACTTGAAAAAAAAAATTGAGAAAAAGATCATTATGTCATGACGAAAGGAGGATCTGATGAAATTTGCGATAGCCCGTCTAAAAGTCAGTAAGGGAGATCTTTACAGCCTGGCGCTTGAAAAAGAATTTCTTACTTTGGTTGAAGCCATGGACTGTTTTGAAAAAGAATATGCAAATAAACCAACCGAAGGATCGTGGCAGGATCACGTCGAATATAAAGTAATTGAAGTGCGTGATGGCCGTTATTTCTGGCCGGGGGACGGTGAGATCGACCTGGTCTGTTGATTGGGCAATGCTTCAGTTACAATAGCATTGAAGCAGATTTTTTACCAAAATTGGCAGAAAATCGAAGACTGTGGTATAACTGCCGATATCTGCCAATGGAGAGAGAATCTGGCTGCAGAAAAAATATTGAATGGCTATCTGTGTGCAAACGGCTGGGAGAATACACTCTGTCGGGAATTAGCCGCACAGAAAATTGGGGAAAATTTTTATTCGCCGGCACCAGGCCTGGTGGTCGGCGAATCGCGGCCAGCAAGCTTAAAATATGAACCGATCTTTGCCAGGCAATGGCTGCCAAATTGCTGTGAGATTAAAGGTTCTTCAATTGCCGAACTGATTCAGGCTCTCGGCATTTCATTAGATCCGGTTCTCGACAACAACCCATTACCATGGACACTTCACTGTTACACACCTGATTTCTACTGCGAGGATTCTGAGCATTACGAATTTTTAAGTGGCCGCGCGGCATTGTTGCATGAAAAATTCATGCAGCGCATGACCAAATTTCGCAAACGAACATTTGAAAAATATAAGGCCTGGGAAGACATCGATGAAAAAAAACCGTGCCTCGTTGTCCAGGCGGTATTGACCGGCATCGACAGCCTTTGGGTCAGCACCTCAAAAAGAACAAAAACTGAGCTGGGCCGTTTTGTGCCTTTCATGCGCAGCATGATTCCCGGGTCGATTCCAACCGATCCCCAGGCACCCTGCCGTTCATATTACAAACTTGAAGAAGCGTGGCAACAGGCCGGCATCCACCCGCGCCGCGGCGAAACCTGTGTCGACCTTGGCGCTGCGCCGGGCGGCTGGACATGGGCGGCACTGAAGCGCGGTGCGCGAGTTATCGCCGTTGATTTTGCCGACCTCAAACCACATGTAGAAAAGCACCCGAATTGCGAGCACTCTATCGATAACGGTTATGCCTTCATGCCTTCACGCAAAGCTGACTGGATGTTCTGCGATATGATTGTAAGACCAATGGCTACTATCGGGCTTCTCGAACGCTGGCTCAAGCAGAAAGCCTGCCGCCGTTTCGTGGTAAACGTCAAATACCGCGGCAAAGAGCCCGAAACCATTCTCGCGGCAATAGAAGAACTTCGGGTTCAATATGAAATTCGACACCTCATCATCAGGCACCTTTACCACGACCGCAACGAAATTACCCTGATCGGCGAAATCTGACTTAGCTCAATTTTTCATTTAAAATTCTACCATCTTCAAGGTTGATAATCCGATCAGCCATTTCGCCCAAAATGTGATTATGAGTTGTCACAATGACCGTAATCTGCTTATTCTGAACCAGTGAACGAAACAGAGAAAAAATACTTTCGCTGTTTTGCCGGTCAAGGTTACCGGTTGGTTCATCGGCGATCAAAATCAGCGGATCAGCTATCAGAGCCCGT
>JBMOKV010000217.1:0-18218 GCA_049325495.1 Candidatus Rifleibacteriota bacterium | reverse complement strand
GAACTATACGGTCGCTGAGCCCGCCTGGCGGGCGGTTGGTGAGCCTGTCGAACCATCGAAGCGCCCGCGGCAACAACTTATCGAATGAGTTTTATCGTATTGATATGATAAGGACCACAGAAGAAGTATGCGTAGGGGCTGACCACTGTTTTCAAGACAAAATAAAAAGGGGCCGGTTAAGGCCCCTTTTTTGCAACGAGCAAGTTTCGCAAATCCTGGGTCAGATTCTTCTTCTCTTTCTCAGGAAAGCAGGAATTTCTTTTTCATCGGAGTTGTTGTAAGAGGGCAGGCCGTTCACAACCTGCTGAGTCGGCATCGGCTGCGGAATTTCGATGGGCTGCGGGCGGTTGATGGTGCGTAGTTCTTCCATCATGCGGCGCTTGGGATCGATGTTCGAGCGAACTTCTTCTCCGAAACCGGTGGCGATTACGGTAATCTTCAAGGTGTCGCCCATATCTTCGTTTACGGCGTGCCCGAAAATGATATTGGCATCCTGATCAACGACTTCCTGCACGATCGAGCAGGCTTTGTGCACTTCGTGAATTCCCAGGTCGGGGCCGGCGGTGATGTTGAGCAGAACACCCTTGGCGCCTTCGATTGAGGATTCGAGCAGCGGGCTGGAAATGGCCATCTGGGCTGCGGTTACTGCACGGTTTTCGCCCGATGCGATACCGATACCCATAAGGGCAGAACCGGCAAGGCTCATGATGGTTTTTACGTCGGCAAAGTCGGTGTTGATCTGGCCGGGGACCGTGATAAGATCGGAGATACCCTGCACACCCTGGCGCAGAATGTCATCGGCAAATCCGTAGGCTTCAAGCATGGTGACGTTTTCATTGGAGATCTGCATCAATTTGTCATTGGGAATAACGATGATGGCATCAACGCGTTCTTTGAGGTTTTTGATGCCCAGTTCGGCGGCGTTGGCTCTTTTTCTGCCTTCAAAAGAGAAGGGCTTGGTGACGACTGCAACAGTCAGTGCACCAACTTCGCGGGCAACTTCAGCGACGATAGGGGCTGCACCGGTTCCAGTTCCACCGCCCATGCCGGCAGTGATGAAAACCATGTCTGCACCTTCAAGAACTTCGGCGATCTGATCTCTATCTTCTTCTGCTGCCTTTTTGCCAACTTCATAATTGGCACCGGCACCAAGACCTTTGGTCAGCTTGTCACCAAGCTGAATCTTGATTTTGGCATTAGAATTGGTAAGAGCCTGTTGATCAGTATTGGCAGCTATGAATTCTACACCCGTAAGATTGGCTTCAATCATGCGGTTTACCGCATTACTTCCGCCGCCACCAACACCAATTACCTTAATCTCAGCATTTTCTGCTGCAGCCTGGTTAAAATCAAACACCATGCAAGCCTCCTTATTGTCTGCTCTGCCCTTGGGCAAATCCTGCTATTTCTATTTTAATCCGTGAAAAATTTCTTGAGCACGGATTGAATTCGTTCAAGTATACCACTAAATGCACCGTTTTCTCTAGTCCCTGTGCGAAAATTTTGTGCGCCATATCTGATCAGACCAAGCGCGGTTGAAAACTTCGGATTGCGCACCTGTTCCCGTAAACCGGAGACGTCGATCGGCGAACCCCGTCTGACTGGCAGTCCCAGGATTTCCTCGGCAAGTTCGGGGCACCCCTTCATCAATGAACTGCCCCCGGTCAATACAACGCCGGCGGGTATGACGTCCAATGAAACATGCTTCTCAATCTGGGTCTTAACTTCATAAAAAATTTCTTCCATGCGCGGTTCGATTATTTCGGCGAGAAAGCTCTGGGGGTATTGCACCTTTTTTTCCCCGCCGGCCACCGGCACATCGATCTGCGCATTGTTTTCAATCAGATCTGACCGTGCAATGCCAAAATTGATTTTAAGTTCTTCCGCGGCAACCGTAGAGGTTTTAAGGCCTACGGCGATATCGTTGGTAACCAGTCGTCCACCGATGTCGATGCTGTTTGAATGGATGACGTGCCCGTTCTGGTAAATTATCAGGTCGGTGGTGCCGCCGCCAATGTCAACCAGCACGACTCCCAGTTTTTTCTCATCATCAGAAAGAACCGCCATGCTCGAAGCGAAAGGCTGCAGAACCATTTCTTCAACCTTGAGCTTGGCCATTTCGCAGCACTTTCTGATATTCTGCATTGCTACAATTGCACCGGTCACAATGTGAACCTGGGCTTCAAGTCTTCCGCCTACCATGCCGAGGGGATTATTGATATCTTTCTGCTCGTCAACCACGAATTCACGGGGAAGAATGTGAATTATATCCTGATGGGGCGGAATGCTGATTGCGGTTTTTGCGTTTTCTACGGCCCGGTCGATATCTTCCGAAGTGATTTCCTGGTTGTTGCCCTTGATGGCTACGATACCCTGGCTGTTCATCGAGCAGATATGAGACCCGGCAATGCCCACATAAACATTTTCGATCACGACATCAGCTACTTTTTCAGCTTCCTCGATGGCATCGATGATGGCCTGGGTGGTTCGCTCTATATCAACGATTGCGCCCTTTTTGACGCCATCGCCGGATGAAGCCTGTCCGACACCGAGCACGTTGATCGTGGGTCCACTGCGAACCTCACCGATTACGGCGCACACTTTGGTTGTGCCGATATCAAGGCCAACGATTAAATCATCCACCAGAGCTTGAACCTCTTCTCCCTTCAGAAGCACCCGTTTTTTTTCTCGGTTTTACGACAATACTGGGTGCCCTCATGTCGAGGTAAATAGGTTCTACATTATTCTTTCTAAGGTTGTCAAGAAGTGCACGTAAAAAATTGTAGCGGTTTTTAAAATCTTCAAGACTGCGCGGGAAGATTTTTTCGCCCGAAACCATGTATAGATAAGGATTTTGCGGGTTTAAAAAATTTATTTCAGAAATATTTTCAAGAATGCCGGCTTCGAGATTTTTTACCCAGTGCTGTGCAATGAAAAATGCGTCATTATCCTTCAACGATTCTCCGGCTCCGGATGTTTCAAGTTTGAGGCCGGTAATGATCGGCAGCGCTTTCTCTCCCAGGCTTTCAGTGCTGATGATTACTCCATCATCGGAAATTTCGTAGAACGTCGTGCCCACTTTGGCGTAAAGCGCTGGAACTCTTTCGGAAATTTCAAGGTGCAGGTTATACAAACCTTTCAGCTCAACTTTGACATTCTTTATCCGGGGGTGATTGATCAGTCGCTTTCGCACCGCTTCACGGTCAATGAGAAAAACGTTCAATGCCGGGGAAATGCCTGCTGTGTTGATAATCTCTTCGCGGGCTATGGTGCTGTTGCCGGTAACTTCAATGCTTTTGAGTTCGAAATAAGATGTGTTGAAAAAGAGGTGGCGCAGTTGAACGATAGATAAGTAGGCCAGGCTGACAATGATGAGCACGAATGCGAAAATTTTCAATGGCCCCACAATTCGGGACAGATTCGACAGGCGGCTGCGATATCGGCGCTGTTTAAGCTTTTCCCTGGTAGATTCGGGCAATTCCCTGCCGGGAAGCCGGAACCCTCGGCCTTGGTTGTTAAGATCTTCGCTCAATTCTGGTCTCCACTTTTGCAGAATTATGGATTCGTGCTCAAAATCAGTCGGGCAATATTCTTTTCTACGGCAGTTGGCCTGCTTTCTGACATGGCGGTCGACATTTTCTGCAACAAATTTTTTTCAAATAAACGTTCGATTGAATCTATCAGTGTTTCGGCGCTGAGGTCTTTGTCGAGTAAAAGCCTGGCTGCGCCCATTTCTTCAAGAACTCTGGCATTCTTTTCCTGATGGTTGTCGGTGGCAAACGGAAAGGGAACCAGAACTGCCGGTTTCGCACAGACTGCCAGCTCAGAAAGAATCGTGGCCCCGGCTCTTGAAATAACCAGATCAGCAACTGCAAAGGCCTCTTTCATTTCATGAAGGTAGGGAAGCAGCAGGTAATTGTGGGGGTGCGGCTCCGGTATGGCCTTTTGCACCATCTCATGGTCCCGTTCACCGCTGATATGCAGAAAGACAACCTCGGGGTGTGACGGCAGCCATTTCTGCACCAGTCCAATTGCTGCCTGATTTAGGCTTAGAGCTCCCCGTGAGCCGCCTACCGAAAGAATCCAGAACTGGCCCGGTTTTTTGTCGAAACGCCCGCTTTCGTTGGTTTTTTCGAAAAAGCTCTGCCTGACAGGGTTTCCGGTCAAAAAGACTCTTTTGCCGTCAGTTCTGGCGGCAGATTCATAGGTCAGCAGCACCAGGCGTGCTGAAGCTGCAAAAATTCGATTGGTGATTCCCATCGCGGCATTCTGCTCATGAATTATCGCAGGAATTCCGAGAATCCGTGCTGCTGCCAGGGCCGGGAAAGCCACGAAACCGCCGGTGGTTACCACCATATCGGGTTTGAACCGGCGCAGATGAGAAACGGCATCATGAATGCCTTTAAGGTTCACAAAAGGAAAGCTGAGCCATTTGGGGCTGATGCTGCGGGGCATGCCCTGGGCCCGCACCCCGTAAAAAGGCAGACCCTCAATGCGTGTAACAATCTTTTCTTCCATTCCGCCGGTTACCCCGAGATAGGCTGACTCGAGGCTGCTTCCCAATTCAGACATGAGAGCTTCGCGAATGGCCAGGGCCGGGTAGATATGGCCGCCGGTGCCGCCGCCGCTGAAAACTATGCGCATTTATCTTCTCCTCAGGCGCGGGGTAAGAACCGGCTCGGAAAACTGCCCTGAGAACGGCGCTTCTCTTGGTTCATCCATGACGAACTTGCTCGACCCGTATCGGGAAATGTTGAGCAGGATGCCTACACCAATTGCCAGAAACAGCAGGCTCGAGCCACCGTAACTCACGAATGGAAGCGTTATGCCGGTGGTAGGCATCAGACTGAGAACAACGGCGATATTTACCACAACCTGCAGGCCGACAATGGCAGTAATGCCGGAAGCGAGCAGAAATCCGAAGGTGTCGGGTGCCCGGCTTGCGATATACATGCCGCGCCAGAGAAATGCGAAAAACAGGGCGATGACCACGATTCCGCCAAGCAGGCCAAGCTCTTCACAGATAATTGCAAAAATGAAATCGGTATGGCGTTCGGGAAGAATGAAGAATTTCTGGCGGCTTTGCCCCAGCCCCAGGCCAAGCATGCCGCCCGAGCCGATGGCGACCAGCGATTGAATGATGTGGTAACCCGTGGTCTGGGCGGATTCCCAGGGGTTGAGAAATGCCCAGAAACGGCGCATACGATAACCGGCATGAAAAATCAGGGCGGTAACCAGAACTCCGCCGCCGGCGCCGAGTCCCATCAGGTTTATTACCGGCCCGTTACCCAGAAAATACATGGTGATGTAGGTTCCGAAAACCAGCGAGGCGGTAGAAAGGTTCGGGCCTTTATAGATCAGGGCAAAAATAATCGCCGTAAGCGCCAGATCGGGCAGCAGACCGTGAAGAAAGCTTTTTATTCTATCCTGGCGCAGGTTGATTGAGTGGGCCATGTAAATGATAAAGCAGATTTTGGCAAACTCCGAGGGCTGAAAGCCCACGCTGCCAAACCTTATCCATCGCCGCGCACCGCCGATGTCGCGCGAAACCCCGGGAACCAGAACGAGAATCAGAAAAAAGATGGCAACCCCCATCAGCGGCACTGCCAGCCGTTCGAGCCGATTATACGGCAGGTGCGAAAAACCGATCATTGCAAAAAGCCCGGTTACGACCCAGATCAGCTGTCTTTTGAAATAATACAGACCGTCTGAGCGAATCGCCAGTGAGGTGACCGAACTGGCCGAATAGACCATAATCAGCCCCAGACCCATCAGGGCCACAACAACAAAAAGCAGGATATGGTCGAACTGGGAGTTTTTATTCATTGCTGCTCAGCTGGTGCACCAGCTCTTTAAAGCGCTCACCGCGAATCTCAAAATTTGGGAAAAGGTCGTAGCTGCTGCAGGCCGGCGAAAGCAGAACCGTGTCGCCTTTTTCGGCCCATTGCTGCCCAATGCTGACCGCTTCTTCAAATGACGCGGCGATTTTTAATGGAACCAGGCCTTCGAGAGCTGATCTGAACCGCATTTTCGCTTCACCATAGAGGATGACGCCGCGGGCACGGCGGCGAATGGTTTCGACCCATTCGCTCAGGTCGGTGCCTTTATCGCGCCCGCCGGCGATCAGCACCAGCGGCTGACGACAGGCCTGCAGGGCGGTAATCGATGCGGCGCAGTTGGTTCCCTTCGAATCGTTGATCCAGGTGACGCCATCAAGTTCGCGGACCCATTCCAGGCGATGTTCAACCCCGGGAAAGCTTTTCACCACCGGTTCAAGGCATTCCGGCGCCACTCCGGCCAGCAGGGCGGTCAAGGCGGCACACATGATGTTCTCGCTATTGTGGCGGCCAATAATGCGGGGACAGTCGGTTGAAAAAAGTTCACGCCGCTTCTGGTTGGCGTCATAATAAACGAATTTTTCGTTTTCTACGGTCAGTGCCGGGTATTTGCCCCTGGTTTCCCAGCCGAACCAGGCGATTTTGCAGTTCAACTGCCCGGCCAGTTCGTGCATTGCCGATTGGTCTGCATTGAGAACCATCCATTGTTTGCCGGTCATGTTGAGGGCAATGCGCTTTTTCGCATCCATGTATGCTTTGTAGCTGGGATAGCGGTCGAGATGATTCTCGAAAAAGTTGGTGATGACCCCGATGTCGGGGGTGAAATCGGCGATGGTTTCAAGCTGGAAGCTGCTGACTTCAAGCACCTGAATCGAATTTTCGGTAGTCTGGCCGGCGAATTCCATCATCGGAGTGCCGATATTGCCGCCGACGAAAACTTCTTTGAAATGCCGGCGGCAGAATTCGCCAAGCAGCGTAGTGGTGGTGGTTTTGCCGTTGCTGCCCGTAATTACCAGGCGGCGGCCTTTTGACATGCGATAAGCGATTTCGATCTCGCTGAAAACCGGGATTCCCTTTTCCTGGGCTTTTACCAGCACGGGAATATCGGTGCGCACTCCAGGGCTGAGAATAATAATTTCGGCTTCGAGCACTTTTTCAGTGTGCCCGCCTGCTTCAAAACTTACCTTGCCGGTCAGGCCGGCCTTTTCCAGGGTGGTTACAAGCTTTTCTTCGCTTTGAATATCGCTGATAAAAACTCGGGCGCCATTTTCGCACAGGCTGCGTGCTGCAGCCAGGCCGCTCTTTGCCGCACCGATGATGCTGAAGGCCTTTCCTGCTGGGTTCATTGTCTGCCTCTGATTATATAAATTGTCGTAATGATAGCACACTGTGCCCCAAACGACAATGCACCCGCAAAATCAGAGAAATCAGTCAAATTTAAGGTTTCGGACTGGGCGATGGTTTTGTGCGGCAATTCTTGCTTTTTCGTCGAATTCGATGGTGGTTCTCTTTGAGCCGTTGAGTTCGGTGATTTCTTTGGCACGGGCTTTTCCGGCGGCGGTTTCGATTTCGATCTCGCGGCGGTCGAGAACGGTTCGTTCGATCATGGATTTGCGAAGGCCCAGAGTCGGCAGCTCGTCAAAGATTGCCTTTTCTACCGATTCCGCATTTTCGGGGGCGGAAATAACGGTGAGCACGTGGCCGGGCCGGCCTTTTTTCATGGTGGCGGCAACGATGGTAAAATCAAGGGCACCCGCTGCCATGATTTGTGAGGCAGCGTGCCCGAGCAGTTCGCCGCTTACGTTGTCGAGATTGGTGGAAAACTCAACGATCAGATCGGCTTTTTTTTTTGCCTGACCGCTGGTCAAAAATGCTCTGAGAAAATTCGGCCGCCCGATTTCCCGGCTGCCCAGGCCGTGCCCGACTTTGTCGTAGGCAAGGCTTTCACTTGCCAGAGGCTGGGCTTTAAGACCTTTGAGAATTGCGGCGCCGGTCGGGGTGGTGAGCTCGAACGGGGTTCCAGTGTCAATGACAACCGGATACCCTTTAAGCAGCAGCGCGGTTGCCGGTGCCGGGACAGGAATCAGGCCATGGGCGCATTTTACCATGCCCGAGCCCAGGTGCACCGGAGTCGTGAGAATTTCCGTAATTCCCAGATCGTCGAGACATACTGCGGTGCCTACCAGGTCGGCGATGCTGTCGCGGGCGCCGACTTCGTGAAAATGCACCTCATCGACGCTTTTACCATGAATTTCGGCTTCGGCTTTTGCAAGCTCTTCAAAGCAGCTTAACGCAATTTTTCTGGCGTTGGCTGAGAGATCGGCGTGCTCGATCAAATGCCGGATTTCTTTCATGCCACGATGCGGCGCATGGTGGTGATCATGATTTTCGTGATTATGAGGGTGTTCATGATCATGTTCATGCCCGTGGTCGTGATCATGATGATCGTGATGGTGCCCATGGTCATAATCATGCTCGTGATCGTGATGATGGTGACCGTGCTCATGATTGTGCTCATGGTTGTGCGCATGCGTATGTTCGTGCTCGTGACCCTGGTCATGATGATGCTCATGTTTGTGTTCATGGTCGTCGACGGTATTGAAATAAATGCCTCTGATTCCGTTGTTGAGCTTTTCTTCAATCAGCAGTTCAACCGGGCCTTCAGAAAAATCCATGGAGGCAATGGCTTTTTTGAGCTTTTCACGGTCGGCTCCGAGATCGAGCAGAGAAGCTACCGCCATATTGCCGGCAATGCCGCTGAAGCAATTCCAGATCAGAGTTGTCATTTCTTTTTTCCTTTCACGATACGAATGGCGGCAACCGCTGCTCCGAAGCCATTGTCAATGTTTACTACAGTCACCCCTGCTGAACATGAATTCAACATGCCAAGCAGGGCGGCGATTCCGCCAAAGCTGGCACCATAGCCAACCGAAGTGGGAACCGCGATTACCGGGCAGGTCACCAGCCCGCCGACAACGCTGGGAAGAGCACCTTCCATGCCGGCCACCACAATGGCGGCATCAGCATCAGCGAAAGTTTCAGTTCTGCCAAGCAGGCGGTGAATTCCAGCGACTCCAACGTCATAAACCCTTTCCACCAGACATCCCGCGAATTCAAGGGTTATTGCCGCTTCTTCCGATACTGGCCAGTCAGAAGTTCCGGCGGCTAAAACCGCCACTTTCGATCGGGCGAGTATTTCTATGTCAGGGCGAAACCAGGCCAGTCTGCTGCTGCGGTCGATATTGGCTGTGGCAAAATTCTGCTCGATTGCATCGAGAGTGGCATCGGTGCATCTGGTGGCCAGTGCCTTGCCATTGGTTTCAAGCATCTTGGCAAAAATTTCGACGACCTGCTGCGGCGTTTTGCCGGCAGCGTAGATTGCCTCGGGAAACCCGGTGCGATACTCGCGGGTGGTGTCGATTACCGCCGATTCGGTCTCAACCCCGTGGGAGAATTCTTTGGCAAGGGCGGTTTCGGCATCGGCAGTGCTGATGTTGCCATGCCTGAAGTTTTCGAGAATTTTTCTGATTCGTAAGTTTACCGGTTCCATTTTTTAATCCAGGTTTTTGTATCTGGTGTAGCCGTTGGCCGGGTCTGGCAACACCGGTTGCAGAATCAAACCCGACTCCGCCGCCACCTCAACGTCAATGAATCCGCTGTGAGCCATGAACTGTCGGCCACTCAGCTGGTCAACGAAAAGGGTGTAGTCATGAATTCTACCATCTCTGAGCTGCAGGGCCACGGATTTTTTTTCAGGGGCCGGGTTCGCGCAGATTATCGTGGTTTCGCCGACCTTTTCAGTCATTCGCATGAACGAAAAAGTCTGGTTGCCTGAAATCATGCGGAAATCACCGATGCGTAATGCACGGCTGTTTTTTCTTATGCCGGCAAGTTTTTCGTGCATATGGAAAATGGCCGGCGGCTTATTGAGCCGATGCCATGGTAGGGTGCCCCGCTGTTCCGGGTCAGTTGTGCCTTTAAGAGCGAATTCGCTGCCGTAATAAAGCCCGACCGCCCCGGGCAGGGTGAATTGCAGAACCCTTGCGAGAATCTGCAGTTTTTCGCTTTTGACCACCGATGCCAGTCTTGGCGTGTCATGGTTGTCGAGGGTCAGCCAGGTCTGCAGAATATGGTCGATCCCGCAATCATCGATCATCCGGGCAAACATCTGCATTGCATCATCCGGTGAAACGGTGTGATTGAGCATGCGCAGCAGAATGGCGCGGGCATGCAGGTTGATTACCCCATCTACCGCGGGATACCAGGGTTCGGGGTAGTTCCAGATTTCGCCGATCACGGTTGCTTCGGGCTTAACTTCTCTGGTGGCTTCGGTTATTCTGCTCAGAATTTTCTGACCGAATTCATAGGCGACGTCAAGACGCCAGCCATCGATGTCAAATTCACGCAGCCAGTATTTAACCACTGAATTTTTTCCGGCAAAAATGTAATCCTGTGCCGGCTTTCTTCCCAGATCAAGTTCGGGAAGATTGTAAACGTTGTTCCAGCATACCGGTTCGCTGCCTTTGAAGCGAAAAAGTTTTCTCGCGTTTTCATCATTGCCCGAAATCGCTTTTTTGAAAATTTCGCTCTGGCGGCCCACATGATTGAAGACCCCATCGAGAACCACCTTGTAGCCTGAGCGATGGGCTGAGTCAACGAATGATTTAAAATCTTCATTTGAACCAAGAGCCGGATCGACGCTGAAATAATCATGGGTGTCGTATTTATGGTTGGTCAAAGATTTGAAGATGGGGTTAAGGTATATAACATCCACAAAAAAACGTTTGAAATAATCGAGTTTTTCTTCCAGCCCACGCAGGTCGCCACCCCAGAAATCGAGCTCGTGTTGCCATGCTCCGGCATCTTCATTGTAATTGCCGCGCTCGGGAGCTTTTTTCCAGTTCATGAGCCGCAGAGGTTTTTCAAAAAGTCGCTTTTTTCGCTCCAGCACCGGCGACGGGGCAAAGCGGTCGACGAAAACCTGATAGACAATCGCACCATTTTTCCAGTTTTTTTCGCGGTCAGTGAACTTATTTCTCATGGTCTGAAGCCTCTTGTGATGAATTGTCGCCGATCATGGCCAGTGCTGCCAGATCGTCGCGGGTGTGTCCGAGCAGAAAAACTACAGTTCCAAGAATTACGGCAAACCACAGGGTTACCGCACGAATCAGAAAGGTGCCCGAAACCGCCTGGGCATCCGCAATTTTAACATAAATGAAGAACATGCCCATGGTGCCTTCAGTGACCAGAAGCCCGCCTGGCAGAAACGAAAGGGCTCCGACAATCGAGCTGAAAGCATGGGCGAAAATCGATATCAGCAGCAGCATGGGCAGGTCAACGTTCAGGGCGCGGAAAATAAGATACAGCGCCAGACCTTCGCCCGCCCATGATATGGCACTCAACGGAACGGTAAAAAAAAGTGATTTCAGGGTGAAAAGGTCGCTGGTGCTGTTTTGAATGACCATTACCGGTCGCCGGAAACGCCCAAGGACTGAAAAACGGGCCAGGAGACGGTCTATTGCCTGCCAGATCCATGGTCTGGTCAGCATTATAACCCCCAGAACCATCAGTGCTGCGGCAACGAAAATCGTAGGACCCCCGAAAGCGAACTGTGAAAACCCGATCAGACAAAGGATCACCAGGCCAAGCAGATCGGTAACTCTTTCGGCCATCACAATCGGAGCGGTCTTTGCCACCGGCACGGCAAGCCTGCCGCGCAATAGAAAAGATTTGACCAGTTCCCCGATTTTTCCGGGACTCAAAACCATGGTGAAAGCGCTGAAAAACACCCAGAGATTTGTTTTTAACGGGACTTTAATGCCCACCTGACCGAGGAAAAACTGCCATTTAAAAAATCTTAGCAGGTAATTGAAAAGGACTGCCCCGACTATCAGGGGCAACCAGCCCGGGCTGATCTGGCCAAGCAGCTGCAGCACTTTCCCTGAATCGGAAAACATTACAACGGCGGTAATGGCCACTACCGCTGCCAGAAAGAGCCAGAACGCCAGTCTGGCAAGAACGCCGGTTGTTGAAAAGCTTTTTTTCACAGCAGCATTCTTTCATAAATGCCGCCGGATTTCAACCGGGCAAAAGGTCAGCGATTTTTCGAATAATAGTTGTTAACCGCTCGTTCAGAGGCGCGTTCGATGGCTTCTTCGTCGTCACCAAGCAGTTTTTCAACTCCCTTGCCGTAGGTAACGTATTCACCGGGAATGGTTTTCTGCACCTGCTGCTGAAGCTGCGACTGGAAAATAGATACTGTTTTGCTCGACAGTTCGTTGCGCACAAAATCGATGATTTTCTTGAAGCTCGGTGAAGCACCGTCGTCGTATTTGGCACGCTCCAGACCGGCGGCGAGAATTTCAGCTTTTGTAGCGCTCTGCCAGCTGCCGCCGTAGATGTCGAGCATTTTTTTGTTGGCTTCATTAACGATGCCGCCAAGCTGGTTATCGATCTGCGTGTCTTTGTATCCTTGAGCCCGCAGCTCATTGACCTTCATATTCACATACTCATTACGGATAGTCGAAGGTTTGACCATCGAAGCTGAATTGTAGGCTTCTTTAACCAGGCGGTCGATTTCGGCCTGCTTCAAATCTGCCGGGCTTTGTTTGGTCAGTCGGTCAAACCAGTAAGCTCCTTCGCCGCCCTGGTATGGCCGCTGTCTTACATAATTGCCCTGGGCATCTCTGACGACCACGTAAAGTTTGCCGTCATTACCCCGTTCGACGTCACCTTTAAGCTCAAGGTCGGTTCTTTTTACCTTGTTTTCAAGATAGGCAAGCTTTTCGGCGTTGGCCTTGGCAGCGGCTGCAAATTCCTGGCGTATTTCAAAATCAGCTTTGGCAAGCAGCTCTTCTTCAGATAAATGATTGAATTCCGGCTTGCCTTCAAGTTCTTTGAGCTTGAACTTCAGGTATGATTCGGTTCCGAGAGATTTGGCCAGTTCGGTTTTTCTTGCATATTCGATTTCCTGAGTGACCTGCTTGCCAATTTCCTTGATTTTTGCCTGATTTTCTGGTTGTTTCTGAGCATTGGAAGCCACGACCAGCGCTTTCTGATATTCGGTTCGTAAGCCGTTAACTTCTTTGGCATAGGCCTTCAATGCGGCGGTGTATTCTTTTCTTGAATTAAAATCAGACAAAACCGGCTGTTTGGCACGCAGAGTTTCGAGTTTGGTTCGCAACTCGGTCACTTTCTGGAATTCGGGGTTCTGTTCTTCATACTTATCCTGAATTTTCTGGCGTTTCGCTGATGGAAGATCCCAGATTCTGGTTTTCGCCAGCGATGTTCCGACGATGGCTGTCTGCATGGCGGCATTGGAAATCATTGCGCTCTTGCCCGCTTCGTAAAGACTGGTATTTTTGTAAGCTTCGGTCAGGCCGGCAATTTTTTCTTCGTAATATTTCCAGGCCGGGGTTCCCTCTTCATATTTTGCCTGAAGCATGCGATTGTAGGCGATTTCATTGAGAAGTTCCTTTTTATCCACCCCCGCCTGGGCAGCCCCGGTGGCAAAAGCGAAGGGATTGCTGATTACCGCATTGGAAACCATGGCAGACTGGCTGGTCGAACCGAAAAGTTTGCTCGAAGCAATTTTGGCCCAGTCTGATTCAGCGCCGAACTTGGCTGCTGCACCGCCCAGAACCCCTGAAATTCCCGCAGAAACCAGGGCTTTGTGCTCATCTTTCCGAAATGATTCCCAGGTGTATTTTTCTTTTGATATGGTATCAAGTTCTTTGATGAATTCGACCAGATCCGCTTCCTGTTCAGGTGTGCGGTTTTTAATCGCCGACAGGGTGGCGATTCTGTTTTTCAGAATCTTTTCCCGCTCGTCATAGTTGTAATAATGGTCATACCAGAGGTTGGTCACCGCTCCCTTGGTCACGTTTGAAACTGTGCTGCCGAGAAAGCTTACTGCGCCTGCCTTTGCTGCTGTCTGAACGATGGTTTTTGCGGTTACCGGACCAATAGCCTGGGCTATTCCAGCGGTAGCCATGTTAAATGGTGCCATGGCACCGTTTACCGCTGCCGCAATGGTGACTTCGCGCCAGATCTTGTCCATGGTTTTCTTTTCTTTTTCAGACCTGAAAGAGTTTTTTCGCATTTCATAGGCAAGTGTCATCAGGCCTGCGGTTCCGGCACCGACAGCCACTGCACCGACGACAACCCAGGCGAGCGGGCAGACCACTGCCGCAGAAAATGCCATTACGGCCAGGGTCGGCAGCAGGGCTTTGCCTATTGTCCAGGCGATTTCTTCAGCCTTGCTCATTTCTTTCTTTTTTATCTGCTCGAGCTCTTTATCGTTCGCCACAAAACTGTCGGCCCGTTGCTGGGCTTTGGTGCCCGTATTGACGGCCATGGGGCTTTCCTGGCTGATATTAACCTTGTCTTCGGTAAATGGGGTCTGGGCACTGGCTTTGAAAATTTCTGACGTTCCCGGGGCAACCCCGATCAGGGCCAGAATCAGAAAAACACTGATGAATTGGCTTATGAGCGATTTTCGATGAGTTAAAAACCTGAACATATAAAGCTCCGTTTTTAATTTTTTTATTTATACCGTGATTCACGGTAAAAGGTTTTTACAAATTTCTGCCGGGTACCGGCAGCATCTGCTATCATACCATTTAAAGCACATTCAACCGACCAATGCAAACAGAATCTGAGCCAAAAGAAAAATCCGAACTGGTAGA
This sequence comes from Candidatus Rifleibacteriota bacterium, assembly GCA_049325495.1. Taxonomy (GTDB): domain Bacteria; phylum Muiribacteriota; class Ozemobacteria; order Ozemobacterales; family Ozemobacteraceae; genus DYKG01. The sequence goes on along the minus strand of JBMOKV010000217.1, from coordinate 3,694 downwards.
AAGCCTGAAACCGTTTTTCTGGCTTATTCTTCTTTTGCTGTTTCCCGCACTTATTGCTGGGTCGGCGTTAACCGGTTTAAAGAAGAATCTTGAGAAAAAGAGTCTTGAAAGCCGGTTTACTGCCGCCAGTCTTGAAATGGCAAGACTTCAGCGCGAGATGAATCTTCACTCGGTGTTGAACGAGGCTCTGGAAAATTTTGCCGGGCTTTCTGCGAAAAAGCTGGCTGATTGCTCTGATTCAAACCTTGCTTTGAAGAAGCTTGAAGAGATTTTTTTCCGGCGATTTCCTAAAGGATCTGAAATAATGTGGTTTTCGTCGACAGGAAAGATGCTTAAAGTTGCGGGGCAGGCAACCATGGTCACGGCCTGGGAAAAGTTCGTGCTGTCGGTTTGCGAGCCTGAAAAATTGCGATCTCTCGACAAAAAAATTGCCGATGGCTTCGTGAAAAGAGAAATGAGCGACTTTCTCAGTGCAGATTTTTTCAGAAATATCGACAGGGCACCGCTGGAAGTATTCTGGAAAACCAGAAGAGTAGTGTTTCGACTGGTCAGAATGTCGGTAAAAGCCGGCCAGGAGGTTCCCGACAGGATACTTTTCTGTCTGCCTGTAGAGAATTCACGACCGGACTGGCTTGAAAACCGGGCATTGAAAAAAATAACCGGCCATGGCATTGCCGCCGGAGCAATAAGATTCAGTGACCAGATTGCCCTTGAAGAATCTGCAATCTCAGCAAATCTGATGCATGGTTTTTCTGAAGACTTCAGAAAAGGTCTGACGAGCAAGGTCTGGAACGGCAATCTTTACCTCTTTTCACATCAATTGGGCAACCCCGACCTCTTTTTATGTGTCGCAATTCCGGCTGCAAAATCTGGTTTTCAGGAAACCCTTCTGGGTTTTCTGCAGATTGTGATTTATCTGCCTTTCATTTTCATGATTACTTTGCGGATTTCCGGAAGGAAATCTGATTTTATCTCTGGAATGTCTTTAAAGACCAGGTTCAGGCTTGCTACCGCAGGCTTGAGCGCCGCGCCGGTTCTTTTGATGTTTCTCGCCGGACTGCTGTATATGATCCAGGTTGAAAGCAGGATCGAACAAAACCGTATTAATGCTCTTGAAAACAAAATTGCAGACGTAAGCGATTTTGTTACTCTTCAGACAGCCAGACTTGAAAACATTCTGCGTAATCAGATAACTACAAGAATTGCAAAGGCCGATGGCTTTCAGAAAATGGCCAATGATGCCTTTGCCACCCTCGCAGATTCGGGGTGCCATCTGACCATGATTTTAACACCCGCCGGCGGCGTTTTTTTCAAATCCAGCCTCGAAGAAAGCCAGATCAAGCCGCGCATGTCATTTTTTATCGGTATGATAAAAATGCCCTTGTTAAATGAAAATTTTAACGTTGAAAGGCTTGAACAGCAGACAAAATCGGCTCTGGGAGACAGCTACAGTAAATACCGTGAAAGAAAATTCAGATATGATTTTCATGATCGTTTGAATTCTATAGAGATGGGGCCTACGGTGGCATCTTTATTTTCAACTTTTGTCAGGGATGGTTCAGGCAATATTATTGCCTGTCTTGGACTTGGTTTTGAAGCAGAATCCATGAAGCAGTCTTTTTTGAAAATGTACCTGAAAAATGAAGGTCAAGGTGACATGAGAGTATTTCTCAAGCCGGGACGTGTTTCAGGCACTGATTTTGCCCCAAGGTCCACAGAAGTAAAAGAATTGCTGAATTTGACCGCCCTCACCGGTAAACCTTTTGTAAAAAAAATCAGCTGGGCAGGCTCTGATTACCTTGTCTGCAGCCAGATTCTTAAGAATGCCGATTCTGCAGCAGCAGCAGTTATGAAAATTGGTCAGGCTGGTGATACGGCAGCTTTTGTATTTGCTATTCTTGCTCTGATTTTTGCTTTATCACTGGCAAATTCACGATTGATTCAAAAGCAATTTTTAAGCATATTTTTAAAGCCTGTTCTTCTACTCACTGGAATGGTTAATGAAATTCGTGACGGGGTTTATTCAACCAGTCTTCAGATTGTTTCTACCGATGAAGTTGGTGAACTTTTCGGCAGTTTCAATCAGATGGTTGTCGGCCTGCAGGAAAAGGCAGAAATGAAAAAATATCTCAATGAAGAACTATTTTTCGAAACGAATTCTGAAAACCGAGAAAGCTTTGAAAGAACCACGGCAACCGTCATGTTTTGCGGTATCAGAAATTTTATTCAGCTTGAAGAAAAGCTTGATCCTGAAGAATCGTTTTCGCTGATGAATCACTTTCTGGCAACCTGTGATGAAGCGGTAAATCGAAATGGGGGGCAGATAGACAAATTCATCGGCGAAACTGCAATGGCTTTCTTTCGAGGCGATGAATCGATCAATTCCGCAGTGAAAGCGGCAATAGAGATTAAGAATCAGGTGCAAACCGGAATTCCTGATGAGACCGATGGGGACCTGACTTTCGGTGTTGGTATCGCTTTCGGTGAATTGATTGCCGGTAAGATTGGATCACACCATCGTCGCCTGGATTACACAGTTATTGGGGATCCTGTTAATCTTGCCGCCCGTCTGGAAAAACTGGCAGGTCGTGGTGGCTGGCCACAGATTCTGGTTGCTGAAGAAATTTATGAGCAGATAAATTCTTTCTATGAATGTTCTGTTCACGGGTCTGTATCTATTAAAGGAAAAGCAGAGCAGGTAAGAATTTTCGAAGTTATTTCAGACTCGAAGGGATGCGAAAATGCCTAAGTATCGCTTTTGGAGCTTCGCTTTGAGCTATCTGCTTTTCGTGATTCTGACCGCCGGCTTTTTTTCAAGGCAGCAGAACCAACTCAATGAGCTCCGGGTAAAGAATTCTGAGAAACTTGCTTATCGCTTTCTGCCGATAGTTCAGGAACAGATGCGACCGGCCAATCTGGCTGAAAACCTGCTCAGGCGAAGATTGCAGAAAATTAAGAAGCTCTCTCTGGAAGAAGCTGATCTGTTGCAGATGGATTTTCAAAAGGCTTTTGGAGAAAAATTCTCAATGATCGTTCTTGGGCCACAAAGACAGGATCTTCTGGCCTGCGGTTTGTCTTCGACTGACCATGATGATTTCAGTCAATTTCTAAAAGACCTTTACTTCTACCATTTTTTCACGAAACCAAAACCGAAGAAGCATAGTCTTGAATTTTTTTCAGACAGCTTCGATCAGACGGTTACCTTTGAATTTCTGCCTAACTTCATCAATGTTTCATCGTGCCGGTTTCATGACAAAGAAGGGCTTGTAATGATAGCTACTCTGGTAGATTGTGGAATTCCCAGATCGATCCGCAAGCAGTTTGCCATGACTGTTCCTGCCAACGCACTTGAAAATGGTTATATTGGTTCTATCATGGCCTTTTTTCCGATTCAGAGCTATGCAAATCTGAATTTTGTCGGCCTGCAATCTGGTGCAGAGCTTGGGCCAGACCATGATTTAAGAATTGTTGGCAGCTCCGATGAAATTTTTGCAAAACTGAAGAAAGACGTTTCGGCCCGGGTGGCAGATAAATTTTTAGCTCTTTCTTCTGCCCGGCATCAGGGCGTTTTCTCTGATGAGGGTAAAACCCTGGGGTTCTCAAGAATTGGCCTGGATTCATTTTTGTCAGGAAATACGGAGCTTTTTGCGGTTTTTCTGGTTAATTCAGGGGGCAGGTCGCTTCTGCAGGAGCA
>JBMOKV010000216.1:0-18250 GCA_049325495.1 Candidatus Rifleibacteriota bacterium | reverse complement strand
TCAATTTCAAGACCATTTGGAACTATTTCTATTTTATCGTAAGGGGCACCCAGAGAAAGCTGGGCCTGGCGGTTACCCTCGAAGAGAGTATATATTGCATCGCTGGTCTGGTAAGCCCATAGACCAAGAACTTCAAAGAAGCTCAGCCAGATTCTTTTAAAAACGCCAAAGTCATTGGAAATTTTGTGTTTGTCAGGGTTTTCGTTGTAAATGGCTTCGGATTTAATTATTTCAATGGCTCGCTCCCGTGTGTAAATGCCGTGCTCTGTAAGCAGTACCGGAAGATTTTCAGTTATTTTTCTGGTGGCGGCATAAAAGCCGGCATAACCGGTGCAGGCAGAGTGGACCATTTTTGCCGGGCCTTTTCGGGCCTGAAAAATTTGAAACAGCGGAATGTGCATGTAGCGCCATGTCCAGAAAAAGTCGATGAAAGAGCTTTCTTCAAAACCCTTTTTATAAAGTGCAAGCAGCAGTGAAAAAGCCTTTTCGCTGTAAAAAAAATCCCTTAGGTGGGGCAGGGCACAATCTGAGCAAAGCTTCTCGATCGATTCGCGAAAATCAACCGGTCGGCGGTCGCGGGCCGATACATGAAGCTGAAAGAGTCCGTGAAAGAACTTTGTCTGATCAGTTCCACATTTTTCCAATGCTTCTTTTTTTTCAAGGAAAACCGGGTCGTGAAGATAGATGTTGTGTAGATATAATACGTTATCTGGGAGTTGAAACTTGATTTTTTCCGTGTCTTCTGGCTTTGAGGCAAGATGCACCAGACCAAAAGTTTTTTCCGGCATTCCCTGAATCAATCTGTGGGTCCATGAAGATACTCCACCGGTAACATATGGGTAACTGCCTTCAAGAACCAGTTCGACATCGACTTCCGGCAATTTCACTGAAGCTTCTTTCATTTTTCTGCTCCATTCAGCCAGAACTCTTTTAGCTCTTCAGGATCAACCTCGAAGTCTGCCTGATCAAGTTTTAGGCTTTGTTCATCAGAATTTTCAAGTTGCTTTAAAAGTTGTAGAAGAAGATGATACTGACCGGCTTTAAAAAGAATTTCCGCAGCTGGTAAGAGCATTCCCGGTTTAATCTTTTTTTCATCCATCAGGGTTTTTACCACTTTAAGGCTTTCAGGCACCAATCCAGACAGAAAAAGAATCTGGGCATAGCAGAAAATAATTTCTTCATGGTTAAATTCTTTTATCAGCTCGGTGGCCTTTTGCACCAGATCTCTGACAAAAGACTGATTTAGTTCAAGAGGAACCAGTTCCGAGTTCAAATAAGAAATTGAAATTTCCAGGTAATTTATGGCGCTGCTCAAGCTTCTTTCGTTCTGAAAAACTGCCCGGGCATCTGAGATCCTTATTTGGAATCGCTCTTCCATTTTGTCGAGCCCAATGCTTGAAAGAAATTTAATTTCCGCATCGTCCTTGCGAATAGAGTCCCTGATAAGTGAAACAGCACCATGATCGGTTCGATGACTGAGATTGTCAATCGACCCCCAGACGGCGGTTTTTGATTTAGCCTGAATCACGTCTACCACCGGTTCTATTTCGAGAAGCTTGAAAATGATCTTTTCTTCAGAAGAGTCATCGAATCTTGGAATATCCTCGTTTATCGATTTTACGTATTCGACGTAATCCTTGAAAATCTGTGACTGGTTCTCGGCTCTGGGTCTGGTGACAAAACCAAGAATGCTTGCGGTCAGAGGTCCGAAAAAAGGCATGAAAAAGGCCAGAAAAAAGGCTGGTACAGCCATTGGATTGCTGAATTGCCGAATTTTGTGCTCTTTTCCGCCGGCAGGTTCTGAGTATTCAACTCTGAATAATGCAAAGGCAATGGCTACAAGAATGCTTGCGGCAAGGTGGGCAATACATGCCTTATCCGGACAAGCCGCATTCTTGTCGAGAACGAATACTGCTGCTGCAATTTCACAAAGGTTGGCGACTGCGACTATTATGAAGGCAATGATTTTAGATAACAGTTTCATTGGCAGCTATTTTGGCTTCAATTGCTTTTTTAACAATTTCCGCTCCTTCTTCTGGTTTAAGTCGATACATTGGCTCGGGTTGCTGGTCTCTGACAGTCTGAAGAAAGATTGAAATGGAGAGATGACTGTCGCTGCCATAAGGTTTGATCTGGGCCATGGAAATGTTGTTCATCAGGCGTTTAAGATGGAATGTTCCTTCGATTTCTTCAGAAAGTGGGAAAAGAATGGCAAACATATCAGGACTGCGGTAGCGGCAGATAAGATCATGAAAACGGATGCTGCGTGCAAAAATTTCTTTCAACGTCTGATTAAGAGATGCCAGCTGTGCCGATTCTATTTTTTCGAAGTGGTTGATGCGCAGAACCGCAACACTGAACTGGGTGTTATGACGCATGAAACGGCTGGCTTCCTCGGCGAGTCTGGTGTTGAAGAACTTATAAGAATAGGTTCCAACCTCATCATTATCGATTTCCTTTTCTTTCAGCTTGGCTACCATTGAAGATTTGATCAATGCTCTGGCGGTCCAGTCGGCGATAATGTTAAATATTCGCATATTCCCGGAATTGAAAGCCAGCAATGGGGCATCATCTATAGTTAGAATGCCCAGTAATTGATGAGTTTGTTCATGTCGCAGTGGTGCGGCCATCAGGCAGCGTTCAAATGGCTGGCGCTCGATTTCCTCTTCAAATCCATCGCGAAACGAAAGGGCAGATTCGGCGACCATGGCGCTGAGAAAAAGCCGGTTAACCGTTTTTTTATCAACCAGTTGCCCAAGTTCGTCTTCGCGGTAGCCCTTGCTTTCTGCCAGTTCAACTTTTCCGGTTGCCGAAACGATGAAAAAGCAGCATTTCTGTGCTTTGATGAAGCGGGACATTATATCGACCACCCCGCGATGCAGCGCTTTTGCCTCAAGGCTTTCGAGATTTCGTGCCATATCATAAAGGGTTTTCATGGTGGTCTGGCGCCTGACTATGCGCTTTTCCAATTCCATGTTGGCTTTCTGCAGCGCCCAATGGTGGGTCAGAAGGTTGCTGAACTGGTCCTTTAAATCCTCGTGGTCAGCATCCAGTCGCCAATAATTATTTAAAATCCGGTCATACATCTGGCCCAAAAGGGCTGAAAAGAAAATCATGCTGAACATTTTTACCTGGTCATTAATGGTCAGAGAAAATTCGCCGTAGAAAAAGCTTTCGATCATACCAAAATAAAAGTAGTAGAGGGCACAGAGAAACCCGGTGAAAACAGCTGGAGCCGTTCCATAGCGGCCAGCAATCAGAAATATTGGCAGCCATAAAGGATTGAAGGCCAGTTCACGAAAGCCATGTGAATCATGGAACAGGAAATTGTCGATGAGAAAAAGTATTAGAAGAGCTATGGTTGCCTCAAGGTATGGCCAGATGGGTGAGATTTTTTTTACTACCATTTTAAAAATTTACCAGCTTCTGTTTTCCAGGCTCAGACCATAGGTCCAGTTATTGTAGCCGCCGGTCTGGGCGAATCGGTTGTTTTTCGATGAGTAAAAGCCTGTGTTTCCAATCAAAAACAGGCTTTTTCTCAATTTCTTTTCAAAATTCAAAGAAGCTCCATAAAAGGTTTCTTTGCGGTTGTTTATGCCGCCATAGATATCCCAGTTTAATTGGTCAAGCAGTCGGTTGCTTTGGAAAAAGTCATGCTGTCCGGTCCAGGCCAGAGTATGGGTTTGAATAAAATCTTCAAGATAGAATTCATCAGAGTTTTCGCTTTGGTTGTCTTCGGTGAAAAAGCTATAACGCCAGGAACTGAAAGGAGCGTATGAAATCGCTTTTTCAAAAGTAATTCCGGCAAAATTCCCCGAGTAACCCGCAGAGTTTTTTTTCAGCCCGGCATTCAAATTTACCCAGCTTCTTCCTGCAAGTTTTTTTCTGATGGAAAAAGAAGCCTGATTGCTGAAAAGCCCCTGATGAATTGCTTCCGGGGTGTCCTTTACGGGAAGTTGTTTGAAATCAAAAGCGAATTCTCGGTCTGGCAGTTGCTTCAAAAAGCTTACAGATGGAAGAAAAAGCTGGAGTTTGTCTTCTTTTGCCAGGAAAGGAACCCCGATATTAATTTTATCGGTGCTGTTTGAGCGGCTTATGTTGTAGAAAATTTCTCTGGCTCTGATTCCATGATGATTGTTGTTGTCTCTGGTCATGGCAATATCGTTGATTTGCAGGTGGTGAAAACCATGATTTTCGACATTGAAACGACTTTGAAAGATAGTGTTTGAATGTGAAATGCTGTCAGTGTCATGGGTAAATGAAAAGCCAATTCGGCTGATGGGTCCCAAATCCCGGCTGACTATTTTTGAATATTCATTTAAAGTTTTGGAAAAGTGCCTTTCGTTATCAGTTTCATTTGTATTTTCTTTCGTGTGCTCAACTAAATCGCGGGCTTTTTTATAGCTTCCTGACTGGATCAAAATCGGCATTGCTGCGGAAAAATATTCTTTGGGGTTCTGCCGTGCAAAATCTTCTGCTTTCTCCAGAATTTTCCGGGCTGTGGAAAATTCGCGTTGATTGAACATCAGGCTGGAGAGCTTCAGGGCATTGCCTGCATCATCTGGGCTTATTTTCATGATCTGTTGTCTTAGCCTTGATGCCTGTCTCAGATTGGCCGCCCATTCGGCCATTCCTGCAGCCTCATTTATCAGTTCAAGATCGACAGGAGAACTGGCAATGACAGTAAGCAGGTCTGACAATGCATCGGCAGGCCGGTTCATGTATCCATAGACTTTAGCTCTTTGATGAATAAACCTGGAATTTTCGGGGCTGGCGGCTATCTGGTCGGTTAACGATGCGATCAAATTCTGGTGGTAGCCATCGATGAAAAAATTCTTTCTGGCAGAATAATCATGCCAGATTGAAGGTTTTTTTTCGGAAATTTGTTGAAGCAATTTTTCAGAATTTTCATCAAATGGGTTATCGATTAAACGACTGATTAAAATAGCAGCTGCTTTTTCAATCTGACCAATATTTTTCAAGGCTTCGACGAGGTAATCGGAAAATTCAGGAAAAAGCCTTGACTGGTTGGATTCAATGTGGTCTGCAAGCTTTTTCCATGCTGAGGTTTGATGCCAGATTTTTAGAATAGCTCTTTCATCAAAAAAATCTGGTTTTCCGGTAAGGTGTTCCATCAATTTTCTGGCGGTATAAAGATTACCGCTGCGATTGGCGATATCGGCCATGGACCAGATTATCCAGGAGTTTTCCGGGTCTTTTCTGAGTGCAGTTTGAAATAGCTTTTCGGCAACTTTAAGATCCCCGTTTTTGCTGGATTCTTCAGCAAGGAAAAGTAAAGAAGATAAATTTCCCGGGTCAATTTCAAGAATCTTTTTATGGGTTTCGCTTTCAACGCCGGGAAAGTTTAGTTCGTGGGCGAGCCTGGCGCGGATCAGAAGAGAATTTAAAATAAAATTTGACTTTTCCTGCACTGGCATTTTCAAGCCTGGAGTTTCCAGATTTTTTTCCAATATATCAAGCGCGATCCAGGCTTCCTGATTTTTTTTTAATCCAGCTAAAGCCGAAGTTAAAAAAAAAGTCTGCTTTAAACGCTGCAAAGAAGTCATTTTTCGTTTTTCAAGATTTTTGCAGATTTTTAAAAGAACCTCATTTTTTCCGACTGAATTTACGGGCTGTAAAAGATTAACCAGGCGTTCGGCGGGCAATTTTTCAAGATTCATTGATTCGATAAGCCGTAGAGCATCATCGGGTCTTTGCATTTCAAGAAGGAACCTTGAAAAGAATTCTTTAATTTCTTCATCTTCAGGAAATTTTTTCAGATAGCGATGAAATTCAGTTTCTGCTTCATTGAATTTTCGTGCGTCGTAAAGGGTTTTAATCAGCTGTTGATGCGTGTGTCTTCGGTATTTCAGGCTTAGTGAGCGGTACAGGTAATCTGCAGAGATATCAAAACGGCTGTGCCACTGATATATCTGGGCAATCTGTTCAAGAAGTTGGCGATTGCGCGGCTGCAGCTTCTCAAGTTCGACAAGCTTTTCAAGGGCAAGATCAGAGCGATTTGCCCAAAGGTATCTTTCGGCACAAAGCGACAGGTATTCAGGCTTTCTGGAATTCTGGAAAAGCTTATAGTATTCCTGTGCTGCCAGAATCATATTGTTGTTGGCCTCAGCCATGGCAATGATATCCCGCTGGTTTTCCGGCGGTGAGGCGATCTCGACCTGGTCGGGTTCAAGGATCTTTGCCGGAATTGGTGTCATTTGAAAGTTAAGTTGCTTTCTTATTTTCTGATTGAGCTCTTCTGCTTTTTCAGCACTTAATCCAAGTTGCTCAAAATGATTGAACCAGATTTTGGCCTGATCCTGTGCACCGATTTCATCGAGAATTATGGCCATTTTCAAGGTTAATTCCGGATTGTCTGGCCGTGTGCGGAGAAACAGCCAGGTGCGCTCGATTTCTTCGGAAAAGTAGGGATTAATGCCTGAAATGTCTGGTTTGGCAGGGAAAGAAAAGCAGTAAACAGAGCACAAACAAAAAACAAGCCAAACAGTAAGAGTTTTATAGTAATGGTTATTAAAAGTCATTGAGATTCCTGTGTAATACTGTAAGACCTGATATGATAACTTCAAGTTGAAAATTCTTCAATCTGTTTTTGACGACATTAACAGAGCTATGAAGTAAAATTAAATTCTGTTTATTGTAAATACAGGGCAGGAGAGAAGAATTGCAGGAGAACAAGGTTTCAACTTTTGGTCAGGTTGAAGACAGATTCGCGGGCTGGTTCAGCAGCAACTCATTGATTTACCGTTTCCTTCACGGCTTGATGCTGGCTGGGATTCTACCTGAAGATTCTGAGGAAGAAAAACTGCAGAAAGCGCTTCTTTCACTGCTCGCCCTTGCAGGATTCATAGCTGGAATTTGTCTGGGTCTGCACGATGTAGTTTTTGAATACCCGACCAGAGGGCTTACTACCTTCAGCTATTCTCTTGTCACATTGCTTGGTTTCATTCACTTGAAGGTAACCAAGCAGTTTAAGCTGTTTCGCTTTACTCAACTGGCTTTCATCTTAACAATGCCCTTCATTGCCCAGATTACCCATGGCGGATTTATCATCTCTGGTTCTGCGATTATCTGGTCGCTGGGGTCACCTATTTGTGCAGTTCTTTTTCATGGCCCACGGCAATCTGTCCGATGGTTTGGGGCATATGCAATAATGATTGTACTAGCGGCAATGGTCGATAAGAATGCAAGCCAGATAGAGGCGGTTAAGCGCTTGACTATTTCACCCTGGTTTTTTGTTGGACATCTGCTGGGGATAAGTTTTATTCTTTTTCTGCTTGTGCAGTTTTTTACCTATCGAATAAAAAAAGAGCAGAGCCGTTCAGAAGAGCTGTTATTGAATATTTTGCCGGCAGCCATTGCAAAGCGCCTCAAGCAGAACCAGCAGCAGCTGATAGCCGATAAATTCAGTGAGGCTGGTATTCTTTTTGCTGATATTGTTGGATTTACCGAGATTTCAGGGCGATTGAAGCCGGAAGAAGTGGTTGAAATGCTGAATCAGGTTTTTTCAAAGTTTGACGGGCTTGCCTGTAAATATGGCCTGGAAAAAATAAAAACGATAGGTGATGCTTATATGGTTGTTGAGGGGTTGCCGAATCCAGATGCCGAAAATCAGGGAAGAATTCTGATGCTGGCTATCGATATGATGGATGCGGTAAAGGCTTTCAATAACGATCAGCATGCCGGACTTTCGTTAAGAATTGGCATTAATAACGGACCAGTGGTGGCCGGTGTCATCGGAACCAGGAAATTTATTTATGATTTATGGGGCGATGCGGTCAACGTGGCAAGCAGAATGGAATCTACCGGCATTGCCGGAGAGATTCAGGTAACTGAAAAAACTTTTGAATTATTCAATCGCAGATTTGAATTTGTTGAGCGGGGGCTTATTCCGGTCAAAGGAAAAGGGGAAATGAAAACCTTTTTTCTGAAAGGTCGAAAACCTTGATAAGCAAAAGATTTATTTTTTGCTGTTGCATGTTTCGAGGTTGTGGTTGTGGCTGATCATGTGGTTTAAACGCTCGATTCTTTTTGCAAGCAGCTTTGAAAGAAACAAGGAATAATGGGGTTTTTCCCGGATTCCCTCAACAAAGTCTTTCTTTGAAATTTTTATTAAAGAAGCTTCAGAGGTTGCTCTAACGGTGGCAGATCTTTTGTTGTTCAACAGAAATGACATTTCACCAATGAAAATATCATCGGGAGTCAGAACCGAGACCGGAGTTCCTTCGACCAGAACCTCAAATGAGCCCCTGACGATATAATAAAGGTAATTGCAGAATTCGCCCTCGTGGAAAATTATGTCGCCTTTGTTGATTGAAACGGTCTGCAGGTTTTTGAACAGTGCGGGGGTAACGTTTGCAATGCCTTCCTGATGCTGAAAATCAAATGTAACGCAATTGCCTTTTTCATTAAAAGTGAGGTTTTCGGTTATTCCGCTCGAAATAATAATTCCCCGACCGTGCAGATCGAGAAGGTTTCTGGGGTCGGCCTTATGTCGCAGTTCCTGCCATTCGAAACCTTCGCCTTCGTCTTCGATTCTGAAAGAAGTATGAGTAGGCTTGATTGTGTAGTCGAGAAGAACTTTTCGCCTGGCAATCTCAGGCTTGCTGCACTTCTTCTGGATCAGCTGAAAAATATCGCCGCCGCTTTCCAGCCATTGCGACTTTTCTTCATAAGAAATTCCGCAGTTGCCGTGTTCAATTGCGTTAATCAACAGCTCAACCAGTACAACATTCAGCTGGTCTTTGCCATTTGCATCAATTTTATTGAGATTATAGAGGAAATTACAAATCAGATTGGTAAAGCAGTAGGCTTCAAGGGGGTCGTTTTCGAGCTGAAAAGATATGGAAATGTTGCTGCCGAGGTCTGCTCCGATGAATCGTTGGGAAAGAATGCGGCGATTGTGGCAGATTATGCGAATAACCCCGGGCAACTGTTGTTCGATCATGCCGTGGTGAATCAGCGCCAGAACATTAAGACCCAGCAGGCGGTCAGATTTTCTCAGTTCTCTGGGGTGGCAGGTGAGCCCGATGATTCCTGAGTTAAGTAGCCATGGATCTTGTCTTATTTCTTCTGCCAGGCTGTCAATTTCTAAATTCTCATCTGAGAAATCTATCACTACCAATTCTGGCATTTCGATGCTCAGGTATTCCATTGCGCTTCGTGAATCCGAAAGGTGGAAGGTGTCCGGTTCGTTTTCGCAATGCTTTAGAATCGATGACAGGCTTTGGTATAAGCTGTTATCAGAAGTTACAACAGGTATCATGTTCGCCTCTCTGATTTATTGAATTCTGTTAGAATATTGTTATATTACCACGATAATTCATTTCAGGAGTTTTGCAAATGATTAACTGTTTGCGCGAGGGAAAAATTGTTTATCAGGTGAACGGGGTGACCGGCAGGGCTCTGGGGAAGGGTCCGGGATTTGAGTTATTGAAGCTGGAAATTGAAGCGGGAGTAACATTGGCACCGCATCTGGTAGACTTTGCCGCAGAATTTTATGTGATTGCAGGCAGAGGCAGGTTTATTTACCAGCAGGAAGAGATTACGATCGGCAAAGATTGCCTGGTATCAGCCGCCACAAAAACCTCGCGAGGCTTTATCAACGAGGGCGAAGAAGTCATGGAAATACTGGTGGTAAAACATCAGCAGTAATTCAGGTCAGAAAAATTTGAAATGAGAAAATAATATTGTTGCGAATCGCCTTGACGCTTTTGCGATTGGTCATTAAGCTTAAAGCATATTCTTACTTAAAGAGGTACAATGTGAGAAACAGACAATCAGTATTTGTTCTGGTTCTTATGGTTCTTTTGCAGACGGTGTCATTTGCGCCGGCAAGCGCTTTGAACATCGGCAAGTTCCTGGGTGAAGTCAGTGGGGCACTCGATCGGGTAAGCGTAACCCTTGACAGAACTTTTGGTGGTGCCACCGAAGATAACTTCAAGGTTCTTGAGCAATCAAGGGAGAAAGCCCCGCAAACATCAGCATTTCTTGGCGGCCTCGAAGACAAATGGGAAATCTCGATGGGTGAAAAAACTCACGAGACGCTGAAAGAAAAGCCGGGTTTTTCCAAAGACAAGAACTATTTAAACCGGGTTGGCACAGTTGCCAGAAAGCTTATCAAGCATGTTGAAAGAAAAGACCTGACCTGGCATTTTGCAGTTCTCAATACTGATGAAGTCAATGCATTTGCGGCACCGGGCGGCTATGTTTACGTAACCAAAGGTCTTTTGAAAATGATCGAGTCTGATGATGAACTGGCCGGGGTCATAGCCCATGAAATGGGTCACATAGATAAAAAGCACAGTGTTAAGCAGGCTGAGAAGGCTGGTCTGCTTACAGTTCTGGTTGCGGGAATGGGCGTTTACAAGAAAACTCAGAAATATGCGCCTTATGCTGCAATCGCCGCTTATTTTGCCAATCTGAAATTTTCACGGGATGACGAATATCAGGCTGACGCCTGTGCGGTAAAATATACGCACGCTGCCGGTTATAATCCGAATGGTCTGATCAGCTTTTTCAATAAAATCAATAACGACAGTAAGCTGAGCAAGGTTACCAAATATTTTTCAACTCACCCGCCGACTGAAGACCGTATTAAAAAAGTTAGAGAGCAGATTGCCAAGCTTCCGTCAAAGAACTATGCCTCCTCTCCTTCTGGAAGTTCAAGCAGCTCCAGTTCATCAAGCGGTTACAGCTCGTCTTCAAACAGCAGTTCCAATTCAAATTCTTCGGTAAACAATGGCTCCAGTTCAGGCAATTATTCATCTGGCAAGCCAACCAATGCCCAGCTTCAGCAGGCCTACGAATCATATCTTTATTATAAGCAGCTTTATCAGTATAAAGTTCAGCAGCAGGCTCCCATGAATGAAGTAATGGATGCCTTCAACAAATACCAGGCAGCCAAAGAAAACTACCTGAAACTCAGGAAAGCCGCCGGAATGTAAAATTTGCAACGGGGTAATCCCCTTTAATGCATAAAACAATGCAATCGCCCGATTTGATCGGGCGATTTTTCTTTCGGTTGGCAGCGAAAACCTTTAAAAGTGTGACTCAGCATAGAAAAAATTGTTTGAAAAGAGATCTTTTATAGTAAAATAGGCCTGATTGCAATTGGAGGGTTTAGACAATGATGAAAAAAGCTTTGGTTTTGCTGGTATTGGCTGTTTCATTGCCATTGGCGGCATTGTGTCAGCCGGTTTCATTGAATGAAAAAACTCTGGGAGCATTTTATTTTGATTTTGCCAGAATGTATGAAAATTACGGCAGTCAGGCGAAAGAGCTGGCGAACCCAGAGAACAAAAGCAAGCTGGCAGAAGTGAACAGTCAGGTTGCCAGGTTGCTTAATCAACCTAATTTTGATCTTTCAGGGCAGATTGCAGAATTTGCCAGTTTTGAAAAAGATGGTTTGTTCAAGCCCTCTGGAGCCATGTGGTTTGCCATTGATGATAAATACAGACCAACATTGGTTTTGCCGGCGATTGTGCAACCGAAAAAACTGTATGATTACCTGTTCACCGCTCTGGGTTCTCCACAGCAGATGATGGCGTCCAAATCAGAAGAAGATCTGGTGGAAATAGCTTTTCCAACCCCTGAGTTCAAAATTATTTTTAAACTGGCCACTGATTCTGTCAGTTTGACTGCCGATCAGGAATTGGGAAAGGGAGATCCGGCAGATTTCTGGAAATCTCTGGTTGAGCGTGCCGGTCAGAAAGAAACCATGCTGGCTCTGCATATAGACTTCGACGTAGTGAAGCGATTACTTGCAAAAAAGCGTGTGGATGGTCTTCACTCGATGTGTGTGGGCAACATGATGGCAATCAAGAATGCCGTCGAAATGTTTCAGATTGAGTCTGGTGAGCTGATGAAAGAGCTCGACCTGCCTCTTCTGGTTCAGAAACATTATCTTCCTGAAGGTTACAGCTGTAATGAAGGTGGAAAATACAAGATAAACAACGAAAAAAATCTTGAAGTTGTCTGTTCCGTACATGGTACAATTGAAAAACCGGTGAACACCAACTCTGATGCCACGGATGTCGATCCCAGGGTGAAGCCATTCAAGGCTTTCAAGCTTGAAATAGATGACGAAAAAATCCTTGTAAAGATGCAGATAACCGACGCCAACCTTCTGGATCAATGGGAAGCAATTGGCAAGCAGCAGATTCTTACGATGAAACACATGTTGAATAATCAGATTGGCAATATGCCGCCCGAGCAGAAAGAAAAGGCTCTGCAGATTGCGGATTCAATCAAATGTTTGAAAGAAGACGGGTGGTTGACGGTAACCGTGCTGGGAATCACCCCGCAAACACTGGCCAGCTCGGCCATGGGTGCCATTGAAGCAATAAGGCAGCTGGCTTTGCCAAAATTCAAAAAAGCCAGAGAGATTGAAAAGAAAAAGTTAGAAGAATGAAGGCAAGGAGTTAAATGATGAAGG
Organism: Candidatus Rifleibacteriota bacterium; assembly: GCA_049325495.1. Taxonomy (GTDB): domain Bacteria; phylum Muiribacteriota; class Ozemobacteria; order Ozemobacterales; family Ozemobacteraceae; genus DYKG01. The sequence continues at coordinate 5,796 of JBMOKV010000216.1, read as the reverse complement.
TTCTGTATCTGACCAACGAGTATCCGCCGTATGTCTATGGAGGAGCGGGTGTTCACATCGAATACCTTTCAAAAGAAGTTTCGCAGCTGGCTGAGGTTGAAGTGCGCTGTTATGGAGATCAGGCGGCCATGGTTGGCCGGGTGAAGGCCACAGGTTATGAGCCTTTGAGCAGTTATTCGGCTTTACCAAAAGGGCTTCAATCGGTTTTTAAAACGATAGACCGTGATCTTCAAGCAGTTGGAGCTGGAACCGATGCTGATGTGGTTCATTGTCATACATGGTACACTCATATGGCGGGCATCTGGGCCAAGCTCAATTACGGAATTCCTCTAGTTATCACCACTCATTCTCTTGAGCCATTGCGCCCCTGGAAGAGAGAGCAGCTGGGTGGAGGTTATGATTTTTCATTGTGGGTTGAGAAAACCGCTATTGAAATGGCAGATGCGGTTATTGCCGTAAGTCATGGCACTAAAGCCGATGTGGAAAAGCTTTTCAACGTTAAACCAGAGCGGATGAAGGTGGTTTATAACGGTATCGATACCGAAGAATTCAAGAAGGTTTCGACAACCGATTGTTTTGGCCGTTTTGGAATTGACCCCACCCGGCCATATCTGCTGTTTGTCGGACGAATCACCCGGCAGAAGGGAATCATTCACCTGGTGAACGCGATCCGGCATCTGGATGCTGATATTCCTGTGGTGCTTTGCGCCGGTGCTCCCGATACCCCGGAAATCGAAAAAGAGATGGAAGCTGGCCTGAAAGCAGCTGCTGCTGGTCGCCAGAACGTTTTCTGGATCAGAGAAATGGTAGATCGAAAAACATTGATCGAACTTTATTCCCACGCAGGGGTATTTTGTTGTCCGTCAATCTATGAACCATTTGGAATTATCAATCTTGAGGCGATGGCCTGTGAAACTCCGGTGGTTGCTAGTGCGGTGGGGGGAATTCCTGAAGTGGTTGTCGATGGAGAAACCGGTATTCTGGTGCCATTGAAACAGATGAATGAATCTCCATTCGAAGCAACCGAGCCTGAAGTTTTCGCCCGAGACCTTGCGACACAGGTAAATCGCCTGATGAAGGATGCGGGGTTGCGCCGAAAGATGGAGGCGGCAGGCCGGAAAAGGGTCGAAGAAACTTTCAGCTGGAAGTCAATTGCCCGTCAGACGGTTGAACTTTATCAGAAACTAATTGCGGAGAAAAAGTAATGGGAAGCAGAAATCGAAAAAGAATACTTATTGAAAACATTCAACCTCTGGTCGATTCTGGCGAATATCCGCTGAAACGTGAGTCTGGCGATCTGGTGCCGGTTTCTGCTGATATTTTTCGTGATGGCCATCAGAAAATCTGCGCCTGGGTTGAATTCAAGCATAGTGGAAAAAAGCACTGGCAGAAAATCAAGATGAATTGCATTAATCCGGGCCTTGACCTGTGGGAATCGGGATTCAGAGTTGACAGCCTGGGAATTTATGAATATCGCATCGCAGCGTACTGTGAAGATTTTGGCAGCTGGCTTTTCGATACGGGCAAAAAAGTGGCGGTAAACACCGATTTTTCGTCAGATATTCTTGAAGGCATTGCCTTGCTCAAGAATTACCTGTCGTGGCTTTCTGAAAATGAAAGAACCTTTGTAAGAAATCTGCTGAAAAAGCTGGAAAAGGCCGGCGGTGATATGCAAAAGTGGCAGTTGATCAGCAGTCCGACCCTTTCCCAGATGCTCGAAGATAACCCCGACCCGGCGTCCAGGGTGGAAAGCAGGGAGATGCAGGTGCGAGTCGAAAGAGTGAAAGCTCGCTTTGCCGCCTGGTATGAGTGTTTTCCCCGATCCTGTGGCTTTGAGCATGGGGTGGGCGGCACATTCAGAGATGTGGTTAAACGCTTGCCCGAGATTGCCGGCATGGGTTTCGATGTTCTGTATTTCCCGCCGATTCATCCGGTTGGATTCAGTAAACGAAAGGGGCCCAACAACAGCCTGACATGTTCTCCCGGCGATCCCGGGTGCCCTTATTCAATTGGCAGTCACGTTGGTGGGCACGATCAGATTGAGCCCGCCCTGGGGAATTTTGATGATTTCGCCGAGCTTGTAAAGGCTTGCGATAAGCATGGGCTTGAGATTGCGCTTGATTTTGCGATCAACTGTTCGCCAGATCATCCATACCTGAAAGAGCACCCGGACTGGTTCAGCAAAAGATCTGACGGTACAATTAAATTTGCCGAGAATCCGCCGAAGAAATACGAGGATATTTATCCGATCAACTTTGAATCAGCCGATTACAAGTCGATCTGGAAGGAAATGCTGCGGATTTTCCTGTTCTGGGCGAAGAAAGGTGTTCGCATATTCAGGGTAGACAACCCGCATACCAAGCCATTCGCTTTCTGGAAGTGGGTTATTGAAGAAGTCCAAAAGAAATATCCCGATGTGATTTTCCTTTCAGAAGCTTTTACCCGACCCAAAGTAATGAAGGCTCTGGCAAAACTTGGTTTCACCCAGTCTTACAGCTACTTCACCTGGCGCAACGAAAAGCAGGAGCTGACAGATTATTTCTCTGAGCTTACCACTCCGCCGGAATCGGATTTCTATCGGGCCAACCTGTTTGCAAACACCCCCGATATTTTTCCCACTTTTCTGCATAATGGCGGTTCAGCGGCTTACAAAATCAGGGCGATACTGGCGGCGACATTGTCGACGGTGTATGGCATTTTCCAGGGTTTTGAGCTTTGTGAAGGAATTCCTGTGCCTGGCAAGGAAGAGTATCTCAACAGCGACAAATATGAGATAAGAACCAGAGACTGGAATGCTCCCGGGAACATCAAATATCTGATTACCCGTCTAAATCAATTACGCCGTGAAATGCCCGCGCTGCAGGAATATGATAATCTCAGGTTTTACCGGGCCGAAAACGATAAAATACTTTTCTATGGCAAATCTATGGGCGACCAGCATCTGCTTTTCGTGGTGAGCCTGGATCCTCATCTGGTGCAGAATTCGTTCGTGCATGTGCCGATAGAGAGTTTCGGCATAGGTGCAGACCAGGAATATCAGGTGCATGATCTGCTGACCGACCGCCGCTATTTGTGGCGTGGAGCAAGAAATTATGTTGAGCTCAACCCAAAATTTGAGCCAGCACACATTTTTCTTGTAAGGAAGTAGGAATGAACGAGAAAGAGCACCCGGCGATTCAACCCTCGCTGGGTGTTTTTCTTGCCGTTTTTGCTGCGGCAGTCACTTATCTGCTCGGAATCGGGCCAGCAATGTGGGTTTACGAGAGGTATCCCGAGATGTCTGGCCTGATTGAAAAAATTTACCTGCCGCTGCTTGAGTATGAAAACCACCATTATTTTGGACGTTTTTTGACATGGTATCTTAAGTTCTGGATTAATATCTGAGGCGGTCAAATGGAAGTCAGGAGTCTTTTTCTTGGTAATTCAAATGTTTATTTGATTGCTTGCCAGAACGATATTGCGCTTGTCGATGGTGGTCTTGGTGACCGTAGCGATAAAATTATCAGCGCTGCAAGAGAAATGGTTAGAGAGTTTCGTGGCATTCGTTATGTGTTGGTTACTCATGCACATTATGACCATGTTGGAAGCGTTGAAGCGATAAGAGAAAAGACCGGTGCACGGGTGGTGGCGCATGAGATCGAAGCGATTAATCTGGCCGAGGGGCGCAGCCCGGTACCTGCGGGTACGATGTGGCTTTCAAAACAGATTTCGTGGCTTGGTTGCATTCTATTCAGGCATTGCATAAGGTTTTCGGGCTTCAAGGCAGATGTGACTTTTGCAGACCGTATTGAATTGCCATTTGGAGATGACAAAATAATCTGTCACCATTTGCCTGGTCATACAAGCGGGTCGATCGGCATCGAAGCCGGGCCCTTTTTTTTCGCCGGGGATACGGTTTTTCATCTTTTGCCTGAATGGATTTTTCCACCGTTTGCCGATGATGTTAAAGCCCTTGCGGGCAGCTGGGGGAAAATTCTGAAGACGGGTGCCAAATCCGTTTATCCGGGGCATGGCAGACCGATTCAAATTGGACTTTTAAAATCAAAATTTGAAAGACTGAAATTTTAATCGAATGGCGCGATTTCTTTCATTTCAGGAATTTCGTTTTCAAGCTCTTCAAGGTTTTCTTCGTAACCGGAAGTTTTTTCATCGATCAGATCTTTGATATTTCCCATTGACGGCTGATCTGACGAAGGCTCATCAGGCATTGACATGTCAGGCAATTCCAGTGTTTCTGTGTGGGTGGTGTGGGTTACGTGTGCACCTCTTTGTTCGCTGCTATCTTCTGTCATCCTATTTCTATTGTTCTGGCATTCTTCTATCTGTTTCTGAAACTTTTCTTCGATCTGATTTATGGTCGCGGTTGCACTGGCCTGGTTGTTCGTGAAAAAATCATCGTCTTCCGGTTCATTTTGAACGTGAATGCGCTGCAGATAATCGAGTTCGTCACTGGTTTCCTGAAATTTGGCCTGGTATATGGCAAAGGCTTCCTGAAGGTACAGGTCGATTTCCTGGCGGCGAAACTGAAGATAGCGGTTGCGGTATTCAACTCTGGGTTTTTCAAAGTCTTTCAGGTCTGGGCTTGCTGCTCTTGCATCATTATCCTTTTGCAGTCTGTCGATAGTTTTCAAATATCCATTTAAATAATCGACTTTCCGGTCGTAATTTCTTTTGTGTTCAGCCGCCAGATTTTCTCTTGCCTGATCAATTATCGCCTGGCTCTGGGCCTCGGTATTTCCTAGAAAAACAGCAGCATTGGGCCCGATTACCGGTGAATCCGGTGGTGGAATTATGGGTCCGGTGAGAAAAACCGTATCCGGACCTTCGATGTTCAGGTCGCTGAAAACCAGTTTCATGGACATTTTGGTGGAGCTGCCTTTAGAATCATTCTCAGATGCTATTTCAACCGTCTTTTTCGGAGCAGTGTATTCGCCCTCGCCCTGGTCTTCAATGCCCTTTAGCTTGCTGACAATGGTAATTTTTCTCTTACTGCCGTCGGGATCCGGCTTTGGCGAGCTGTAGGTCAGCTGGTAGTATTTTTCCAATTTCATTCTCCGGCTGAGCGCTTCATAAAGTTTGCTTAACTGGTCGGCTGAAGTTGATTTCAAATACCAGCCGCCGGTACTGCGGGAAAAATTCTGAAGAATGGTTTCGTCAATGTCGTTACCCAGCCCAACGGTAATAATTCTGATTGTTTTTTCAATTGCCAGTCTGGTAACTTCTTCCGGTGTCCGGGTTGAAAGCGGGGACTGGCCATTGGGTTTGCTGTCGCGCCCATCGGTAAGGCATACGACTGTTTTAAGGTCATTGCGCGATGCTTTATCAGCCAGCTCTTCGCAGGCAGCATAAATCGCATCGTACAGCGCGGTACCACCCCAGGGGCGAATTTTCATAATTGCTTCATTAAGAGATTTTGCATCATTTGAGAAGGGATGATTAAAATCAAGATCGCTGCCGAATGAAAGTATTGAAATGCTGACTTCACCCGTCATGCTTTCAACAAACTGAGCTGCGGCTCTTTTTACTTCATTCATTGCCGGTTGAATACTCGATGAGCGGTCAATAACGAGGATCATCTGGTGACGACTTTTTCTTGCCGCTACCGAAAAATTACTGATCGGGGTCTGGTCTTCACTGATGACAAAATTATCTGAATTCAGCTCTTCGGCCTGCTTGTTGAAAACTTTGAGATTAACCTGAATTTTGGGGAAGCCGGCCGCGTTTATGGAAGAAATTTCAGTTGAGAAATCTTTGGCGGTACAGAAAGTGGGTGAAAAAAGGAGCAGCAGCAAAATG
>JBMOKV010000215.1:0-2433 GCA_049325495.1 Candidatus Rifleibacteriota bacterium | reverse complement strand
GACAACGTCAAGGGTTACGGCTTCATCGAAGCTTCTGATGGCAAAGACATTTTTGTTCATTACAAACAAATTGAGGGCGACGGCTACAAAACCCTGCGCGAAGGCCAGGAAGTTGAATTCCAGCTCGAAACTGGACCCAAAGGGCCTCTGGCCGTTAACGTAAGAACCGTATCAAACTGATTTTCGAACTATAAGAGGGGCGAACTGGTTCAACCGGCTTCGCTCCTTTTTACTTTATGCTCGAAGGGAAAATTTTATGGATGAACTGCAGATAAACCAGGTCCAGGAACAACGCTTACAGGTAATCAATGATTTGCGCAAAGAGGGTTTCGACCCTTATGGAGCGAGATACGACCGCACCCACAGCGCCCAGGAAGTTAAACAATATTTTGAGAGCGAAGAAGCCAAGGTCGAAGAAAAAGAGCACTTCATGACGAATCCGGTAAAGATTGCCGGCCGTATTCTGACCAAACGCGACCAGGGAAAAACTGCATTTTGCCATATCGTTGACCAGTCAGACAAAATTCAGCTTTACATCCGCAAAGATGTGATCGGCGAAGAAAACTTTTCAATGGTAAAAAGGCTTTATGCCGGCGACATTATCGGTGCAGAGGGCCCGGCATTCCGCACCAAAACCGGTGAAATTTCCGTGCGGGTGGAAAAGCTGACGATTCTCTCGAAGGCAGTGAATCCTCCACCTGAAAAGTGGCATGGCCTTACCGACGTAGAAATGCGCTATCGCCAGCGCTACGTAGACATGATTGCGAACCCCGAAGTTCGTGAGACCTTCATCAAAAGAAGTCAGATTATTCAGAGCATTCGTGAATTCATGACCAACAAGGGCTTTCTTGAAGTTGAAACCCCGATGATGCATCCGGTTGCCGGCGGAGCCGCTGCCCGGCCATTCATTACTCACCACAATGCCCTTGACATGGAATTGTATCTTAGAATAGCTCCTGAGCTCTATTTGAAACGCCTGCTCGTTGGCGGATTCGAAAAGGTGTTTGAAATTAACCGAAATTTCAGAAATGAAGGCATTTCGATCAAGCATAATCCCGAATTCACGATGATGGAAGTATACCAGGCCTATGGCGACATGGAAACGGTCATGCAGCTGGCTGAAGATGTAATCGTTCATGCTGCAGCCAAGATCTATCCAGACCTTCAGATTCCTTATGAAGACAAGGTCTTGAGCTTCAAGGGCCCATGGAAAAGGGCCTACATGCTTGATCTGGTTAGAGAAGTTACTGGCTGCGCCGAGCTCAGCTACTCATGCAACCGGGAACTGGCCGCAGCCCAGGCTGCCAAAGCCGGTGTTCACGTTGAAAAGAACGACAGCTCAGCAAAAATAATCGTAAAGATTTTCGAGGAAAAGGTTGAATCCACCCTGATCGACCCGACTTTCGTTATCGGTTATCCCCGCGAAACGTCTCCCTTGGCCAAAGCCAACGCACAGGACCCGCTGACAGTTGACCGCTTTGAACTTTTCATCTACGGCAGAGAAATTGGCAATGCCTTTTCAGAGCTCAACGACCCAGAAGACCAGAGGCAACGTTTTGAAGACCAGTTGTTGCAGCGAGATGCGGGCGACGACGAAGCTCACCAGATGGATACCGACTATGTAAATGCCCTGCGCTACGGTATGCCACCGGCAGGTGGTCTGGGAATCGGCATAGACCGTGTAGTAATGCTGCTTACCAACTCATCTTCGATTCGCGACGTTATTCTTTTCCCGACTTTGCGCAAAAGAACTGCGGGTGGGGCAAAAGAAGAAGGCGAAAATACTGAAGCAAAGGCCCAGGAAATTTCGGGGTGATCTGAATACAATAAATTTCTAAAATTCGAACCGGCTCCTGGAAAAGTCCAGGAGCCGGTTTTTTATTCGATCAGGACAAGCTCAATCAGCGGCGCAGCTGTTCGCGAAGCTCTTTTACCTTTGCTTTTGCCTGCTGCAGCTTTTGAAGAGCATTTTTCACTTCCTGGCTCTGCTGGCCTTTTGCGGCAAGCAGGCGGTTGTAATCGGCAAAAGCTTTATAATATGCTTCCTGAGCCGAGGCCAGGTCAGTTATTGATGATATTGAGCTATCAAGCTGACCACCCGGCAATTCGGGGGCAGTGGCACCGGCAGGAGCTTCGGCCGGAGAAGCAATGTCTGCATTACTGATTTCAACGGACGCCGAGGGAGCAGCAGCCACCGGAGCAGAATTGCTGCGGTTGAACAGACCGGAAAACCAGCCAAAAATCCGATTCCAGATTGAGCCAGACGAAGAAGTAGAAGTAGTCTGAGAACTCGTATTCGAAGTCTGGGTGGTGGTCGATTTGATTTTTCCCGCAGATACCAGGTAATTATAAAGATCACGACTAACGGTTCTTGACCCGCCGTTAACATAGTCAAGAATTTCGTTCAGGCTGATTTTGCCAGAACTGTTATCG
>JBMOKV010000214.1:1545-2445 GCA_049325495.1 Candidatus Rifleibacteriota bacterium | reverse complement strand
ATACCGCCACTCAGGCGCCCCTTCGCCAGGGGCAAAGCCATCGACTGCAACTGCCGCCATCTCGAATGGCTGTGCCACAACTGATTCGCTGACCAGGCCGAACTTTTCCGAATGAAAAATCAGGGCCTGCCGTTCAAAATCGAGGATATAGTATTCGCTGACCATGTTGTAACCGATGAATCCGACGATTAACGACAAGAAGCCTGATTTGACCAGATAAATTCCCAGATCGGAGGTTTCGGCGAAGATAAAGGCTTTTATGCTGAGCATGAGAAGAATCACGCCACTGATCATTGCTGAAAGCCAGAAACTCTCGAATGGAGAAAGAATGTCGAGTGTTATCTTGTGGCTGTCTGGTTCTTCACGAACCTGGCGCACATAAACGCGGGTAAGCTGCTTTTTGGATTTAACGGGCATTGGCCCATTATAGACTTCGGCAATCTTTCATTCAACCGAAAAATATAAGGTTTGCCACGAAAAACAGTTGCTTTGGTCTTTGATGTCTGCTAAACAGATGCAATGAAAAATTCTTTGCGTCAAACCCTGATTTTACTCACCATTCTGTTGAGTTTTGTCGGCATGATTCATGCCCGGGAACTGACTTTCTGGAATTTCTGGGACCCCAGGCTTATCGGGCCGGTCATCGAGCGTTTTGAGAAAGAAAACCCGGGAGTTAAAATCATCAGCGAGCAGATTCCATGGGGAAACGGGTTTGACAAAATCGTGGTTGCGCTGGCCAATGGCCGGGCCCCGGATATCTGTGAGCTTGGTTCTACCTGGATGGGCAGGTTTATCAATGAAAAAGCTGTTTTAGAGCTTACTCTTGAATTGCAGGATCTGAAAAGTGACTACCTGATGTGGGAACCGGTTACCGACCAGGGAAAAATCTACGGAATGCCA
>JBMOKV010000214.1:0-1535 GCA_049325495.1 Candidatus Rifleibacteriota bacterium | reverse complement strand
AGTGCTCTTCTATAACCGCCTGCTTTTCGCTGAGGCAGGGCTGAACCCTGAGCAGCCGCCGCAAACCTGGGCTGAACTGCTGTCTGCGGCGCAGAAAATTCATCAGCCTGCGGCGGGGCGTTATGGCTTTGGCATGAATGCCGGCGAAGCGCATATTCTCTACAAGAAATTCATGCCGCTGGTCTGGGCGAATGGTGGAAGAATTATTGCTGACGATGGCTCGTGGGCCTTCAATTCGCGAGAAACCAGACAGGCTCTCGAATTTTATCTGCAGCTGAAAAATTTCAGCTATTGCGAGAAGCAGGATCTACTCGACGAAGCTTTCAAAAAAGGCACTCTCGGCATGATGGTTTCGGGGGCATGGAATTTTGCCAGTTTTCCAAAAGACGCTCCCGAACTTGACTTTTCGGTTGCGCTGATGCCCAGACCCGCTGAAAATAAGGGGGTTGAGGCCTCTTTTCTCGGTGGGCAGGTGCTGGTTCTGCTGAAAAACTGCCGCGAGCCTGAGCTGGCAGCGCGTTTCATAAGGTTTCTCGCCCGGGCTGAAAACAGTCTGCCGATTTCACGTGAAGCGCTGGTAAATTTTCCGGCGGCACGCAGCAGCTATACCGACAGTCTTTTTACCGGTGACCCGAGATTGCAGGTTTTTGTGGAACAGATGAAAACTGCGGTTCATCCGCCGGTTCACCGATACTGGATGGAAATTGAAAAGATTTTGAACCAGGGAATCGAGAAGGCCATGTATGGTCAGAATATCGATCAGGTGCTTGCTGAAACTTCGCAGGCGTTTGAAAAGCTTGATGGCGGGAAGACTCAAGCTATTCGGCAGGCTGATGTGCAGGCAATGCCGGTGGGCAATGGTTCATGGCAGACGATATTGTTGGTTCTGATTGCGCTTGGCACATTGCTCAACGCGATTCTGCTCACTTTTCTTCTGGTCGAGGTAAAAAAAAACGCTGCCTGATTCCTCGACTGCGCAAAATCGGGCCCATTGAAAAGGCGCAGCAGACGCTGCTGTTTCTATCACCCTGGCTGGTAACTTTCGTGGTTTTCTGGCTGTATCCCCTGATTTTTGCTTTGTTGATGAGCTTTTGCGATTTCAACGCCTTTCACCCCGATCTGTTTCGATTCGTTGGATTTGCCAATTATCTGCGGCTCCTGAACGACCCGGAATTCATACAGGCATTTAAAAATACTCTTATCTTCGTGGTGGGAACCACGCCGGTAACCACCTTTCTAGCCCTTTCCCTTGCCTTGATGATCAATCGTGTATGTTGCGGCACCGGTTTTTTCAGATCGGTTTTCTTTTTGCCGTCAATTGTTTCGATAGTGGTTACCGCAACGATTTTCAAGTCGATTTATGCGCCGGTCGGCATTCTGAACCGAATTCTCGAGTATTTCTCCATTCCGGGGCATGCCTGGCTGGTCGAGAAAGGCCTGGCACTGCCGGCGATAATTATGATGAGCATCTGGTCGTTCACTGGTTACTACATGGTTCTTTATCTGGCCGCCCTGAATGCTGTTCCGCGACAATA